>NZ_CANQYJ010000027.1 GCF_947628055.1 uncultured Rikenella sp.
GGCGGGCCGCAGCCGGCAGGGTTAGGGGTAGTTCCAGCCCGGCTCGAGTGCCGAGCGGCACCGGACACCGCCGGGGGTGGCTCCGGCCTGACACGGGAAGATCATTGTAATAAATTGTACAATTAAAATACTTTGCGTTTTTTGGGCTCGTCGCTTGTCCCCGAAGGCCGCAGTGCGGCCTTGGCGACTGGGCCGCAGCTGACGCGGGAACCCCATTTTAACCGATCCCACGGATCGGAGGCCGAAAAATAATAAACGCCGGTCGCCAGGCCCTCGAACGAGAAAAACGATAAGAAAGGTTACAGGCTCGCAGACAAAGAAAGAGCTCCGCAGATTTCGGTCGAAGTCTCGCCGATACCTCCCCCCACCCATTGGTTCATGGCAGTATAGACTTTGACCTGCCGGATAGCAGTCAAGGCAACCGGATTGCCGTCGCTGTCGACGGCATTGTCCAAATCGAACTTGTTGCTTCCGCGGGTATCGGGATCGTCGCCCGCCGTTTCGTTGTAGTCGGCCGACCAGTTGTCCGCATACCCATGCGCGAAAGCGGCTTGTACGAATCGCTCGCCGTTCCACGAAGAATTGCCGGGCAGAAGGAGCCCCCTGAAAATCAGTGTCTCGGGGGCGTCGGCGAGGAAAAGAGGCCAGTAACATTGCCGGTGGGCGGAAACCGTCTCAATCCGGCCGCTCCTGTTTCGACTGTCAGTCCAAGCCACAGCTTCAGCCGTCGAGGTCTGCTCCGGTCTGACGTATGCGATCGTATAATCGCGGACGGTTCCGTCCGCGTCGTCTTCCGAGCCTTTGAGACGGTACCAGCTCCGGCCGTCGGGGCTCACCTCCACGATGCCGGGCTCGGAATTGCCGTCGAAAGCGTTTCCGAAAATCACGAAATCGGTACCGTCGATATTTCGTACCTCATGGTCGAACTCGAAAACGATATAGCCGCCGAATCCTCCTAACGACACGCAGCCGCTTTTGCCGCCGACCACTCCCCGGGCAGCGTCGATACTGCCCAGATAGGTGTTGACGAACTGTCCGGGAGCCGGTCTGTATTCCACTATCCGGGATATCCACTTGGAATTTCCGGGCTTCTCGGGGCCGTGTTCTGTATTGCAGGCCGTGGCGAACAGCGCTGCGAGCGCACAAGCGAAGGCTTTGTTTTTCATGGTCGCTGTGAATTGAAAAACAAAGATAGCTTTTTTCGCCGACCGGCGGGCTCCGGAACTGTTTTTGTCGCATGGCCGGACAGATCGCCTATATTTGCATTCTGCTTGTCAGAAGAAAGATACGGATTATGATGGTCTATTTGTTATTGACGGCTATGGTATGTTCCATGGCGAGTGACTTTTATGTGTGGCATCGGTATTTCCGGGGAAAGGCGAAACCTGTGGGGAGGGTTATACTTCTTGTACAGGCCGTGCTGTTGGATCTCGTGCTGCCGGCAGCGCTTTATGCGGTGAACGGTACTTTCGGCAGGGAGGAAGAGGCTGCGCAGGCCATGCTGTGGCTGATGTGGGTGTTTTTGCTTTTTTTCGTGTCGAAAACGGTGTTTGCGCTGTTTTCGGGGATTGGTGCCTTGCTGAACCGGGGCTCGCGGAAACGGCGGCGTTTTTTCGAGGCGGTCGGAGGCGTGCTGGCGGCTTCGGTTGTCTGCATCATGATTTACGGCGCAAGTCACGGAATTTCGACCATACGGGTCAATCGGATCGAAGTGACTTCCCCGAAGGTGCCGGAGGCGTTCGACGGCTACCGGATCGCCCAGTTCTCGGACTTGCATATCGGCAACCTGGCCCCCTCCGGCACGCTGATGACGGATATTGTCGATACGATCCTGGCGCTGAAGCCCGATCTGATCGTCAACTGCGGCGACTTGGTCAATATCCGCAGTTCGGAGATCACGCCGGATGTTTTCCGCCGGTTGAGCCGTCTGAAGGCGCCGGACGGGGTGGTCTCCGTGTTGGGGAATCACGATTTCGGTATCTATGTCCCCGGCAGCGATACGGCGGCGGAGCGCAGTCTCGAACGGCTGAAAGAGATTCAGCGCGCGCTGGGATGGAAACTCCTTCAAAACGAGCATATCTGGCTGGAGCGGGGGGCTGATCGGATGGCGGTGGCCGGGGTCGATTTTCCTCATAAGGACAGGAGAAACGGGGTGCATGCGGTGAAGGGCGGGAGCGATTTGCGCCGGGCCATGCAAGGCGTGGACACTTCCTGTTTTTCGCTGCTGGTGTCTCATACTCCGGCTCTCTGGGATTCGATACCGCAGACGGCGGCTCCCGACCTGACGGTCGCGGGGCATGTCCATGCCATGCAGATGAAACTGAATCTGGGGCGGTTACATCTCTCGCCGGCTGAGTTCCTCTATCCCGAATGGTCGGGATTGTATGTCAAGGGCGGTTTGCGCCTTTATGTGAACGATGGGGTGGGGTATGTCTTGTTCCCGATGCGCATCGGGGCTCTGCCGGAGGTGACGCTCTTTGAACTCCGGCGGTCGGCGGAGTAAATATTTCTGTCATAATAATTGTTTTGTTGTTGTCAGATAACCCCGGACGGATAAAATCGTCTCCGATAAGGTAATTCGTCTCTTTTGCAAATCCGCTTTCGGCGGCTTTTCTGTAAATTTTATGTGCAAAAAATTTGCAATTGGGAATTTCTTTCAGTATTTTTGCTGTCAGATATTCGGGGAGGAGGGTGCTTGGAGGGGAGGCTTCCTGTTACAGGAGGGGTTGGAACTTTCGTTCGATCAGTGTGTTGTGCGATCGGGGCGGGGCTGATGGGGGGGTAGCAAGGAAGCTGACAGGGAAACGACAGATGATAAAATGATCAGAGGTTTTGCCATAGCGACGGATAACATGGATCGGACTGGGACGGGGATCGCCAGGCTGAGGAGGTATGGTGTCGATGGCATCGAGGTGGCGGAGAGTTGGGAGCGTGCGAAAGAACGGTTCCTGGAGGTGGCGGAGCTGCTGAAGGAGGGGGATAAGCTGGTTGTCTGTTCGTTGGGGGATGTCTGTCGTGGGGTGGAGGAGTTGCTGGAGGTGTTTTTGACTTGGTCGCGCAAACGGTTCGTGCTGGTGTCGCTGGACGAAGGGTGGCTGGAGGAGTGTCGGGATGCTTTGCTGCACGGCGGCGGCGAACTTCTTTTGTCGCACATACATCGATATGCGCCGGTGCTGGCGGGAAAACAGGGCGCGAAAAGACGGGAAACGGGCGGAAAACGCTGTGTGCAGGGCGGGCGGCCGAAAGGGTCGATCAAGATGAATGCCGAGAAGCTCGACTTGGCTGTGAGAATGTATTGTCAGGGGGATTTTACCGTGCGGGATATTTGCGATATCGTGCGGTGTAATGAGCGGAGCATGTACAGGTATTTGAAGCTCAGAGGAGTGGCGGGGATGAGGAAAGTGTCGGGAACGGCGGCCGCTTCGAATGAAGATGTGAATCATAAAGAGACGAATCATTCCGCCGCACCGGAAAATTGATATATGCAGCGAGTCGGTATACAAAATAATATGAAGCGCCTGATCGCGACACTGGCTTTGGGGCTGGTCGCAGGAGTCTGTGCGACGGATCTCCGGGCGCAGGGGCCGATGGGCGGATATGGCAGCCGGGAGGTGACGGTCAGCCTGACACGGCCGCAAAAGTTGAAGTTCTATTTCGTTATGGGGAGCAGCGATCTGGTGTTCCAGTACGGGCCGAACTTGATGCAGAGACAGCAGTTCGACTCGCTGGCCAAGCGGGTGGCGGTGACGACGGCTTCACGGATCGACTCGATCGTCGTTACGGCTTTCACCTCGTCGACCGATAGCCGGATCGGCAGCAGGGAACTGGCTGAGGCTCGGATTGCGACGGTGAAAGATTATCTGATCCGCACGCTGGAACATAACGAACTTCAGGGGGTGAGGATATGGACGCATGTGCGGCCTGCGGAAGAAGATGTATATGATGAGGAGGATGATGATGCGTTGTGGATGAGGGACGACGACGATGATGATGTATATAATAAGGTGCGGTGCGTGGAATTCAAGGTCTATCTGAGCACGGCGAAAGGATATGGGGCGGTGACCCGGAGCGAGGCGCAGTTCAACGTGACATCGGAATTGACGGAGGCGCTTTCGGATACCATGTCGGACGCGCAGAAAGAACGGCAGCTGGCGGCGATCATAACGAATCCGTATCCGGTGTGGCGGCCGGCGGGGAAGAGGAGAAGCTATGCGGTGCGCGACACGAGGCCGGTGGATCAGATACTCTCTTTGCGGACAAATGCTCTTTATTGGCTGATGTTTGCACCGAACGGAGGAGTGGAGTTCCATATCGGAGGCCATTTCTCCATTCTTCTGGAAGGAGCGGTGACTTACTGGGAAAAGAAAACGGATACGGGGGATAAAGGGATTTATGTGGCGGGAGGCGGGCCGGAGTTCCGCTACTGGACCAATGAGGATCGCTCGGAAGCGGGGCATGTGTTCGGGATTTACGGGCAGTATGCGGATTTCGATATCAAACTGAATGAAACGGGACGGCAGGGGACGTCGATTGGGGGGGGGGATCAGTTACGGATATTATCTGCCGGTGGGGCGGCGATGGGCGTTCGAGTTCGGAATCGGTTTGGGATATTTGAGCAATAAGATGGATGTGTATAAGTGGAATTCGGTGGTGGAGAAAAATTTGTGGGTGGAGCAGAAGACCAAAGCGTGGATCGGGCCGACGAAGGTGAATGCTACGGTGATATTCCGATGCAGCATATTTACATCACTGACTATCAGTGACAATTCATTTTAATCGGTACAACCTCTGTTTTTACAAATACACAGAATGTGGGGACAAATGCAAATTGCTGTATTTCATTGTTTTGCATATACGTGTTGTACCGCCTTTTTTCAGCCCTTTTGTGGAATATCCGCTATCAGATACAATGTGTTGAACAATAGGGTATTCCCGCATGGATGTTACAGAACGCTTGTTGAATACAAAGGTAGTGCTTTTCTTGGAATTTCTGTGGGTTTGCATCAGTTTTTGCACGAAATTGTGTGATTGGCTTGAAAAAATGTAGCTATACATTGTTTATTCGATTGAAAAAGTGTATCGAGTTGAAGATTATTCACTGGAAAAAGTGTAACTTTGCCAATGAAAGAATATGATTGCGCTATGCTTAAAAGGAAAATAGAAACATATTTAGCCAAGTGGAAAGAGTCTGAGGACAGAAAGCCCCTTGTGATAAAAGGCATCCGCCAGTGTGGAAAGACATACATTGTCCAGAAGTTCGCAAGAGAGAATTATGAGAGCGTGGTCTATATGAACTTCATACTTGAACCGGATAAGAAGTCAGCCTTTACAGGCAATATAGATGTCGATACCATTATTCTCAACCTCTCTGCTTTGATTCAAGGTAGTCGCTTCATTGAGGGAAAAACCTGCATTATCCTTGATGAGATTCAGGAATGCAAGGAAGCAAGGACAGCCTTAAAGTCATTCCATATAGACGGGCGTTTCGATGTCATTGCTACTGGTTCCCTTTTGGGAGTGAAAGGCTACGGCAGAAGCAAGAAGAAAAAGGAAGAGGAGGAAGGACAAGATTCTGTTCCAGTAGGGTATGAGACCGTGATTGATATGTACCCGTTGGACTTTGAGGAATTTTTATGGGCAAACGGAATCAGTGATATAATCATTGATTCCGTCAAGTCATGCTTTGATAACGAAAAGGCTGTTCCTGACGGTATCCATAAGGCAATGATGGAGCTGTTGTACAGATATGTCATTGTCGGAGGTCTGCCGGAAGTGGTGAACTGCTTCCTTGAAACGAAGAATATTGAACTTATATATAAGGTACAGCGCAACCTTATAGCCGAATACGAGGAGGATATGGTTAAATATGCGGATGATGCAGACAAACCTAATATCCGTGAATGTTTTGAATCTATTCCGAAACAATTAGCTAAAGAGAACAAGAAATTCCAGTATTCCATCGTCAAGAAGGGAGGAAGGGCTTCGCAATACATTGGTAGTATTCAATGGTTGGAGGATGCCGGGATAGTCCGTAGATGCTATAACACGCAAATTACAGAACTGCCGTTAGAAGGTAATTCCATCAAAGAGTGTTTCAAGGTATATACCACCGACATAGGTATTCTAATGGCAATGCTCGATTATGGCACGCAGGCAGATATTTTGAAGGGTAATCTTCTTGGATACAAAGGAGCTATCTTTGAGAATCTGATGGCTGATTTCCTATGCAAGTCCGGGCAAAAACTATACTATTTTCATAAGGATAGCGGTCTTGAGCTGGACTTCTTGGTGAGGTTCAAAGGGGAATGCGTTATCCTTGAAGTCAAGGCAAAGACAGGCAAGGCAAAAAGCATGACTACGGTTCTTAAGAACAAAGATGTGTATCACGTCAACAACGCAATCAAGCTGGGACAATACAATGTGGGACGTGAGGGAGAGATACTCACCATTCCGCTTTATATGGGATTCATGGTTGAGGATAAGCTCGCTGACGTGATTATACCTGATGTTGATTTTAGTTCATTAGCAACTATTTAATTTTATAGATTATGGCAAAACAGAGATTGATTGGAATCAAAGGGCAAGATTTGAATGAGGTGGCACACTACCTTATGATATACTTTCCGTATGATGAGGAAATGTGTAGTTATACCGATGCTTGCCTTGGCGAACTATATGAAAACACATACCCTTTGGTTTCTAAGGGTATGTGGTCGGGAATAATCGACTTGAAAACTCATAGGCTCCTAAATTGGAAGCCGGAATATGGAGATTTATATTTTCAAGCCAAGATATGCGATAGTGGAACATATTTCTTGCTTGATAAAGATAAAAAGGCTATATGCAAAATTGCAGATTATGTACCTAATGGTCTAATCCCGGAGGCAGATGATTGTGGCGATTATATCCGTTTAAGAATCAACAATGATGGAACGATAAAAAATTGGTCTGAAGAACCGAACTTCTCTGATTTTATTGAAGGTTCTGAGATCGTTGGGAAAATTGATACAAACATTGAAGAGGAACCGATACTGAACACCAAGGTAGAGTTCACGTATAGCCATCTTATGGCAACGCTGCTTCGACTACCTAAATTCATGCAGATGGAAATCGGAAAGGCGTTGATTGCGAATGCGTCTGAAGGATTTGAGGAAGAAAAGTAAGAACATCCTTATTACAAAGTATAGTACTAAAATCCTGTTAAATTATACCTGATGGGGTGTGATTCAGCAGGAGAGCAATAGATTATACCCATACTGGTTATCGGTATTTATGACTAAGTTTCTTGTTTTATCGATATTCTGAATAAATATCTTGTAATATATTATAGAATCCCCATCCACAATCTTTGTTTTTTAGCTAATCATTGCTAAACAACCCTTTCTCTTTCCACAACTTAATTTCTTTGTCAAAATCAGAAAGATACTCCTTGTCTTGAATCAAGCGAAATTTGTCGTATTCTGCGTATGCTTTTTCTTTCGCTTGTTCAGCGGAAATGGTACCGGCATCATTCAATTTATCATACCCATATACAGTAAGAAAATCATCCAATTGCTTTTTCCAGTCAGCCATTGTGGAAATTATTTGCCGTTCAGCGCGAAGCTCTGCCAAATCGAGGAATGCTGTAGATAGACGATTCAAGGCTGAGACCTCCTTGTCAGACAGGTAGTTCTTTGCAACTATCGTATCTGACTTTTGAACTCTGCCATCAGGTGCGTTCCTCCAAGTTGTAAGTCCCATGTGCGGCATTTCGGCATCCGCCCTCGAATATATGATTTCAGCCGCAGTTTGGTGGGTAACAGCCCAATGCATCATATTCTGTACCATCTTGAAGAAGAGTTGGGTGATTTCTGATTTTGGGTCATAATCGGCACTACATTCGGCATAGATATCCGTGATTTTCTGATAATATCGACGTTCTGAAGCCCGTATTTCCCGGATGCGCTCTAATAAGTCTTCAAAATAGTCTTTGCCAAAATGTTTACCCTGTTTCAGTCGTTCGTCATCTAATACGAATCCTTTTACAATCATTTCTTTTAGAACTGATGTTGCCCAAATTCTGAATTGTGTGGCTTGATAGCTGTTCACACGATACCCAACAGCAATGATTGCATCCAAATTATAGAACAATGGTGTGCGTTCTACCTCTCGTTCTCCTTCCGATTGAACTATCCCAATTTTTCGGATGGTTGCCTCTTTAGTAAGCTCGCCTGAGTCGTAAATCTGTCCAAGATGGTAGTTGATAGTTCGCACATCCACTCCAAACAAATCCGCCATGCGTTTTTGAGACATCCAGAATGTTTCACTATTGAAGATGACTTCAATACGCGTTTCTCCTTGTTTGGTTTTGTATAATAAAATGCTGGAAGATAAGCTATTGCCAACAAATTCGGAGGCTGATATTTCCTGTTTGAAATATTCCCTCGCCATTTGTACTTGCGGTTTCTTTCCATCAGCATTTTCCGCTATTATCAGACAAGCCATGCGTGATAGATGAATATTCTCCACTTTGCGGAATGCACCGGAACCTAACTTAGCCATTTCAACCATAAGGTTAAAATGCTCTGCTATACAAAGCCTCTTATTATTGGCTATCGCAATGGCTTTGTTTATAATACGGGTAAATTTTTGATAGGTACTATAACCTAACGCAGTACATAACTCACGAGAAGTCCAATACTCTATACCGTTTTTGTCCAGCCTTTTAATCTGTTCAAAGTCGGATTGGAAAGGGGATATATTGTTTTCTTCCATCACATTGTCGCATTAGTTGAATTATAGACAGTCAATCCTTTTACCGTCAGTAGGTATTTCTGACGAGGATGGCGAGGCTTATCAGGGTAGAGCATAGAAACGAATCCCCCTTTAATGGCAGGATTGAGTGAGTATTCCATGAAATTCTCACGGTTCTTTAATCCTATGGCAGTCATCATTTCTTTGACGGATAATTTGTTGTCTGCAATAGCCTTTATTAAACGGATGATATTTTCGTTATCTATCTGCAATGGATTATCCGAGCTTGTCGGGGTACTTGTCGGGGTACTTGTCGGGGTAGAGGCAACCATACTTTCCGGTGCATTGACTAACATGAAACGATTCTTCAATTCATTGTTTTCTCCCATCAATAGGTTACGAAAGAATCGCTCCAAATACACAGGCTCTCTCCTGATGCCTTTTTGTATGTTTTGATAGTTGGCTCTGACCAAAGCATTACGGAAATACCAAGAATGATTGGCGAAAAGGTCATTTTCAACATTGAATCCCATCGAACGTAAATATTGAATGGTAAACACTGCTGTTGTTCGGGTATTACCTTCACCAAACGGATGAATTTGCCATAACCCAGATACGAATTGGCTGATATGGCTGGCAATTTGATTGATATCCAATCCAGTATAATCAAAAGCCTTTTCTTGTTCAAGGTCATATTCTATGGCTCTGCGAATGTCGGGAGCAGATACATAGAATACGGTATCACCACGAAGTACCCATTCTTTTTTGGTGATATTGTAATCTCTGATTTGTCCGGCAAATTTGAATACACCATCAAATATCCGTCGATGAATGGCGGTTAATCCGGCTACGGTAAAAGCAAACGAACGCTCATTCAATAGCTTGGTTATATTAGCGGAAACTTTATCTGCTTCCTCTGTTTCGTTATCCTTTTCTGTGCGAATGTCTTTTGAGTCATAGTAACTCTTGATAAGTTGCTGTACCTCATCAATGGTTATGTCTCCCTCAATGTGCTTACGAGCGGTCTCAATCAGATAATCCGATGGCTTCAAGCCATCTACAGCCTGAAGTCCTATTGCCGTTTGCCAAGCATAGCCTTTTTCACGCTTTTGCGGCTCACCTTGCTGGATGTATTCGTCGAAGTTTGTCATCTTAAAATTATATGTCAGCCAAATATATTATTCTTTTTTTGCAACATACTGTATAAAATTACCCGTTTTAGCTCATTCGTTTTCTATATCCTGGTATATCTTGTATTCAAATTCTAACAAATGGTCTATGTCCTCATTTTTTCTAACAACTTTTGTAATTCTAAGTGCTGCAAATTTATGATTGTGATTCTCCAATAATAAAGTTTCTCCAATATGTGCAGACTTAACCCGTGAACTAAAGTCAAAATTGAGAAACTCATTGGGAGATGGAAATTCTTTGTATGTGGGATTATATCCTAACCTAAATACATCGTCTCTATAGCAATAAATAGAATCATTACCACATTCACTCCAACGAGTAACAAACATATAATCACCTACACCTATGGTATATGAACCACTATTCCTTTTATAGTCAAAGGATACCTTTCCTTCAAGGACAGGGTTCTGAAACTCTACTTTCTCTATATTCAGCTTTGTTGTTATCTGATCCGATAGAGTTGTTGAGGTAAAAGGATTACATCCAAGCAGTGGCTTTTTCTTTACATCTTCATCATAAATACGCTCAAGAAGTTCATAATAGTTATTAAAATACCTACCATTGTCGAAATCGACATATTTTAATCCAGAGAGAAATATTGGAAGTTTATTCACCCCGCTGTTTCTTTTGATTATTGGGATGATAAACCGTTTATTACTACCATTCATCATCTCTGCAGCCAAAATTCGTTTTTCATATCCAGCCCCTCCAATTCCTCCGTTAGCTTTTTCTATGTATTTGTCGCTGCACACGCATAAAACAAAATGAGAGGATGTAAGTCCCTGTTCCATAAAGAATGAAAGGTCATTTCCTAACCTTGCATCCCATTGATCCAATATCACATCAACTCCGTGCCTCCTTAAATCAGATGCAAGTTTTAGTACCCATTCTTTATGTACTTCATTGTCCCAAGCATAAGATATAAATGCTTTTTTTGTTTCTGACTCCATATCCTGTATTTGTATTTGTTACTTATTTACGCCGCAATAACCTGACTGATAAGTTTTACATAATCAATAAGTGATTTGGGGCTATCACGGAAGATTGTAGTAAACTTATTGAAGGGCGGTTGTTGCAATACAACGGTGGCAATATCCCCGTTTTCGCACACATAGCGGATGAGCGTGCGCAGATATTCCTCTTGCATGCGGGTCAGTTCCGCACCATGAATCAATGCACGATATTTCTCTAATGCCACATCCTGTTCCACACCAATGATGGAACGAATGAAAGCGGCTACGTTATGCTGATAGGGTTTTGTCCTTGTTTGTGCCTCAAATTCTTCTTTTGAACCCAGTCCTTCCCAGAAAATCTGTTCCAATCGGATGATGTCTTGTTCGGAGAGAGGTTCAAGGTGGTATATTTTCTGCAAAGCGTCATCGTCTGACAGATGTTCTTTGAGATAATCTTCCACCCTGCGGCGGTAGGTACGAATAGGGGTTACATTGACACCTGAGTTGTCTTCTTCAAATGTGTCAGTTACATTGATGGTAAAGGTTTGCCCTGCCGTACCGCCATCCAAGTATTGGATAAGCTCCCGAAGTTCCAATCTGATTCGTTCGAGCGAGTCCAAACTTTTTGATTCCCAGAAATGAGTAGACACCACCTCGTTCAGTACATCCATCTTAGCCATCACTTGAGGAATGGTGGCTTTTTTCTCTTTGAGATAACTGGCTATGTCCATTATTTTCCGCTCGGATGAGGTTGAACTAACCGTTTCATCTACTAATGCAAGTTGGGATTTAAGTACAAGCGCATCAAACTTCAGTGCTGCCGTGTCGGTGGTAGCGTTCTTAAGCAACGGCGAGATATTGCTTTTCATAGCCATCACATCGCCAAGAGTCAAACAGGCTATGGCTTCAGAATTAGCGTATGTTTCGACTGCTTTCAGTTGAAGGCGCACATCTATCCGGTTTCTGTTCAGGTCGGCTATTTGCTTGCGTAAGATGTCGGCAAGGCTGTCGTGAAAAGCCTTTGCTTCCTCCATACTTTGATACTTGCCGTCTTGCAAGGCGAATTTAATATCCGTGCGCAGATTGAAGAGCATGCTTACGATAGATTGTGACTTAGTGGGATTGGCACCTTCGGGGTTCATCTCGAAATATTCAAAATTCCGATAGAAGTCGAATATCAAGAACTCCTTCTTGTGCAGTCCTTCGCCAAACATGTTTTCGCACAGGCGTGTACCTCTGCCTATCATCTGCCAGAACTTTATCTTGGAATGGATTGGCTTGAAGAAAACAAGGTTTACAATTTCAGGCACATCTATTCCTGTATCAAGCATATCTACTGATACGGCAATTTGAGGTTGCTTTTCTGCATCGGTAAACTTGACAATCAGGTCGGATGAATATTTCTCGTAATTGTCAATTACCCGGCAGAAATCGGGTCCTAAGTCGGGGTAAAGGGTAGCAAACCGTTCGGCTATGAATACAGCGTGCTTGTGGTTATAGGCGAATATGATGGTTTTGCCAATCATAGTGCCGTCTTTCACACGGATGCCCTCATTCATCAATCTGTTCAGCACATGGTCAACAGTATCAACGTTGAATATGTATTTGAATATTTCAGCGGCACTGATTACACGACTATAAGGGTCTCCCGGGTCTAAACCAGCCATCACTTTCTCGTACTCGAAAATCTCTTCCAACTGCTCCCGTTCTTCCGGGGTAAGCTGGTCGGGATTGATCCCTTCGGTCAGAATCTTTGAGTTGTCTTTTATTGCCCTGAATGGGTTCAGATAGCCATCGGTTACCGCTTCGTCATATTCGTAGCTGTCGGTCGGCTCGCCTTGCTCCATGCCGAAAAGGTCGTATGTGGAGCGGTCAACCTCATTACGTGGTGTTGCCGTCAATCCTAAGAGTAGCCCATCGAAATAATCAAAGATTGCTCCATATTTGCCAAACACACTGCGATGAGCCTCGTCAATGATGATAAGGTCGAATCTTCCAATGGAGAATGTCTTGGCATCCTTGTCCAGATGTCCTATCATGGTCTGATAGGTGGAGAACAGGATGCGTGCCGATATATCCACATCACTGTCACGCAAGGAACTGACCGTCATATCGGGCAATAACTTGGCATAATTCTTTTGTGCCTGATTGACCAGTTCAATGCGGTCGGCAAGGAACAGCACATTCTTCACCCAGTTGTTCCGCACCAGCACATCTACAAGCGAAATACTGACACGTGTCTTCCCAGTGCCGGTAGCCATCACCAGCAAGGCACGGCGGTGCTTGTCATTATAATGCTTGCAGACCGATTCAATCACTCGCTTCTGGTAGTTGCGATTGGTTATATTGTCCGAAATTTGCAAATCGGTAATATCGTTGCGACCACGTTGTGAAATCATCCTGCGCAACTCGTTAATGGTATGGAATCCCATCACTTTGCGCGACGGATAGCCTAAACCGTCTATCACATTTGTCTCAAAACCATTGGTGTAATATATCACAGGGCGAGGGCAAGCGTAGCGCGTAGTCAAGCAATCGGCATACAATTCCGCTTGGTGACGACCCACTGCCGCATCAACGCTGGTACGCTTTGCCTCCACTACAGCCAGTGGCGTTCCGTCTGCATCAAACAATACATAGTCCGCATATCCCACACCACTCCCATTGGGCATACCTTGCACTTCAATCTCTATTCCGGCTTGACGGGGGATAATTTCGCCCTCATGTTTGGATACTTTCCACCCTGCTTCGTGAAGCAACAGGTCAATATACAATTTTCGGGTTTCCGCCTCCGAGAGGTCGTTTACAATGGGGTGGGCTTCCACTGTTGTAGGCTGCGCATCGGAGCTTTCTTCCACTGCTTGTGCGGCGGTGTCGGCAGCTTGTGTAGTAGCTGCATGCGCTTGGTCTGTTTGAGGAACAATGGCAAGATTGTTCGACTGAAGGGATTGAGGAATCAGTTCTTTATCAAAATCGGGTAAGGTATCAATCACCTGCCAAGTTAATAGGATAGAACCGATGATGTAATAAAGGTTCAGTACGGCAAAGAAAGACACTCTGCGCCCCACAAATCCGTCGTTGGCGTGTGCTGCATTGTTTCCTATCTTGCGCACATAATGGATGCGCTTCATCAGGTCTTCGCTGTTTATGAATGCCGTAAAGCGTTCGTCGGTAGTAAGCGAAAGCAATGAGGCGCGTTCTCCTATTTGCCATCCTTTCAAGCGATAAACGGTTTTTACCATTGTCTCCAACGCAAGACGAGACTGTCCGGCTGATACCACCGGATTGTTTACTTGAAAATCCTCGGCTGTGGCACAATAACGATAGATTGTTTCCAGTCCGTCAATATCTTTTATGATGTCGAAGTTTCTCATGGCTCAATCATTTTATAAATTCCCAATGTCCGTCTTTATCTGAACCAATGCGCTGAATGACTGTTCCATTCAACTTTTTGATATGTCGGGCAACAGTAGCACGACCGATGTGCAGCACTTGTGCGTATTCATCGTAGGTGTATTCCGGATGCTCTTTAATGGCTGCGATAAGCCGAGAAGTGGTATCGTTTGGTTTTACAGTATCACTTGTAGTATCATTTACAGTATCATCGACTGTCTTTTGATACTGTAAAATGCGACTCTCCAAATTAGCAATATGTTGTGCCATCATTACATCTTGAATAATGGTACTGTCTTCATGCTCACGTCTGTCTATTAGGGCCTGTATGTATTCTCCTTTGGCTTCTTTCGTAACAATGGACGGGATAAGCCCCAACTGCCGTTGCACCATGTTCATCAGCAATCGTGTGGTACGGCCATTGCCGTCCACCCACGGATGAATGGTTACCAAACGAAAATGGGCTTCAAAGCTCAAACGGTAACAGGCTGCTATGTCGTTTTTGTCGATGGAAGACAATGCTTCATTCAGCCACGCACAGAAGTCTGCGGTAGCCTTGGGTACTTTTTGAAAAGCCAAATAACTCCGTCCTCCGATACCTGCACTCACATTGCAAAGGCGTAAGTCTCCTTTGGAAGAATCGAACGTTCCGCCTAATGTGGAACATTCCGTACCGGTACGCCGCATGACTTTGGCAGATAGTTCGCATAAGAGTTCAACCGTATAGGTTTGCCCGATTTTTGCCCGGTCAAAACCATAAAGGTATGCGTTTTTCAGGTCCACATTCATCATTTGCTCAGTGAGGCTTCTTCCTTTGGCTGCAATTCCTTCGTCGAACAGTAGTTGGTTTTCTACTTCTGTGACGGTCGAACCTTCAATAGCAGTTGAATGGGTAATCAATGAATACAGGTAGAATTTCTCATAATCCACCTGCTGCTCAATCCCCGAAACGGTATATCGGTGAATGGGATCTATTAGGTTCTTATCTATCTCTTTCATCGCTTTGTTGTTTTTAAGAGAAATAATACTGCATTCGCTCAGCCATCAGGGTTTCGACATCGGTTAATTGCTGACGAAGTAGCTCTTTTTGCTTTTCAATTGCTTCTACTTGTGTGGCGAAGTGTTGCTGTAGGGAGATAGGGGGAACTGGTATTGGAATATTGGCTAATAACTTTTGGTTTATATTTTGAATTCCAATGCCGTTAGATTTTAAGATATGTGCTTTCTTAAATCCCGCTTCTGTTAATAGAGCAATCAAATACTTATTTTTTATGATTTCAACAGATTTTCTAAATCTAATACAGAAACCGCTGAAAGTTACTTCTATCCCGTTAGGATAAACATCAAGACATCTACCAACTAAATTCTTGTTACCATTTGAACGCACAAATACTATATCTCCATTATGAAGTAGATATTCTTGCGAAATGTTTTTAACTTCAATTGAGCATATATTATCAAAAGAGGAAATACTTTTGATGCTTTGAAAATCCCCAACACCTATTATTTTAACGGATTTTCCTCTCTCTCCTTTACTGTAGTTTAGCCCATTTTTTAAGTCTCCAAGTTGCCCCATTGGTATAAGATCCCAATGTTTATCATTAGTAGCGACATTACCGAAAGTATCAAGGAAAATGGATTGTGCGAGGACATCAAGGTCTGCAATCTGATTCATGTACCCGTCAATCATTCCTTGCACAGCATCCAACTCTTCCGCTATTACTTGCTGAATAGGAATAGGAGGGTAAGAAATGCTCAGTTCTTTGAGAAACTTAAAATGTCGAGAATATCCATTATTTGGAATATCCGCCCATGTAAGAAAATAAAATAGATACTTAGCACTAATATCTAAACTCGGCCGGATGACTTTAACACCATCTGCACCTACACAAAAATCAAAATCGACGAATTTCAGAACACGAGTATGGTCTCCAAATATTACCACCTCACCAATAGAATTGAGATTTTCAATAGAATCACAATATCCTGAAATGAAATCTTTCTCTTGTGAGATTATTGGGTATTTACCATATTGTTGGTAATCTTTTTTCTGAATAGCACCTTTAACCTTAACGGTTTTAATGCAATCAGATATAAAATTCTGCTCCCATTTCGATTTATCCACTTTCATACTCTTACGAATTTAGCAGTTTCTTAAACTCGGCAAAGGCTACATCAATAGCCTTCTGTCTTTCCTCTATGCGAGCAATAATAACCTCCGGAGCTTCATACTGCACTTTTTTATGTTCCACTTCGTGATAACGCTTATAACTAAGGTCGTAACCATTCGCTCGTATTTCATCGGCGGTGACAAAAAACGATTGCTCTTTTCGACTGCGGTCAGCTTCCGCTTCAAGATTATGGAAACGGGAGATAATATCAAGAATATCATTTTGCCCGGGAGTAGGGGTGCGCTGTGTGGTGAGCGAGTATCCATCTGCACGCATATCATAGAACCATACTTTATCCGTGCCGCCTGTGCCTGTTTTGGTAAAGATGATAATGGCTGTAGATACACCGCTGTAAGGCTGGAATACGCCGGAGGGCATGGTAATGACAGCTCGCAAACAATGATTATCTACTAATGCGGAGCGTATCGTCTTATAGGCTTGTGCATCTCCTGTGAGAACCGTATCCGGCACTACGGATGCACACCGTCCGCCAGTCTGAAGCATTCGCATCATCAAGGCAAGAAACAACAGTTCGGTCTTCTTGGTTTTGACAGCCGCTTTCAGTGTATGCGCTATATCATCGGTATCAAGGCTGCCTGCAAATGGAGGATTAGCCAAACAAAGTGTATAGCGGTTTGTATCGTTGTTGTCATCAGACAAAGAATTACAATAGTATAGATTAGGTTCATCTACATCGTGAAGCATCATGTTCATACAGCCAATACGGAGCATGGATGCATCGGAATCAGAACCATGAAAGATTTCGCTTCGGAATCGTTTCATTACCTCGATGTTCAGCAACTCATCACTTTGATGCTCAGCGATGTATTTGGCTGCTTCCATAATGAAACCGGCAGAACCCATAGCCGGGTCGCAGATAGTATCGTCAAGAGTGGGTTGCATCAGTTCCACCATCATGCGGATGATATGGCGAGGGGTACGGAATTGTCCGTTAGTACCTGATGCCGCCATAATGCCGAGCATATATTCATACACATCGCCCATCATGTCAGCTCCATCGGACGTAATTTTTTCAATACCTTCAATAACACGAGATAACAGGCGAGCATTGGTAATCTGAAAAACAGTGTCTTCCATAGCCTTCCGATAAGCCGAGCCTTCTTTCCCCACATAACGCAAAAAGATAAACACATCGTTGCGCACCCTATCCAACATTTTTGTCGGTTCCATTTCTTTGAACACGTGCCAACGCATTTCATTGTAGGGCACATCTTGGTTAGTGGATGGATTGTGCCACACACCATCAGGGAATGTAGGATTAAGTAAAACATCGCCCGTAAGGTTGGCTATCGCTTCTTTTTCACGTTGCTTGTCATCAAGCATCTTCATAAAGAGCAGATAGGTTATCTGTTCAAAGATTGCCGATGGTTGGGTGAAGCCATTATTCCAAAATGTCTGCCATACTTCATCCACCTTTTGCTTTATATCGCCTGTAATCATATTGTTCTTATGCTAATTTTGTTTCTACTTTTTTACAATCTCTTAAATTGTGGCGTATGCGAATTAGGTTCAGTCTGTGGTAAATCGACTTTTAGCATTACGGGCATTGGAAAATCTACTCCCATAAGTATAGCCTCTCCTGCACCTAATACTGGTAAATATGCCAATGTTGATTTATTTGCAGCGGAACAAGCACTTTCTACTGCTTCTTTGTCTTTATAGTTTATTAATCGATGAACTAAAAAAGTACCCATTTGGCTTAAAGTACCCAATGGAATATCTCTTGGCATTTGTGTTGCCAAGCAAAGGAATAAGCCATATTTTCTACATTCCTTCGCTATGGAATCGAAAGAATCCAAACGCATAGATTGAAAATATTCATCTTTAACTTCTTTGTTCAGAAATTGGTGCGCTTCATCTGCAAAGAACACAATAGGTTGTGTCTTGAAATCTCCTTTTCTTGCTTTGTTAAGTAAGAATTTAGCTATGGCATTAGCTAATATCTCTCTTGTTTGAAAGTCATAGGGAACATCTTCAAAACCGATACGTAGAATGTGTCTTGACTTGTTGCTTATAAAAGATTCAATTGTTTCACACAAATCTTTTTTAGGCTCTTTTCCTATGCCAAATATTTGCTTAAATGCTTTGTCTGAAACCTTACTATATATACGAATAATTAGACTAGCGATGTTGTCACTTGTCCTTTTGTCAACATCTCCCCACATTTCAACATTACTGCCATTACTTTCATATATGGCTTCCTCCTTTAATTGGATTACAAGTTTTGTTAAATCAAATTCAGAATTATCTTCCTCTATTTCTGCCATATATTTCGTTTCAAAATGTCTAAAAGCATCTTTATAATGACATTTTTTTCTAATTATACCGCCTACACACGTTATGAATTTATCTGTAAACTTAGGATGATGAAATTTTCCATCTTCTGGTAATTTTTCGTTTTCCTCTAAACACTTTGCCAATTTAAGTGATTTTATCGCATCTAATAATTTGGGCTGTTGTACTTGTCCCGCAGGTCTGAACAATGCGAACCAATCTCCAACGGATAAACGGGAATAATGAAAGTAGCTATCTTTATTTATAATAGCGCTTTCTACATAATCTTTAGAATCAAAACCTGAATATTCTCCAGTAGGATCTATGATAATAGCTTTAGCCTTGGCATTTGAAATTCCTTCAAGTAATTTACTTGTTGTATAACTTTTGCCTCCTCCTGTAGTTCCAACAATAGCACAATGGCGACCAAACAAAGCGTCCAAAGAGATTTCCACAGGAGTTGTTTTATCTTGTGTCAATACACCAAGTTTCATAAGGCATGGGGCAGTATTTTCTTTTTTTACGCCGAATCGTTTAAAGAAACTTTGTATGAAGTAAGAAGCGCAAACAAATACTTTAGCTCCAATTGGAGGTAGTGTGTTAAGTCCACGCTGTATTTCTTCTGGATTTTCAAAACTAAAAGACAATAGAATTTCAATATATCCTATGGGGTGCATTTCATTAGTTTCAAAAGACTTTTCACTTAGTTCCAAACGCTCTTTTTCAGGTAATTCTATGCCTTGTATTTTTCCTAAGAATCCCATTTGATGCCCTTCTATTACTACATAGTTGCCTACTAAACCACCATGATATAGTTCACCATACTTGAAAAAAGGTTGTAATAAAGCGGAGGAAGGGAAATGTACCTTCACTCCTTGTGGAGTTACTTGATTGATAAAACCAATAAAGTGCTCGTTTACAAATGGATTATAATTAGTTCCCTTCATTGACAATTTTCACTAAACGATATTCATCGGATTGGTCATATATTTTGATGTTTGGATAAGCGTCAACAAATTCAGTAAAAGTTTCATTGACCATCATCATATTACCTCTTTCTTCAGCTTCTTTATAGAACATGTCGCTTTCTGAGATACCTGTGTCCCTGTAGTTCACAATGATAAGTTGAAAACTTGGATTTTGTTCCAAAGCCTCGTTTATCATGGATAATATGTGCTTATCGCCAAAGCTAAATCCTATAACAACCAATGTAGTATTTTTCATACGCAACGCAGCTTGGAAACGCGTCATCATTTCAAAAAATGGTTGTTCGTAAGAATGTTCATATTTATTTTCTTGCGGAAAAATCATTAATGAATTTTCTACAGTAATGTCGTCTGCATTTTTTTGAAAGACATTGTTTCCACATTTTTCCCAATCTACCGAACCATGTGGCTTGTATAGATGAAATACTCGTGGAACGAAATTATCTTCATTCTTGATTCTACTTCCGTCACGTATTACAATGTCGTAATCGAAATGCCGTCCACTAAAAATTCTTGGAACGGAAAAAGAAAATCCGTCGATTACTGTATAATTCCCTTTTCGTGCAGCTTGCTCAAATAGGGTATCATAGTTTAAGGTAAATAACTTTACCCTTGCAATAGAACTTTTTCGTTTAGTAATCTTATTAAGAAATTTTTCATGCACACTAGATGATTCAGAAGATATTATTTGCAGATTGCAATTCTCTTTAATCATCTTCTTTATTTTGCTAATAGTATATGTAATATTCCATTCTTCATCTTTATCTGTCTTGAAAATCGGTTCTGTGATATAATCTTTTGCTTTTTCTGCTAATGAAAGGACTTTTTCTAGGTTTTTCCTATATTCATTTTTCTCGTCTTTGTCAGTATATCTGACTTTTTCGCAAAAGGCATCCATATTTTGCTTTCCTCCAAGTAAAGTTACAGCATCGTCCCATAAATCACACATAAGTTTGCCTTTCTTGCCATTCTCCCCAAAAAGGTAAGAAGAACCTGCACCAGTAAGAAACAAGAGATTCTCAATTTGGTAATTTAACCTCCTGCCATATTCTTGACGCTTTAATTTGTGGGCGTAGTTTTCTATATCTGTCGAGATATTGCCTCCGTTTTGGCGTTTGGCTATAAGCTCCTCTGGAAGTATGGAAACGTCTCCATTCTTTATATCAGTGAATGAATCCCCTTTTTTCACTAAATAAAGTGTAAATCCATCTTTTTTTAAAAGACAGATATTTTGGGTTTGTTCTTCTTGCCTCTTCATACTATTCATCTGTCTTTTATTAATTCTTTCACATCAATATTCAATATGTCAGCAATTTCAAAAAGCACTTCCAAACTTGGTTGTCGTCTATTGCATACATAAGCATTGACTATACAGAAACTTTTGCCAAGTTTCTCAGCCAGCCAAGTTTGCTTGATTCCTCTTTCTTCAAGCACCTCTTTTATCCGATTCATAGGTTTATCCATCGTTTTATTTTTTACAGAAGAAATCTATAGCCAAATCAACCATTAATGCAGTTATGGTAACTTCACGTTTGGCTTCGTCATTTTTGATAGATGATTTCACTACAGAGGAAATGAAACTTGTTGCCAAATGTAGCATCTTATTGACGGGCTTATCCTCTGGCTTGTTGTTGAGAATCGCATCTATTCCCTGTAGGGTGGTAATCGCTGCATTAGCTTTTGCAAAATTTTCATTATCTGGTGCAATTGTTCCCGCAATGTTTATAGCATATTTACACACGGCGAGCATATCAGCAACTTTAAGTTGCTGTCCCTGCGGATTCTGATATAAGATTTCGTCTTGTCTAAATGTATGAAAGGGACGATTAAGAATGTATTGTGCGTAGGTGTAATGAGTTTGATATATGTTCCGAATTTTAATCTCATCTTGCAAAGCATTCAAGCAATCCATAATATTCATTCGCAATAATGTTTCATCTTTGATGCTGCCGATAGCAGTAGGTAATATGTCAGGCAAAATTCCATTTGATAACATTTCTTGCTTCGTCTTACTTTGCACTGAGTTCGCAAAATTGGGAATGCCTATATGACCAGTGGCAATATATTGATTTATCATTTCATTTCTATCTCCCAGTACATACGCCTTATAGAGGTTGGAATATGCAATCTCTAATCTTAAAACTTCATTAGCTTGTTGCTGTTCAAGTATGTCTATTGCATTCATATATTTATTGTTTTTCTGTTTGCAAAGATATAAAATATTATGCTATGTCAAAAAAGAAAAGGAGAGGAAAAATCCCCTCCTTAACTCTAAACAATGTATCAAACATTCAAATCTTTCATCGGCAATCCATAATTATCTTGTCCGAAAAGTCCTCGATGGATAAGTTTCAAGCCAAGTGTCTGATAATACTTGTAGTCGTCGCCTTCGGTGCAGAGGTATTTGTAACCGTAACGTGGCATATACTCCTTGAAGAAACGAGCCAAGTCTTTCAGGCTTTCTTCTTGGTCTTTCTTGAAGTTACTGCGCACGATGATGATGGACCAGTCTGGGAAATTACCCACACCATTGCTGTATGCCCAAAAGCGAATGTAGCAGTCTAAATCACGCTCACTGATGTTTACACAAAAGCCGTTGGCATTTTGCATCACGCTACAACTGTTTCTGTAGCCGAACTTCTCACACAAGTAGAGATTGAAATCAAGAATTAAATCGTTTTGTTCCATAAATAATTAGGTTTTAAAAGTTGATAAATAGTGAATTATAGATGGAAGCCTCGCTTGCGCTTAGCTTTTTTCTTTTTCATCAGGCGATTGAACTCAACTTCATCTGCGGCAGTGGCATCGTAAGATGAGTTGCCGTTTAGCAGACCAAGACTGATACCGGAACTAAAGTCGGAATGGGAAACACTTTGTTGCACTTCGTCCTCCTTATGTCCGGGTTCCTGGTTGGAAGATTCAAACAAGGATGCGCAAGCATTCTTTTCTAATCGGCTGTCGATATTCAGATAGCTGAACTCCCTGCTGACCTTTGAACCGGAGAAAGAAAAGCCGTTGTACTCAAACTTGACGCCCTGTATTTCTCTTGTAGTTCGGCTGATCTTGAATTTCATATCAATGGCTCTGTCAGCAAGAGCATCTTTCAATTCACCCCAATTTTGAGCTTTGGGCAGTTCCTCTTTCAACGCCTTATATATCTCATGCTTTGCCCGGTCATAGGGGCGCAGCCGTTCCTCCTTAATATGGTCTTTACCATTGGCAAAGTGCAAGCGATATTTAGCTGTCAGCATCTTGCAGACTTTCTCATTCCTGCGGAAATCGTTCTTGTCGCTAATCGTCTTGCCGTCATTGTCCACTCGGTTAAAGACGATGTGGCAATGCGGATGTTCACGGTCGATGTGCCGGGCAACGATGTATTGCGTGTTTTGAATCCCCATCAGCTTCATATAGTCATGTGCGATTTGCAACATCAGTGCATCATCGTGTTTCAAGCGTTCGCCATCTTCGGGAGAGAAGTTGAGTGAGGTGTGCCCGACAACATTCTTTACCTTGTCGTTGAGCAAGGATTGTAACTCAAATTGCTCTACCATTTGCTCGGGTGTGCCTTCTACTCCGACAGCTTCCAGTAGTTTCGATTTTTCCTCTTTGAGGACATAGCGGACGCACCCATTAAACGAAGTTCCTTTCGTTTGCTTACCTATCATTTTTCAATTGTTTTATTAGTTGGTTAATACGCTCTGCCATCTCTTCGCATCTTTTGGCAACAGCAAAAAATCCGTAAGTGTTTGCCTGCTTCGCCAACTGGTTAAGGTTAGTGCTTTCTCCAACCAGTTGACGGATGATGTGGATATGCTCTTGCGTGATTCGTTCACGTACCGAACCGTTTTCAATGAGCGAGCGGATGACTTCGCTTTGAGTCTGTTTGCTCCGTCTGCAAAGCGCACCAAGCCATGCGTGCTGCTTGTATGACAAGCGGAGGGTTACTATATATTTCTTTTCCATTTGAATCTGTTTTTAGTGAATAATTTGTGACCATCGGGAGCTGTCTCCTCAGACTTTTTGAGGAGCAAGTGGTCGGGAAATGTAATACACCGACATTAACTTGCTACAGTAAAAAAGTCTCGATTTCTCTCCCTGTATTCTAAAGTCTGAATCCTCGTTTTTTAGGCGGTGAAAACTTGGGTTGCGCAGAGTTTTGTTGTATGCTGATGAGCTTTAAGTCGAATGTCTCTATCAGTGTTTTCAAGACCGGATTCTTCCTCATCATCTGTTGTAAGGTAGCCTCGTCAGGTTTTACCTTGAGCAGATAATCGGCTATGTCGTACCCCTCTTTTCGTTCGTTTTCGGTAGCGCTTGTTTCCAGATAATCGAACATTTGCACCTCAATTCCGCAGCTTTTCATCAGACTGATTTTGCTCTGCCAATAGCCAGTCGCTCCCAAATCAGGGAATAACACAACGCTTCTTCCTGTCAGAACGGATAGGCTGTTGGCATTGAAGCAACCGTTCTTTCCGCCTGATGCTATCCATAGGTATTGCGGCAGATAGTAGGAAGCGATGATTGCCGTTTTCTCGCTTTCGACCAGTGCAACAGGGCGGCTCTTATCCTCGGAAAGCAGATGTTCACCGAAGAAGCACTGCTTCAGATTGTAATCTCCCTTGTGCAGGACGGAGTGTACCCACGTAACATGATTGTATGGTTCTTTTATCCGCTTACCTGTTTCGGAATTGTAAAGCATTATCTTACCTGTGCGGACTTTATTCTGATTGTCCGTTTGCCAGAATACGGTTGCCCCGTCCCAATACTTGGATGTGCCGACCTTGTATCTTTTCATGAGCTTCAATGTTTCCGTCTCTCCGAATTGAGCCGATAGAAATTGAAACAGCTTATTGGATGGATAACCACGTAATGATTGGTTGACTATCTCCAAATCAATGTAAGAGGTAGCTATCGGTTGCGCTTCCTTAATAGGGGCATAACTCCGGAAACTATTCTCTGCAAACCTTTCTTTTTCTGCCGGGTTTTGTTCAAAGTAATCACGAGGTGTGAAGTGATAACCGCATTTCTGCTCGTGGTCACAACGCCCCACGTATTCAGGAAACAGGATTTGCTTCTCCTTATCAATGTATTTGG
>NZ_CANQYJ010000028.1 GCF_947628055.1 uncultured Rikenella sp.
CGAAGATGAGCGAACATATCGATTACCTGAAGGTTCGCCCCCCCGTGCAACGGCCCTTTCAGCGACCCGATGGCTGCCGCGATCGACGAATAGGTGTCCGTCCCCGACGAACTGGTCACCCTTGTCGTGAAAGTCGAATTGTTCCCCCCGCCATGCTCCGCATGGAGAATCAGGCACAAATCCAACACCTTGACATCCAACGGCGTGTATCCTTTCGACCCCTTCATCATGTAGATGAAGTTTTCGGCCAGCGAAAATCCCGGCTTCGGAATCCGGATGTGCAGCGAACCGCTGTTTTTGTTGTGGTTCATCGTATGGTAGGCATAAGCGATGATCGACGGAAACTTGGCGATCAAATCCACCGACTGCCGCACTAAATTGTCCCGCGACGTATCGTCGGCATGTTCGTCGAACGCATAGAGCACCAGCACCGACCGCGCCAGGATGTTCATGATGTCGTTCCCGTAGAGTTGCAGGATGTTCATCTTGGTCGCATGCCGGAGTGCCATCTGTTCGTTCAGCAGGTTGGTGAAGGTTTCGAGTTCCTCCCGATCGGGCAGGTAGCCCGACAAAAGGAGGAACGCCGTCTCCTCGTACCCCAACCGATTCTCGGCCTGCACCCCGTGCACCAAGTCCGACACCTCGATCCCCCGGTAGAGCAGCTTTCCCGGAATCGCTTTCAAACCGCTCCCATCCGGCAGCCGTTCGTACCCCACCACGTCGCCGATATTGGTCAGCCCCACCAATACCCCCGAGTGATCCTCATTCCGCAACCCCCGCTTCACCCCGTAGCATTTGAAGAGGTCGTTCTCGATCCGCGAAGTCTCCTTGATCGTTTCCGAGAGCTTGTATATCAGATAGTCTTTGTTCATGTCGCTTTTAGGAGTTAGTGGGTAGTGAGGGTCGAAATCAGCAGGTCGGCGAATTCGCTGGTCGAGAGCTTCGTCCCGCCTTCCATGAAGCGGACGAGGTCGTAGGTCGCTTTCCCTTCGAGGAAAGCGGCTTCCATAGCCCTGACAATGGCATCCCCCGCCTCCTGCCACCCCATGTACTGGAGCATCATCACCGCCGAAAGCAGCAGTGAACACGGATTGGCCCGGTTCTTCCCCGCATGGATCGGTGCCGTGCCATGCGTCGCCTCGAAAATCGCATGGCCCGTCGTGTAGTTGATATTGGCCCCCGGAGCGATCCCGATTCCGCCGACCATTGCCGCCAATTGATCCGAAATGTAGTCTCCGTTCAGGTTCAGCGTGGCGATGACCGAAAATTCCCGCGGTTTCAGGAGCGTCCACTGCAGGAACGCGTCCGCAATGGCATCTTTTATGATGACTTTGCCCGCCGCTATAGCCGCCTCCTGCGCCGCATTCGCCGCCTCTTCGCCCTGCGCCTTTTTGATCCGTTCCCACTCCGTCCACGTAAAAGTCTGTCCGCCGAACTCCCGCTCCGCCAGCTCGTACCCCCAGTTTTTGAACGATCCCTCGGTGAACTTCATGATGTTCCCCTTGTGCACCAGCGTCACGGACGGCAGCCGGTGGTCGATCGCATAGCGGATCGCTGCCCTGACCAGCCGCTCCGTCCCCTCGCGCGAAACGGGTTTGATGCCGAACGACGAGCTTTCCGGGAAGCGAATTTTCCGCACCCCCATCTCGTTAATAAGAAAATCCCTCAGTTTCAACGCCTCCGGCGTTCCCGTCTGCCACTCGATCCCGGCATAAATATCTTCCGTATTTTCCCGAAAGATCACCATATCGACATCCTGCGGCCGTTTGAGCGGCGTCACCACCCCCTGAAAATAGCGGGTCGGCCGTTGGCAGACGTACAAATCCAGCTCCTGCCTGAGCGCCACGTTGAGCGACCGGATCCCGCCGCCGATCGGCGTCGTCAGCGGCCCCTTGATCCCCACCAAGTATTCGCGGAAAGCCTCCAGCGTTTCCGTCGGCAGCCATTCGCCCGTCCGGTCGAACGCCTTTTGCCCGGCCAGCACCTCGCGCCACTCGATCCGCCGCCGTCCGCCGTAGCACCGGGCCACCGCTGCATCCACGATCCGCCGTGTCGCCGGCCAAATATCCACCCCGATCCCATCCCCCTCGATAAAAGGAATGACTGGAACGTCAGGCACTTGTAGTACCCCGTTACTAATCGTAATCTTATTCATTTTCAAAGCGTTTTCTTGCGAATCAAATTGAGTGCGCTCCCTGCCCGGAACCACTCGATTTGCAAAGAGTTATAGGTATGGTTCGCCGCAAAAGTCTCCGTCGAGCCGTCGGTATGGTGCAGCACCACCGTCAGAGGCCGTCCCGGCGCAAACTCTTTCAGCCCGAGTATCGAAATCCGGTCGTCTTCGCGCACCCGCGCCCAGTCGTTCCGGTCGGCGAAAGTCAGCGCCAGCACCCCCTGTTTCTTGAGGTTCGTCTCGTGGATCCGGGCGAAAGACTGCGCCAGCACCGCCCGCACCCCCAAAAACCGCGGCTCCATCGCCGCATGTTCCCGCGAGGAGCCCTCGCCGTAGTTCTCCTGCGCCACCACGATACTCCCTATCCCTTTCGCCTTGTAATCCTTGGCCACGGCCGAAACCCGGTCGTAAGTCCGTCCCCCCGGTACGGTCGGATTGAGTACGCAGTTCACCGCCTCGCGCCCCTTCGCCGCAAAAGCGTTGGTCGCCCCCATCAACAAGTTGTCCGAGATGTTTTCGAGGTGCCCCCGGAACCGCAGCCACGGCCCCGCCATTGAAATATGATCCGTCGTACACTTTCCCTGTGTCTTGATGAGCAAGCGCAACTCCTCGAAATCCGCTCCGTCCCACGCCGCGAACGGTTCCAGCCGCTGCAGCCGCTGCGAATCGGGCGCAATGACCACCTCGATCAAAGAGCCGTCCGCCGCCGGCGCCTGATAGCCCGCATCGTCCACCGCAAACCCCGCTGCCGGCAATTCCGTCCCCTGCGGCGCATCTAACCGGACCGCCTCGCCCCGTTCGTTGAGCAGCGTATCGGTCAGCGGGTTGAACGTGATCCGCCCCGCGAGGGTCAGCGCCGTGGTCAGCTCCGGCGAAGCCACGAAAGCGTACGTATTCGGATTTCCGTCGTTCCGCGCCGCAAAGTTGCGGTTGAAACTCGTCACGATCGAGTTCGCCCGCCGTGAGTCATCCGTATTGCGTTTCCATTGCCCGATGCACGCCCCGCACGCATTGGCCATCACCACCCCGCCGATCGCCTCGAAATCCTGCAGCACGCCATCCCGCTCCGCCGTATAGCGCACCTGCTCGGAACCCGGCGTCACGATAAACTGCGCCTGCACCTTCAGCCCCTTGTCCGCCGCCTGCCGAGCCACCGATGCCGCCCGCGTCAGGTCTTCATACGATGAGTTGGTGCACGATCCGATCAATCCCACCTCCATCCGCTCCGGATACCCCTTTTCCCGGGCGATCCGCACGAACTCCGAGATCGGAGCCGCCGCGTCCGGCGTGAACGGCCCGTTGATATACGGTTCCAGTGTCGAGAGGTCGATCTCGATCACCCGGTCGTAATATCGTTCCGGATGTTCCAGCACCGCCTCGTCCGCCCGCAGGCACTCCGCTGCGATTCCGTCCGCTAATTCCGCCACCTCCGCCCGTCCGGTCGCCCGCAGATATTCTGCGATCTTCGCATCGTAAGGAAAGAGCGAGGTCGTCGCTCCCACTTCCGCTCCCATGTTGCAGATCGTCGCCTTGCCGGTCGCCGAGATCGTCGCCGCCCCCGGCCCGAAGTATTCGATCACGGCATTCGTCCCTCCTTTGACCGTCAGAATGCCGGCCAACTTCAGAATCACGTCTTTCGGCGAAGCCCACCCGCCCAGTCGTCCGGTGAGCCGCACGCCGATCACGCGCGGCATCTTCAGCTCCCACGCCATCCCCGACATGACATCCGCCGCATCGGCCCCGCCGACCCCTACAGCGATCATTCCCAATCCGCCCGCGTTCGGCGTGTGGGAGTCGGTGCCGATCATCATCCCGCCCGGAAAGGCATAGTTTTCTAATACCACCTGATGAATAATTCCCGCCCCCGGCCGCCAGAAGCCGATTCCGTATTTGTTCGACACCGAAGCCAAAAAGTCGTACACCTCGCGATTGGTCTCCACCGCCGCCGGCAAATCCGCGCCCGCCCCCCGATCGGCCAGAATCAGGTGGTCGCAATGCACCGTCGTCGGCACCGCCACCCGCTCCCGCCCGGCATTCATAAACTGAAGCAAGGCCATCTGCGCTGTCGCGTCCTGCATCGCGACCCGATCCGGACTGAAGGTGACGTAGTCTTCGCCCCGGCGGAACACCGGCTGCCGGTGGCGGTCGAACAGATGAGACAGCAGTATTTTCTCAGTCAAGGTCAACGCTCTGCCCGCCGCCCGACGAACTTGCTCCACGGCTTGCGTCATGGCGGCGTACCGCTGCCGGATCATCTCGATGTCGAATACCATATCTTTTTCGTTTTGAAAAAATTTTTCCTTAACACCTTCGCCGGCTCGCAAGATACGAAAAACGGCAGGTATATCCTGCCGTTTTGTTAAATTATCAACAAAATAACGCGATTTTGTTCACACCCGGAACCGCTCGCTCCGCTATTCCAGCACGAAACGAACGGTGACACTCTGACTGACCCGTACATCGTTGAACTTAACGTTCGATAGGGCGTCTTCCTGAATGGCATTTCCCGTCGCCGCCTTGCTCGATAATCCGCGGATCATCACCATGCCAGTTTCCGGCGCTGACGAGTAAGACTGGATATAGATTGCCTTGCCGATCCGCTGTCCGATGGCCGCCGCCAGTTCCGACGCCGTGTTCTGTGCATTCTTCATGGCTTTGATCCGCACCGATGCCTGTAACTCCCGCAAGTCGCTCCGCGTGCTTTGGGTCAGCGACGCATTGGAAATGCCATTGGCCTGCAACTCGTCGAACACCGCCTCCACCATCGCCGGATCGGTCAGGGTCAGCAGGTAATTCTTGTACTGGTAAATGTCTTTCCGTTTCCCGCTGGCATTCGACTGATCCGTAATGACCAGCTGTTTCTTAATATCCACCCCCGCCGCATCGAGCGCCCGGGCCAGCGACCGTTCCAGTTCGCCGATCGTCGTCTTCCCTTTGGTCGGCGCTTCGGAGATGGAGATCGAGATCCGGAACTTGTTGGGCGCCACCGATGTGTCGGCCGAACTGGTGATTTCGACATAAGGGACCTGTTTGCCGTTGTCAAATCCTTGCGCCCATGCGCCGCTCGCTCCGAGCAGGAGCGCCGAAGCGATAAAAAGCATCTTTTTCATGGCTCTATCATTGATTAATGATTCCAATAAACAAAGATAAATTTTTTCTCGAGAAAATTGGCAGGTTCCGAAAAGTGGATTACATTTGCAGTGTACTAATTTAATAATACACTAAGCCGTGAAAATCTTCAACAAAACGAATTGGGAACGTCGGACGGTGTTCTGGGGGTTGGGTTGGGGTTATTTTTGCATGATTCTTTCCGAGATTATCAATTATGCGTGTCTTGATCCCTGGTTCGGCATAAAATTGAGTTGGCAATGGGAGGCGATCGTCGTCAAATTGGTAGTTTGGACACTTTGCGGCCTGACGTTCGGCCGGTGGGTGGTGATCCAAAATCAGAGGGCACAACAATCCAAATCTAAACGCAATGATAAAATTTGAACATGTATCGTTCGGCTACCGGGGAGGCAGGCTGTTCGACGGTCTCGATCTGGAATTGCGCCGGGGGGCGATTTACGGGCTGCTCGGGAAGAACGGGGCGGGAAAAAGCACGCTGCTGAAACTCATGGCGGGACTGCTGTTTCCTAAAGCCGGCGGGATAACGGTCTCGAATCGTTCGCCGCAAAAAAGGGAGCCGGGGTTCCTGAGCCGGGTGTTTTTGCTGCCGGAGGAGTTCGACCTGCCGCGCATGACGATGGACGATTATGCCCGGTTTTACGGCTGCTTTTATCCGGACTTCTCGCGCAAACAGCTGTCGGCCTTGATGCAGGAGCTGGAGGTGCCGGAGACGCAGAATCTCGACCGGATGTCGTTCGGACAGAAAAAGAAGGCTTATATCGCTTTCGCCATTGCCTGTAACACGCCGCTGCTGCTGATGGACGAACCGACCAACGGGTTGGATATTCCGTCGAAAAGCTCGTTCCGGCGCGTGATCGCATCGGTGGCGGATGACGACCGGACGATCGTCATTTCCACGCATCAGGTGCGCGACCTGGATCAGTTGATCGATTCGGTGGTGGTGCTCGACGGGAGCGAAATCCTGCTGAACGCCACGACGGGCGAAATCACGGACAAGCTGCAATTCGTACACTTGGACGAAAACGACCCGGCGTTGTATGCCGAGCAGACGGTACATGGTCGCTGGGGTGTGCGGCCCAACGATTCGGGTACGGAATCGCCGTTCGATATGGAATTGCTTTTCAATGCCGCCGTCGCCAACCGCGAGGCAATCAAACAACTTTTTAAACGGTAACGGGTTATGAACGATCGATTTTCTTGGAAACGTTTCGGCCGGTTAGTGCGGGCCGAACTCAGGGGCGAACGGCGGACATTGCTGCTCAAATTAGGCGGATTCGTCGTGTTTTGCATGGTGATGTATATGTTGTGGAATGTCGGGGTGATATTCGGGTTCGGTGACGGCGGCAGCGACGGAGGTGTGGGATATGTGGCTTCGCGTTTTTGCGTGGCTATGGCGATGGGTTTTATCGTCTATTTCAATTTGTCGGGCAGTTTCAAACGCTATTTCTCAAGAGGAAAAGCGGCGGCGGCGTTTATGCTTCCTGCGGCGAAAAGCGAGAAATTTCTGTACGCGTTGCTGCTGAACTTGCTCGCGGTGCCGATCGCTTTGATTGTTATCGCCGTTTTGAATGATATGTTGTGGGCATGCTTGTTGGGCTTCGAGAATGTTTGCAACTTGTTGGGGCGATGGTGGAACGAAAAAGTTATTTTGATTACGGACCGGATCACCGGATTGTTCTTAATAGCGAATATTGTGAGTACTTTGTCGGGTATGGTCTTTTTCCTGGCCGGGGCGGTTGTCTTCCGGCGCAACCAGTTCTTGCTGACGTTGCTGGCGAATTTCGTACTTTCGCTGCCGGTATTTGTTTATACGCAGGTTTTGTTCCTGACCCATTGGGAGTCTGCCCGCGATTGGCTCTCCTGGATAGCGGGCGACGCGGGAAGCTGGGCGATTCTGGGCAGCGGGGTGTTCTTCACTTTGCTGTGGTTGTATGTGGCCTGGCGGCGTTTTTCTACGCTGCCTTTAACGCGATAGGGAGTAACGTTGTTCTTCGGCGACGTGCGGGGAGTGCCGCTTTATTCGGGGTGACGCCAGCGGAGGCGCATTCGAGTGCAGCGAGAATTGCAGTCCTCCGCGGGGGATGGCGTCGGCCTGCAGCGCCTCGCGGCGCGCAAAACAACGAAGTCCTCATACCAGCCGAAGAAAAAACAAGTTGAAATACAATGGATTTTAAATCTGAAAAGCCTATATACCAGCAGATTGTCGATTATGTGTGCGACAATATTGCCGGGGGACATTGGCCGGAGGAGGAGCGTATCCCTTCGGTGCGGGATTTGGCGGCGCAGCTCCAGGTGAATCCGAACACGGTCATGCGGGCCTACGAACGGCTCCAGATGGCCGAGATCATTACGAACAGCCGCGGCATCGGTTATTTCGTCGCGAAAGGAGCCAAGCAGCAGGTGGTCGGCCTGAAGCGGGCCGAATTTTTCGAGGTGACCCTGCCGGAGGTGTTCAATGTGATGGATATGCTCGGTATTTCCATCGGCGAAGTAACCGAAAGATATGCCGGACGGTGAGGCCGGGCGGCCCTCTGCGTAACAGACTGTTTTGTCCGATTGCGGAATCACTGAGCACCCGTTCGTTATGGATAGGTTCGGTCAAGGGGCGCTGCTTGCCAAGCGGGAAAGTCAAAGATAAAGAATCCCGTCGTGCCAATGCAGCTGGACAAACAGGAGCATGTAGACCACCGAAATGACCAGCGCGACCATAAACCACCTCTTTACGGTGCGGGTATCTTTGCGTTCCACGAATTTTTCGCCTATCCAGCCGCCGAGACCGCCGCCCACCGCGACGCACGCACCCAACTCCCAGTCGATGTGCCCGAACCAGATAAAGATAAAGAGTGCGAACGGGGTGACGATCATGCTCATATAGGTTTTGATCGCCTCGGCGGTCTGGGTTGTCGTGTGCAGCCGTTTGACCAGCACGTGATACATCAGGTAGGCCATCCCGGCTTGTATCATGCCGCAGTAGAGCCCCAGCAGCAGGAAAACCAGGTAATCGACTAAGCGGGAATGGCCCACGGGGTCGTCGGTGCTGTCGGGGCGGTCGGTCAGCTCTTTCGAGAAAAAGGTGAAGAGAATGGTGATGATCATCACGCCGATAAAAATCCAGTTGAAAAGCACCCCGGTGATGCGGACGGCGAAACAGGCCCCTGCGATGGTGCCTAATACGAGTGTCAGGGATAGTATGGCGGCCTCTTTGTGCGGGATGGGCTTATGGGCAAGATAACGGATATATCCCATCGTGTATTGGGTCATCACGCCGATGCGGTTGGTTCCGTTGGCGACGCTGGGGGGCAGGCCCAGGCTGATCAGCATCGGCAGGGAAAGCAAGGAACCGGCGCCGCCGATCTCGCTGACGATGCCGCTCGATAGTCCGGCCAGCAAAGCGATGGCATAGTGTATCGGGGTCGGCTCCATTCTTTCGGGTTTCGGGAAACGGAATGCCGCAAATTGCATGCCACGAAAAAGTCCGGCCTCCTTTGTGCAAGAGGAGGCCGGACTTTTGTCTAACGCTATCCGAGACCGTTGACTATTCCGCTTTCGGAGTCAGCACGATGTTCATCTGTTTGCCGGAGAGTTTGAAACCGTCAGCGGTTTTGGCGATAGCGAAGCCTTCCACCGTCTGCAAGCTGTCGGTGATGAACAGGCTGTCGGCTTTGATTTCCCATTTTCCCACCGTCGAATTCGAATTCGCCCCCATCGAAACGGTCATATCTACGGTGCCGTTGTCGTTGAAATCGAAGTCCATTTTCATCTGCGCCATCATAGCGGCAGCCAGCTGGGCGCTGAAATCGGTGGAGTCGGCTATTTCGATTTCGGGTCGGGCAGAGTAGCTGCCGACCAATTCTTTTTCGAGGCCGGTTTTACCGGAGCAGGCAGCCAGAGCTGCCACAGCCGCAACGGCCAACAAGATTCTTTTCATTTGATTGTATGATATTTGGTTAACTCGACAAAGGTACGCAATAATTTCCCGATTTCGGGCCGGTTTTTATAACGCCGACAGAATTTGGAGGGCTGCCCGGTTCCACGGGACGGGATATTCCACCCGTTCGGCCAGCCGGCAAAGCATTCCCGCAAAGATGCCGATCTCGGTCGCCCGGCCGGCTTCGACATCCTGCAGCATGGAGCTTTTCCCGTCCGGATTCATCGAACGGATCGCTTCGACGGCGTGTCCGACCATTTCGCCGGCTCCGCCGATATTCATCCGCCGGGCCACTTCGGCTGCTTCGTCCATCATTCGTACAGCCAGAGCCAGGGCTTCCGGATTCCGCTGCAAATGGCCGTAAGGACGGCGGAGCAGAGCGGTAGTCTGGTTGCAGCCGATGTTGATGATGAATTTCTGCCAGAGGGCCGAGATCATATCCGGCGGTATTTCATAGGGAATGCCTGCCTGATCGAACAACCGGCACACCCGCAGCACTTTGTCGGATAGCGTCCGGTTGTCCGCTTCCCCGAAATAAATGCGGTATACGCCGTCGTGGACGATGCGGTTCTCTTGCCGCATGCTGGGATGTCCGAGAAAATAGGAGTACAGCACATGTCCGGCGCCGAACCGCCCCGCTACGGTTTCCTCGCTGTCGATTCCGTTCAGTAACGAAAGGATCGACGTGTCGGGGCCGATATACGGGGCGATAGCCTCTAAGGCTTCGGACAGTGCAGTGGATTTGGTCGCTATCAGGATCAAGTCTTTGGTGCCGGTTCCGTCGGCAAAGGAGAAATCGTACTGTTTCCCGTTGAAGTCGATTCCCTCCCGGCTCAGCTTTTGCCGCCTTCGGGCATCCGCGATGACTGTAAACCGTTCGGGCATCGTATCCTGCAAACGGGTTCCCAGTACGGCGCCCACGGCGCCCAAGCCGATCAGAGCCACGCTTTCGATCTCTTTCATGGGGGTGACACGTGCGTTGTTCTTCCGCAAAGGTGGCATTTTTTTTGCCAGTCCCCGAAATAAAATGAATAAAACGATCGGATGAAAGCATTCCTTACACGTTTCCGGGCCGGGAAAAGCTATAAATGGTGGGTGTTGGGCGTGATCATGCTCGGCACGTTCATGGCCGTACTCGATATTACGGTGGTCAACGTCGGCATGCCGGCTATCATGAGTTCCTTTCATGTGGGAATCTCCACGGCGGAGTGGGTCGTCACGGCCTATATGATTACCATGACCATCATGCTGCCGACGGCCGGTTGGTTAGCCGACCGGTATGGCAACAAAAAGGTCTATATCATCGGCATATGTCTCTTTACGCTCGGTTCCTGGCTTTGTGGGCGGGCCTGGACGGATGGGTTCCTGGTCGGCTCCCGAGCCTTGCAGGGCGTAGGGAGCGGTATGATCCAGGCCCTCGGGCTGGCTATCGTGTCGCGCGAATTTCCGCCAGAGCAGCGGGGTACGGCCCTCGGACTGTGGGCGGTGGCTTCGGCCGCGTCGATTTCGTTCGGCCCGCTGATCGGAGGCTATCTGGTGGACGATTTCAACTGGCATTGGATATTCGATGTGAATGTGCCGTTGGGCCTGCTGGCTATCGCGGCCTCCCTCATTATCCAGCGCGAGTGGAAGAATACGACGATAGGCCGGTTCGACTGGATCGGTTTTCTCAGCGTGGCTCTGTTTATGCCGCTCTGTATCTATGCGCTGGCTCGCGGGAATGCGGCGACCAATCCGAAAGGATGGGCCGCTCCGGAAGTGATCGGCTCGTTCGCCATCGGAGGCGTCGCTCTGATCGTTTTCATCTGGCATGAACTCCGGACGAAGGCTCCGCTGCTGAATATCCGGCTGCTGGGCGACAGGAATTTCGGGGTAGCCATGCTGGTGCTGATGATTTTCGGGATCGGCATGCTGGGCGGAACCTATTTGTTGCCGCTTTATATGCAGAACGGATTGGGCTATACGGCCATTATGGCCGGTATGGTATTCCTGCCGGTAGGGCTGATCCAGGGAACGCTTTCGGCGGCGTCCGGGATCGTCACCCGGTATATCGGTTCGGTCCCGTTGATGATCGTCGGAATCGTAGTCATGACGCTCAGTTTCTGGTTTGCCAGCCGTTTCACGGCCGAGACGCACCATTCGGCCATCATGACCGTGCTCTACCTGCGGGGGTTCGGCATGGGGCTGACGTTTGCGCCGCTCAATATTTTCTCGCTGAAATATCTCGCCCAGAAAGATATGGCGGCTGCTTCGGGTATCGCCAACAGCATCAAGCAGTTGTCGGGCAGCATCGGGATCGCCCTGCTGACGGCCATTATGACTTCCCGGATCTCCTACTATACTGCCGCGAAAGATGCGGCCGAATCGAAGACGGTTGCCTATATCGCAGGAGTGGCGGACGATTTTTTTATCGTGGCCGTACTGACCCTGCTGGCCATGACGCCGCTGCTTCTGTTGCTGATCCCGCGTAAAAACAGGACGCCCCGGCCCGAATGATCGGGCCGGAGCGTTTATTGCTGCCGGACGAGAGCCGTTCAGCTGTTTTGTGCGTTCAATGCCCCGCTGTGCTCTGGCATAGGGGAAGCCGTCTAATAGTTGTTCTTTTTCGGCTCGAAGAATGCCTGCGGATGCGCACAAGCCGGACACATGCCCGGAGCCTCCTTGCCGGTATGGACATACCCGCAATTGCGGCACTGCCATTCGATTTCGGTGTCGCGTTCAAACACCGAGCCGTTTTTCACCCGATCCAGCAAGGTGCGGTAGCGCTTTTCGTGTTCTGCCTCCACTTTGGCGATCTCGCGGAACACGGTGGCGATGGCCGGGAATCCCTCCGCATCGGCGGTGTCGGCGAATGTCGGATACAGTTCGCTCCACTCTTCGTTTTCACCGGCGGCAGCGGCTTCCAGATTTTGTTCGGTGGTGCCGATCACGCCCGCCGGATAAGCGGCCGTAATCTCCACCATGCCGCCTTCGAGGAATTTGAAAAAACGTTTGGCATGTTCCTTTTCCTGTTCGGCGGTCTCGATAAAGACGCCGGCGATCTGTTCGTATCCTTCTTTCTTGGCAACGCTCGCGAAGAAAGTGTAGCGGCTGCGCGCCTGCGATTCGCCGGCGAATGACTTCAAGAGATTCTGTTCGGTCTGAGTTCCTTTCACGTGTTTCATTGCATTTCGATTTTTGGTTCGGGTTATTCGTCCGTCTGGTAAAAATAATCATTTATTCCTAATTTCATAGAAGTTATCGAATTGATTATATCGATCTGCATCATTCGTTGTTTTTCAAGAGGTATCGGTTTGACATTCTGCTCCGAAACAACTACTTTTGTGCGCCCGGCGAGGCCGGATATGGCTTCCCTCCGCGCCGGATTTATTTCAATACAATGCAGAAAATCAAGAACATCGCAATTATTGCACACGTCGACCACGGGAAAACCACGCTGGTGGACAAAATGATCCTCCAGGCCAAGCTGGTTCGCGATCAGGAGAAGTCGGAAACGCTGATCCTGGACAACAACGATCTGGAACGCGAACGAGGCATTACGATTCTGGCCAAAAACGTATCGGTTCACTATAAAGACTACAAGATCAACATCATCGACACGCCGGGCCACGCCGATTTCGGCGGCGAGGTGGAGCGGGTGCTCAACATGGCGGACGGGGTGCTGCTCCTCGTGGATGCGTTCGAGGGAACCATGCCGCAGACCCGGTTCGTGCTTCAGAAGGCATTGCAGATGGGCTTGAAGCCGATCGTGGTGATCAACAAGGTCGACAAACAGAACTGTCGGCCGGAGGAGGTGAACGAACAGGTCTTCGACCTGATGTTCAGCCTCGATGCGACGGAAGAGCAGCTCGATTTCAAAACCATTTACGGGAGTGCCAAGAACGGCTGGATGTCTACGGACTGGCGCACGCCGACCTCGGATATTATCCCGTTGCTGGACTGCATCATCGACGAGATTCCGACGGCCAAAGTCACGGAGGGGACGCCGCAGCTGTTGATTACCTCGTTGGAATATTCGCCGTATGTAGGGCGGATCGCCGTGGGGCGTCTGAGCCGCGGGACGTTGAAAGCGGGTCAGAATGTTTCGCTGATGAAGCGGGACGGAACGGTCGAAAAATCGAAAATCCGCGAATTGATGACTTTCGAGGGGCTGGGGAAACAGAAGGTCGAGGAGGTGCAGTGCGGCGATATTTGCGCCGTCGTTGGGATCGACGGCTTCGAGATCGGGGACACCATTGCGGACTATGAGAATCCGGAGCAGCTCACGCCGATCGCCATCGACGAACCGACGATGAGCATGTTGTTCACGATCAACGATTCGCCGTTCTTCGGTCGCGAAGGGAAGTTCGTGACCTCGCGCCACATCAAGGAACGGTTGGACAAGGAGTTGGAGAAAAACTTGGCCCTCAAGGTGAAGCCGGGGGCGACGGCCGACTCGTTCCGGGTTTTCGGACGAGGGGTGTTGCATATCAGCGTCCTGATCGAGACGATGCGGCGCGAGGGGTACGAGTTGCAGGTGGGGCAGCCGAAGGTGGTGGACAAGGTGATCAACGGCCAGCGGTGCGAACCGATCGAACACCTGACGGTGGACTTGCCTGAGGAGATGGCGGGCAAGGCGATCGAGATGGCGACGCGGCGCAAGGGGGTGCTGCTGCACATCGACCACCGGGGAGACCGGGCGCACTTGGACTTCGATATTCCGGCGCGGGGGATCATCGGCTTGCGGAGCAACCTGCTGACGGCTACGGCGGGCGAAGCGGTGGTGGCGCATCGGTTCAAGGGTTTCGAGCCTTTCCGGGGCGAGATCGAGGGGCGGTCGAACGGTTCGCTTATCGCGGCGGAGAGCGGAACGGCGTATGCGTATGCGATCAGTAAGTTGCAGGATCGGGGGCGGTTCTTCATTTCGCCGGGCGACGAGGTTTATGCGGGGCAGGTGGTCGGCGAAAGTACGCGGGCGGAGGATATTTGCGTCAATGTCTGCAAGTCGAAGAAGCTGACCAATATGCGGGCTTCGGGGTCGGACGAGAAATCGACGGTTTCGCCGCCGGTGATCTTCTCGCTGGAAGAGACGCTGGAATATATCCAAGAGGATGAGTATGCGGAAATTACGCCGTCGTCGATTCGGATGCGTAAGATTCTGCTTTCGGAAACGGATCGCAAGCGGGCGGGAAAGGCTTGATGTCGGCGGAGTGCCGCGCGCCGCGCCATAGAGAGCGAAATTATTTCGACAAACGATAGTTTGTTAAAATTACGCTGGCGCGCGGGGAAAGATAACAGACGAAAAGGCACCCAGTGTACGGGAAAAATCCAGTTTCTGGCCGCAGTCCGCGGAGGTGCCGAGTGAACTTTCGGCCCTCCGCAGGCCGGGGCTGCGGGCCGACCGGTTCTGCGAACCGGATTTTTGTTGACGTGCGGAAAAAGCATAGTTCGGTTACAGCGAACCGGCCGGAGCCGGCGCGGACTGCATCGAGCGTAGCGAGAAAATTGCAGGCCGGCGCTTGGGGCGGAGCCGGCCTGACAGAGGGAGATCATAGAAAAGAGCATAGTCCCGCCGCCGGCGGAGTTGTCATGGGTGTAAAGGCTATTCGGATCGAGTGCTGAACGGCACCTCGGGTTTCGGACGTTATGGGAAGATTATCGCCGAGAGTTCTTTTGCGTGCCGCTCGGCACTGCCGAACCCACAATTTCCGCAGAGCGATACACGACAAAGACTACCTACACCTACAGTCCGGAACGATCGCAAAACAGCCGTTACAACAGAAAAACAAGAACGACAAATGGTGCAATTTTTGCACAGAACCACCCCAAAAATAGAAAATCATGATCGAAAAGTACACAAAAAACAACAGCTCCTTATTGGGCGGAATCGTTGCGATCATCGTAGGCCTCGTAATGATCATCTGGTCGGACCGGGTTTTGAATTTAGGCATTAAACTGATCGGGATTGTCGCAATCGTGATCGGTCTGGTTCAATTCGTCGGTTTTCTGTCCCGCACCCGGAAAACAGCCAACCGCTGGGCCTACCTGCCGATAGCGGCACCGATCGCCGTAGTCTGGGGAACATTGTTATTGCTCAATCCGGAATTATGGAAAAATCTGTTCGTGATTCTCGTCGGCGTACTGTTGATCTTCCTGGGACTCTACCAATTGGTTTCCATGTATAAAATCAAGAAAAGCGGCGTTAAAGTATCCGGTATCTACTTTTTCTTCTCGATTTTGTTGATGATGTCCGGGATTTTCGTCGCGGCACAACCGACCTATACGGCCTCGTGGTTCATTACTTTCATCGGTGCATGGATTTTGGCCTATGGGGTGGTCGAATTATTCGGCTATTTCAGCCTGCGCGGGCCGATCGAAGATCATAGCGCATCGCCGGATAAACAGATCGAAGTCGAGGATAAAACGCAATCTGTAGAGGAATAACAGGGTTGTAATTGATGTTTTCAGGGGATATCCGGAGAGGGTATCCCTTTGTTATTTATTTCACAAATTAGTAACTTGCAGGGTTGAAATACCTAACCAAACTCTTATTATAACCGAACTATGAAAAAACAATGTCTGCTGGCAATAGCCGTTCTGTTGCCGGCTTTGGCCTCGGCGCAGCTGCGCGGCACGGTCTATCTCGATGGCAATGGCAGCGGTTCGCGCGACGCTTCCGAGAAAGGGCTGGCCGGTGTCAGCGTCAGCGACGGACGAAACGTTGTCAAAACCTCGGCGGACGGATCGTTCGAGCTGCCCGACAATCCGCAGGCCCGTTTCGTGACGGTCACCACCCCGTCGGGGTATCGACCGGGCGATACGCACTATCGGAAAGTGGCTCCCGATAAGGAAAGTTATGATTTCGGCTTGATAAAAAGCGGCCATGCCGGTGCGTTTGAGTTCATCCAGATTACCGACACCGAGACCCCGACGCCGAAAGAGTGGCTCGACGACCTGAAAGCATATGTGGCGGCCAATCCGACCGCTTTCATCGTCCATACGGGCGACATCTGTTATGCGCCGGGGTTGAGTTTTCATGCCGCGAACGTGCGGACGCGGCACATGGGCGTGCCGACCTACTATACGATCGGGAACCACGACTTGTTGAGCGGCGATTACGGCGAACAGCGCTACGAACAGCTGTTCGGCCCCGCGTGGTGCTCGTTCGAGGTGGGGAACGTCCATTTTCTGGCCCTGCCGATGTTGGGGGGCGACCATGCGCCTTCGTACAACCTGAAGCAGGTGTTGGAGTGGATCCGGAACGACTTGGCGCAGACCGATCCGCACAAGAAAGTCATAATGTTTAACCACGACCTTTGGTTTCAGGGCGACGACGTCGTGATCCGGGCCGGCGGCGACAGCCTCGACATGAAGCGGCACAACCTCGTGGCGTTCATCTATGGCCATTGGCACAGCCAGTACGCCAGAGAGATCGGCGGGGTGATGACCTACTGCGCCTCGACGCCGGACAAGGGCGGGATCGACCACTCGCCGGCCGGTTTTCGGGTGTTCAGTGTGGATGCCGACGGAAATATTTCGGACAAGACGCGGACACGCTATACCCATATCCCGGGGTTGCTGACTACGACGCTGCCAGCCCAGCACGATACGATCGCCGCGGAGGGCGGTTTGATTCCGGTGCGGGTCAATGCCTATCGCACGGTGTCGCCGACCCGGTCGGTGCGGGTGGCGTGGGTCGAGAACGGGAAACGCGGGCGGACGGTGGCACTGGTTCCGCAGACCGACTGGAGCTGGAGCGGGACGCTGGCTGTCGGGAACCGGACGGGAGTGCAGCATTTGGTGGCCGAAGCGACCTTTGCCGACGGGACGACATGGGTCGAACACCGCAGTTTCGTGCTGACCGATACGCCGGCAGCGGTGGCGGTGGGTGCAGATTGGGCGAATCTGGGCGGGGATGCGGCCCACGCGGGGATTGCAGCCGGGAATGCGGTCGATGCGCCGCGGTACGTGTGGGCGCAGAATGCGGGGGGCAATATCTATATGACCTCGCCGGTGGTGGGGGACGGCAAAGTCTTCGTGGCCACGATCGACGACGATAATCTGAAGAAATGCGCGGTCGTGGCTTACGATGCGGCGACCGGTCGGGAGTTGTGGCGGTTCCGGACGGGCAATTCGGTGAAGGGGACGATGGTTTATGCCGACGGGTTGGTGCTGGCTTGCGATGCGGCGATGCAGCTGTACGCGATCAGTGCGAACAGCGGCAAAGTGGTGTGGGATAGGAAATTGAACCGGTATGCTTTGCCGGAGAACCTGCACGGGCTGGCGGTGGCCGACGGGGTGGTTTATGCGGGACAGGGCGGCCATTTCACGGCTTTGAACGTGGAGGACGGCTCGGTGGTGTGGAAAAACGAGGCGTGGAGCGGCGGCGAAGGAACGCAGTCTACGACGACGGTCGGCGAGGAGGTGGTGTTGGCGTCGTCGCACTGGAACGGCCTCTTTGCCCACGACCGGAAAGACGGGAGGCTGCTGTGGAAAAAGCAGGATGCCAAGATCCGTTTCCGCGACGGTTCGGTGACGATCTACGACGGGCATATCTATTTGGCCAGCCGCGACGAACTCTTCCTCATTAATCCGCGGTCGGGCGACATTCTGAAAAGTGCCGTGCAGCCGGGGATCACGTTCGAGGGGGCTTGTGCGCCGGTGGTGACGGAGCGGATGGTGTATGTCGGGACGGCGGATAAGGGGGTGGTGGCGTTCGACCGGCGGTCGTTCAAGCCGGTGTGGACTTATGCGACCCGACCGGCAATTATTTATTCGGTGCCGTATTATCAGGATTTCCAGAACTCGGTGGAGACGTCGCCGGTGCTGATCGGCGGAACGCTGGTGTTCGGAGCGTCGGACGGCTATTTGTACGGGGTCGATGCCGAGAACGGGCGATTCCGGTGGAAACGCAATCTGGGCGCCCCTATTTTCTCCTCACCTGCCGTAAGCGGGAATGCGTTGTATGTGGCGGACTTTTCCGGAACGCTCTATTGCTTGAAGATCAACGAATAAAAACTTTTCAATAGGATGAATAAATCATTGCTCTTGGTTCCCGTGGGACTTTCTTCGATCCTCGGGACTGTGCAGGCCAAAAACCGGAAACAGGCGGAGGGCTGCGACAAACCGCTGAATATCATTTACATCATGACCGACGACCACTCGTTCCAGACGATCAGCTGCTACGACGGCCGGTACAACCGGACGCCCAATCTCGACCGGCTGGCGCGCGAAGGGGTGCGGTTCGACAACAGTTTCGTGACCAACTCGATCTCGGGGCCGAGCCGGGCGGTCTTGGTGACGGGCAAGCACAGCCACAAAAACGGGTTTCTCAAAAATGAAGGGGGGAAGCCGTTCGACGGTTCGCAACAGACTTTCCCAAAACTGTTGCAACAGGGTGGGTATCAGACCGCTTTGATCGGGAAGTGGCACCTGATCAGTACTCCGACGGGATTCGACCACTGGGAGATTTTGCCGGGGCAGGGATCGTACTACAATCCGGATTTCATCACGCCGGAGGGGACGCACCGGGAGCATGGATATGTAACGAACCTGATTACGGACAAGGGGATCGACTATCTCGAACATCGGGATCGGTCGAAACCGTTCTGTCTGCTGCTGCACCACAAGGCGGTGCACCGGATCTGGATGTCGGACACGTGCGATCTGGCGGAGTTCGAGGATCAGACGTTCCCTCTGCCGGAGACTTTCTGGGATGATTATGCGGGACGGCCGGCGGCGGCCGATCAGGAGATGAGCATCGACAAGGACATGGATTTGGCCTACGACCTCAAGATGGTGGACAGCACGATCGATACGCGGCTCAAGTGGTCGATCGTCCACGGCGAGCTGGAGCGGATGACCCCGGCGCAGCGGGCGCAGTGGGACAGCGTCTACCGGCCGTTGATCGATCGATTCCTTGCGGCGGGTTTGTCGGGCAAGGAGCTGGCGGAGTGGAAGTACCAGCGGTATATGCGCGATTATCTTAAAAGCGTGAAGTCGCTGGACGACAATATCGGCCGGTTGATGGAGTACCTCGAACGGGAGGGGCTGCTGGAAAACACGCTGGTGGTCTATGCTTCGGATCAAGGGTTCTACATGGGCGAACACGGCTGGTTCGACAAGCGGTTTATGTACGAGGAGTCGCTGCGCACGCCGCTCCTGATGCGCTTGCCGGACTGCTGGACGCGGGCCGAACGGGGGCGGGGCGTGAAGGAGATGGTGCAGAACATCGACTATGCGCCGACTTTCCTGACTCTGGCGGGCCTGCCGGTGCCGGCGGATATGCAGGGGGTGTCGTTGGTGCCGCTGCTCCGGGGCGAACGGCCGAAGGGGTGGCGCGATGCGATCTATTACCACTATTTTGAATTCCCGGGCGAACATCGGGTGCGGAGACACTACGGGGTGCGGACGGATCGCTATAAGTTGATCCATTTCTACGGCGACGACATCGATGCGTGGGAGTTGTACGACCTGAAAAGCGATCCGGCGGAGTTGCACAACCGCTACGACGATCCGAAGCTGGCGAAGGTGCGGACGCGGATGCACGCGAAGCTCGAGCAGTTGCGGGAGCAGTACGACGACCGGACGGAATGACTTGTTCCCCGATCATGAAACGAGGGAGGCGATACGCAATTCGTATCACCTCCCTCGTTTTGTGTCTGTAAGGAGATTAGCAGATTACTTGCGCGTATTGTTGGCAATGGCCACCAATGCCCGCATCAGTTCCGCCATCCAGCGGAAAAAGACGATGATGACGAATCCCGCTACCGGAAAATAGACCAGACCCCAGATTCCTTGGCTCTGAATGCCGGGAATGAAATCCAGTCCGGAGGTACCCCCCATGAAGAGCAGGGCGATCAGCGTGGCGAGAAAACCGACGACAGCGATATAGCTGCCCAGCCACTCGCCGAAAGTTTGCAGCAGGTTGGACACCACCGGTGTAGCGACGAAGTCGTCTCCTTCGACCGAAGTCGTTTTCAATTGCGCCGCGCGGTTCCACCACAACTGAAAACTGAGCCACCCTGCGCCCGTAATGACAAGCCAGATCAGAATAAATGCGCAAATCATCCCTCCGGTTCCATACTTGAATACACCGCTGTCGATCAGCTGGTAAAGCAATGCGAAAGGAAACAACAGCATGATCACCGCAATGATTTGGTACAGAATCTTGAACGGCTGTTTATACAGTTTGCCGTCGTCGATGTAGCTCAGATAAGGCTTGATGAGCGTAAAAAATTTGTTTTCCATAAGCGTGAAATTTTAAAAATGGTAAGCATATACGACTGTTCCCCAAGTCAGACAATGATCTCCTCAGCGGTCTTGCATTCTAAATATTTGGAGATCAAATATATATGTAGAAGTAGGGTGAGGTCGTATTTACTTGTTTTGAAAATTATTGCAAGACCTGCTGTCGACAATCGGATGTCGGTATAAATGTAGGAAAATTTTTCGTAAGTTTATATTGTATGTGTTCAGTATAGAACTGTTCTCTTTGTGAACAAAGAGAACCAGAAAAACTTTTTGAGATGCTTGCGCATCTCTTGAGCCTGCCGGGTACCCTTGTCTTTGATTTGTCGGGGTGCGGGGAATCGGGCCGACATCATGAGGTTTAGCCCTTATCGGCCCGATTCCCGCACCCCGAACCAATGCAAAGAAAGAGGACTGCGGAGCCTAAGGAGTAGCGCAGCTATCTGAAAGTCTGTTGGGTACCTTTTCTTCAGAATCGACGCTGCCAGCGAGAGCAAAGCGGGCTTGCACGCTCTGCCGAGCGGCGAGGAGAAAAACGAGCGTAGCGAAGTTAAAAGGTACGGTTCCACACGGCACAGTGCGAAATAAACCATAGTTCTGCGACTGGCATGTATCTTGCTGAAACCGGAGTTAAAAAAGACAGGATGGAATCGAAAGATATATCCCGAAAATTCGAAACGCGAATCGCCAGACTGAAACATATCCCGACCGGGCGGCAGCAGCCGATCCCGCTCATTTCCCTATTGGCCATCTACGCATTGTCCGTCGTGACCTCGCTCTCCGGATTAGCCGTATCGCCGATTCTCGGCGACCTGCAGACCGTTTTTCCACATGCGTCGGAACTCGAAATACAGATGCTCACCTCACTGCCAGCCTTAGTGATCGTGCCATTCGTGCTCATCGCCGGTAAACTCTCGCTGAAATTCGACCAGAAAAAACTGGCAATCTGGGGTCTGGCCATCTATTCCGCCAGCTCGGTGATTTATATGTTAGTGACCGGCAGCCTGGGGCTGATGCTGGCCAACAGCGTGCTGCTGGGTATCGGTGCCGGGCTGGTGATTCCTTTGTCCACAGGGATGGTCGCGGACAATTTTTCAGGAGCCTACCGAACCAAACAGCTGGGTATCGCATCGGCTATCGCCAACTTGTCGCTGGTGCTGGCCACTATGCTTGCGGGCTGGCTGGCCGGGATCGACTGGCATTATTCTTTCCTGGTATACTTTTTTTCGGTCGTCGCTTTGGCCTTCGCATTCAAATTGCCGGACAACAAAAGTCACGTGCCCGATCCGGCTGCGAACGATCCGTCGCTTGCCCGACGCGGGGTGAGGGAGCTGCACATCTTCGGCAAAGTCATCCGTCTCGACTGGCCCTTGGAAATCATGCAGTACTATTTCTGGATCACGATCATCGCCCTGGTCGTTCCGCTGAACCTGTCGATCTACATGGACAAATTCTCGATCGGCGGAACAGGCGCCAGCGGCACGTTGATCTCGGCCTTCTTTCTGGCTATTATGCTGCCGGGGTTGTTTATCAATAGGATCATTTCGGGAGTTCCGCAGAAAAACAACCTCGTCGCTCTCGGGGCGATGTTGCTGGGATTGCTGCTGATGCTGTTCCACAGTTTGTGGCTCATAACCATCGGCGTGCTGCTGGTCGGCGCCGGATACGGAATCATGCAGCCGCTGGTGTACGACCGCACTTCCAACTCCGTGGCTCCGAAACGGGTAACGTTCGCCTTAGCTTTAGTGATGGCAATGAATTACAGTGCGATCATCCTCTCGCCGTTCCTCCAGAGGCTGGCGGAACTGATCGTAAGAACCGATTCGGTCTATATGCCGTTCGGAATGAGCATCCTGATCTGCCTGATTCTGTTCTGGCCGCAGTACAGATATGTCAAACGCCTGCGGGATAAAAGAACAACGGCGGCAGAATCCCGCCCGGGTTCTAAAGGATGAGTTCCCAGAAGCCCACGTCGAGCCATTTGTCGAATTTGTATCCCACTTCGGTGAAGTGAGCCACTTTACGGAAACCGAATTTTTCGTGCAACGCCACGCTTTGGGTGTTGGGGAGGGTGATGCTTGCCACGGCTGCGTGGAAACCCGCATCGCGCAGGCGGCCTACCAAATCCTGATAGAGCCGGTGCCCGATTCCCTTGTTCAGCCAGTTTTTATGAAGGTAGATCGTAGTCTCTACCGTTCGGTCGTAGGCCGTTCGGCTGCGCCATGTCGCGGCATAGCAATAACCCAATACCTTGCCGCCCTGTTCGTAAACTAAGTAGGGAAAGCGGACCGCTATCCTTTCGATACGCTCGCGCATCAGCCCGGCATCGATGGGGTCGTTTTCAAACGTAATCGCCGTTTCGGTGATGTAATGGTTATAGATTTCACTGATGGCCCCGGCATCATCGGCCGGACGTACACTGCGGATCATAGCTTCGCGGTAAGGGATTGAAGGGATGCGGTTCAATACGGCGTGTAGAGTACGGCCACCACCCGCGCCGGACGGGCCGTCTCGTTGCTCAGAAAATGCGGCACGACCGAATTATAGTAGATGCTGTCTCCCGGCTTCAGCCGGTAAACTTCGTCGTCGTAATAGAGCGTGGCTTCCCCCTCCAGCACGTAGATGAACTCTTCCCCCGAATGCTCGGATTTCAGTTCGGGTACAGAGGCGGAGCCGTTCGGAGCGATCTCCACCACCAACGGTTCCATATGCCGGTCGGTTTTGTCCTGGGCCAAAGCGTAAAAGCTCAAATGTCCGTTCCGGCCCTCCTCGTTTTCGGCGAAAGTCGGATTTCCGGTCACATCGTCTTTGCGGGTCACGGCGGCTTTATGGTTATCATCCTTCCCTGCCAGCAACGTGCCCACTTTGGCCCCCAGCGCCCGCGAGATGCGGATCAGCACTCTCAATGACGGGTTGGTTTCGTTGTTTTCGATCTGGCTCAGCTTCTCTGCGCTGATCCCGGCGCGGGAAGAGAGTTCTTCCGGCGAAATACCGTTCTCCTCGCGCAGCTGGCGGATGATCTGACCGATAATGGCTAACATAAGCTGTGCTTTACTTCGACAAAGTTGGAGAAATAAAACGTGATTTACAAGAAAAGGCGGGGTTTGGTCCGATTCGGACCAAACCCCGCTTGAAAAGCCTCAGTCGCGTCCCGTTTAATGCTTCGGCTGCACCACTTTGAGCCGTTCGCCCGCCGCCTGTTTCACCATCTCTTTCCACTCCTCGCTGTAGCCCGGGAAATCCGGCGAAGCGGGAATCCCCCGCCCGTAGCCGTTATCCTTGAATACCCCCTCCGAAACCTCTTTCTTGATGTTCCCGTCGATGTACTTCACCAGCAGGTAGCGATCCAGATCGACCCATGTCTGGAACAGCCGCTGCGCCGTATTGACCGAATAGTCGGTCAGGAAATCGATCGCCAGCTGCGGATTCTGCCGGAACAGCATTTGGGCCGCCCCGTCCACCGCCGGCTGTTCGGCAAAACAGCGGTTCTCGAACCGATCCATCGCCCGTTTCACGTCCGGATGGATGATATTGTAGCGTTGATAGGCGAAATTGGTCACCCGGTTCACCACCCAGAACATCGAAGTCTCGGAATAGGTGGTCATATTTCCGTTCCCCACCGCATAGGCGTTCGGAATGCGGTCGATCCCGCAGTAGAACGGCGTCAGCGGCGAGCTGTCCGTGTCGTCCACCCCGAACCAGAACACTCCCCCGATCGGGTCGGGCAGCCAGCCGCGGCATTCGCCCACGTACCACCAGCCGGTCTGCTGCGTAGCGATGGCCCGCTCGTTGGTGAATTCTTCATCCCCCACCTTGAACGTCATCGGCCGCCAGCGGTACGGCAGTTTAAACGGCCCCGCGCCCGGGTCGCACGTCATGTCTAACTCCGTCCCCTCGAAATGGTTGCGCATGAATTCCGCCACATCCTTGACGGTCAGCTTCCGGTTCGGCACGACCCACAGCGGCAGCCGGTTGTCCGGATTCTTGCCCGTCACATGGTCGAGGTATTTGTCCATCCCATCGGCCACCTGCCGGAAAACGCTCCAGACGCGTGCCTCGCACCCCCGCATGGCACTGTAATCCATCGGATTGTAAACCGCCGCGAAGTCGAAATCCGCATCCGTCCCTTTGTAAAGTCCTGCCTCCCGCGCAAACGAAATCACGTCCGGCGAATAGATGCAGTTCTCCGGGTCATTCAGCGGAAAAGTGGTGATCCGCGCCTGATTCGCGTGTGCTGAGATCGCCCCGTCCGGAATCCGGCGTGCC
>NZ_CANQYJ010000029.1 GCF_947628055.1 uncultured Rikenella sp.
GGAGCCTAAGGAGTAGCGTAGCTATCTGAAAGTTTCTTTGGTTCTTTCTTTTCAAAGAAAGAACAGTCACTCACAGTGGGGTACAGAATAATCGAACGGTTAATTACAGTGTATGTGTACCACTATTGTAGGTATACACATACTCCATATACTCGTCCGGCGTCATTCCCAGCTCCTCCGCCTTTTTCATCGAGCACCGTTCGATATTGTCCAGGAACTCCGTTCCCCCGCTCACATCGAAAATACGGCGGAACTCCGCTAAGCTCTCCGGATCGATCGCCCGCGCCGGCCCCGGCCCCGCCTGCATGTAATTATCCGTAAAGCGCGCGAAAACCTCCCTGTCATGCTCATGCACCCACGCCCACACCGGTCCCTGCTCCGGGTGCATCCGCGGCACCACCCGCGTAGGATGCACACAGTACCCTAATTCCATCATATTGCTCCCCAGCATCTTGCCCAACGCATACTGCTGCCGCCCCTTTTCCGACTCCGTGAAGAAACCATACTTCTGCGACAGCCGCCGCAAAGCCTGAACCACATAAGCCGGCGTATTCCCTCGCGGACACCGCGGCCGGCACGACATACACTCGCCGCAATACCAGATCGTATCGCTTTTCATCAGCGCCTCGATGCTCTCGTCGTCGCGCGCCTGTACATCGTCCACGATCTGCCGCGGATCGTAATTGTAATACTCCGCCGCCGGACACACCGCCGTACAAGCCCCGCAATTCATGCAAGCATTCAGCCCCTCGCGGAAACGGTAGTCCTGCATCAGTTCGTCGAAATATTTTCCCATGTTTGCTCGAATGCCAATTCTCGGCAAACAAAAGTACGGACGTCCGAAAAAATACGGGAGCGTGTTATCACCTATTTTAAATAGGTATTTATACGTAAAAACGGGATGAGTATCCATAACGGATACTCACCCCGCATCAATCTCCGGGACAACAGCCCGCCCGCAGGCCCGTCAGGGCTTTGGCTGGCAGAACAGCCCGAATGCTCCGCCGGCTCCGGATATTAAAGGATTTTCGTCCGCTTGCGCGACTTACCCACCCCCGCCTTGGACTCCCGCACGCTGCCCTTGATCGAAGGCGACACCTTGCCCGAACCGGAAGCAGCCCGCTGCCGCTGCTGCAAAGCGAACATCTCGTCCCGGTAGCGCGCCGCCGCCAAAAAGTCCAAATCTTTGGCCGCCTGCTCCATCATCTGCCGCGCCTGCGCGATCGCGCTTTCGAGATCCGTGGCCGACATATACTCCATCACCGGATCCGCCACCATCGACAATGGCGCATCCATGTCGTACACCACGCCTCCGCCACCCCTGCCGAACGGCCGCTCGATCGTCGCGGCCCCCGCCGCAGACATTTTGGCCGCCGGCAGCGAAGCCGCCAGGGGAGACCCCTCGCCCAGCGTCGATTTGCTCATCTTGTGCACCGCCTGCGGCGTAATGTCGTGCGAGAGGTTGTAATTCATCTGCTTTTCGCGCCGCCGCTCCGTCTCGTCGATCGTCTGGCGCATCGAATCCGTGATCTTGTCCGCATACATGATCACCCGCCCCTCCAGGTGCCTCGCCGCCCGCCCGGCCGTCTGCGTCAGCGACCGCGCCGACCGCAGGAATCCCTCTTTGTCCGCATCCATGATCGCCACTAACGACACCTCCGGCAAATCCAGCCCCTCCCGCAGCAGATTGACCCCCACTAACACGTCGAACCGCCCCGCCCGCAGGTCATCCATGATCTCGATCCGCTCCAACGTGTCCACGTCCGAATGGATGTAGCGGCACCGAATCCCCACCTTCTCGAAATACTTGGTCAGCTCTTCCGCCATCCGCTTGGTCAGCGTCGTGACCAGCACCCGCTGGTCTTTTTCGGCCCGGATTTCGATCTCGCCGATCAGGTCGTCGATCTGATCCGCCGTAGGCCGGATCTCGATCTCCGGGTCGAGCAGCCCCGTCGGACGGATCACCTGCTCGACCACCACCCCCTCCGACTTGTTGAGTTCATAATCGGCCGGCGTCGCGCTCACGTAGACCGCCTGCGGCACCAGCGCCTCGAACTCCTCGAACTTCAAAGGCCGGTTGTCGATGGCCGCCGGGAGCCGGAAACCGTACTCCACCAGATTCTTCTTCCGCGCGTGATCGCCGCCGTACATCGCCCGAATCTGCGGAATCGTCACGTGGCTCTCGTCGATAATCATCAGAAAGTCGTCCGGAAAGTAGTCCAGCAAGCAGAACGGCCGCGTCCCCGGCGCCCGTCCGTCGAAGTACCGCGAATAGTTCTCGATCCCCGAGCAGTAGCCCAGCTCCTTGATCATCTCGAGGTCGTACTCGACACGTTGCTTGAGCCGTTTGGCATACTGCTCCTCGCCGCGCTGCATGAAAAAGTCGTACTGGGCCGCCAAGTCGTGTTGAATCTGAATGACCGCCGAATTGATGCGTTCACGGGTCGTAACGAAGATATTGGCCGGGTAGATCGTCACGCGGTCGAGCTGCGAGAGCCGCTGGCCGGTGATCGGGTCGATGGCGTGGATTTCCTCGACCGTATCGCCCCACTGCACGATGCGGTAGCCTTTGTCGCCATAGGCCACGTGGATGTCGATCGTATCTCCCGCCACGCGGAAAGTCCCCCGGGCGAACTCGACGTCGTTGCGCGAATAGAGACCGTCCACCAGCTGGTAGAGCAGCTTCTGGCGCGGGAACTCCTCGCCCTGCTTGATGTTGATCGTATTGGCGTGGAAATCGGAGGGGTTCCCGATCCCGTAGAGGCACGACACGGAGCTGACCACCACCACGTCGTTCCGCCCGGAGAGCAGCGAGCTGGTGGCGCTCAGCCGCAGTTTCTCGATTTCGTCGTTGATCGAGAGGTCTTTTTCGATGTAGGTGTCCGACGTCGGAAGATAAGCCTCCGGCTGGTAGTAGTCGTAGTACGAGACGAAGTATTCCACCGCATTTTCCGGGAAAAAGCCGCGGAATTCGCCGTACAGCTGCGCGGCGAGCGTTTTGTTGTGGCTCAGGATCAGGGCGGGTTTCCCGATGTTCCGGATGACGTTGGCCATCGTGAAGGTTTTGCCGGAGCCGGTGACCCCCAGCAAGGTGTTGTGCCTCGTCCCTTCCTGCAGAGAGCGGGTCAGCTGGGCGATCGCCTCGGGCTGGTCGCCGGTGGGGGCGAAATCGGAATGCAACAGGAAATCCATAGTTCTATATCGGTCGCTTGGTGCCCCTAAAGGGCGAAATAGGTATTTGTACCGCCCGGAAACGGCGGAAATGCGTAGAATACCCTTTTGCAAAAGTATTATTTTTGCAGCTCATTCTATCTTCAGATCATGAAACGATACCTTGCCGTATTTATTTCAACGGTTTTGTCCGCAGGCGTGTCGGCTGCGGAGGTCGGGAAAGACGGTTCGCGCGTGAAACTGAAACTCGGCGGCCGGATCGACGCACAAATCTTTACCGACACCTACCAATCGAAAGCCAAAAACAGCGGCATTTTCTACTATTTCCCGCTGGCACCGGAATACAACCCGAACGGCGAGGACATCAACCGCGAAAATTCGATGCGTTTCGGCGTGGCCAACTCGCGGCTGCATCTGACGGCCACGGCTTCCGACGTGCTCGGGGCCGAAGCGGGCGGATACATCGAAACGGACTTCATGGGGACGGGCGATAATCTGGGTGTTCTGCGGCTGCGGCACGCGTATGTCAGCCTGACCTGGAAGCGGAGCCGGCTCCTGATCGGCCAGACCAACAACCTGTCGGTGCCGGAAGAGGTTTTTCCGAACACCGTGGCACACGGCTGCGGCACGCCGCTCAACCCGATGTCGCGCATCCCGCAGATCCGCTATTCGCAGCAGTTGGGCGACCTCGTCCGGCTGACAGCCGCCGTCGGGATGTATGCCGGGAAAGAGGGCGAGGCGCAGGCTTACGGCATGGTGCCGGATTTCGCCTTGCGTCTGTCGGTGGGCGGTGCGAAAACGAAAGTCAGCTTCAGCGGGGCCGTCAAGTCGATCCGTCCGCGCAACCTGACGGCGGATTCGATGCGGACGACGCGCCGGATGGCGGCGTTCAACGCTTCGGTCTTCGCGCTGCATACGTTCCGCGGCGGACACAAACTGACGGCGTTCGCGATGTGGGGGCAGGATCTTTCAACGCTGAATATGTTGGGCGGCTACGGGCCGCGGCTGCGTGAGGTGGAGGCCGGCGATCCGGACTACGGCTATACGGCGACGCAGACGATCGCCATGTGGATCGGATTCGAGACGAAAATCATGAAAGGATGGCAGCCTGGCATATTAACCGGCTGGACGAAGAACTTAGGTTCCGGAAAAGCGATCGACTTGGCACAGGCGTCGATTCCGGACAAGGGGATCGACTGGTATTATCGGCTCTCGCCGCGCCTGTGGTACCACTGCAAACAGCTCTCGTTCGGGCTGGAGTACATGTACAGCTTGGCGTCGTGGGGCAGGGCGTTCGACGACCATTACCGCCCGACGGAACGGTATGCAAATTCGCAAAACCACCGCGTGACGCTGCTGGCGCGGTTCAAGTTCTAACGGTCGGGGATTGCCGGATGAAACCGAGGGCCGTTCTTTCCTGCGAAAGGAAAGAACGGCCCTCGGTTTTAAACGCAATAATCCCCAAGCAGATCACTATCACTGAATGTTGGCGATCGACATGATGTCCGCGAACACCCCCGCCGCCGTCACCGACGCCCCCGCCCCATAACCCTTGATCTGCAGCGGATATTCGTTGTAGCGCGTCGTCGTGATGAGGATGATGTTGTTGCTCCCCTCGAGGTCATAGAACGGATGCCCCGCTTCGACCTCCCTGAGCCCCACCGAGCAGGCTCCGCCCTCCAGCGATGCCACGAACCGCCACTTTTTCCCTTCCGCCGCCAATGCCCGCCGTTTCTGCTCGAACTCCGCATCCAACGCCGGCACCTTCGCCCAGAAATCGTCCGTCGATCCCTCGAAAATGTAGTCCGGCACGAAGAGGTGCTTCACCACATCCTCCTGCTCCACCCGATAGCCCGACTCGCGCGCCAGGATCACCAATTTCCGCACCACGTCCGTGCCGCTCAGGTCGATCCGCGGATCCGGTTCGGCATAGCCCGCCTCCTTCGCCATCGCCACCGCCCGGCTGAAAGGCACATCCTCCGCCAGTACATTGAAAATGTAGTTCAGCGTCCCGCTCAGCACCGCCTTGAGGCCCAGTATGGTATCTCCGCTGTGCCTGAGGTCGTTGATCGTGTTGATGATCGGCAGCCCCGCCCCCACGTTGGTCTCGAACAGGAATTTCACCCCCCGCGCCCGCGCCGTGTTTTTGAGTGCCGCATAGTGTTCGTAGCCCGACGAAGCCGCGATCTTGTTGGCCGTCACCACCGACACGTTGTGCGAGAGCAGCTCCTCGTAAATCGCCGCCACCTCCGGACTGGCCGTACAGTCCACGAACACCGAATTGAAAATATTCATCCCCACGATTCTGTCCCTCACCTTGTCCGGCGTGGTCGGAATCCCTTCGTTCTCGAGCAGCTCCCGGTAGTTCGCCAGATCGATCCCGTCGCGGTTGAAGATGCTGCGCCGCGAGTTGGAAATCCCCACCACGTTGATCCGCAGCGCATTGGTTCGCAACAGTTCCGCCTGCTGTTCCCGGATCTGCTCGATCAGCGAGCCGCCGACCAGCCCGATGCCCGTCAGGAAAAGGTTCAGCACTTTGTATTCCGACAGGAAAAACGAGTCGTGGATCACGTTCAGCGTCTTCCGCAGGCTCTCGACTTTGACCACGAACGAGATGTTGGTCTCGCTGGCCCCCTGCGCACAGGCCACCACGTTGATCCCGTTCCGCCCCAAAGTCCCGAACAGCTTGCCGGCGACCCCCGGACACTCCCGCATGTTTTCCCCGACGATCGCCACTGTCGCCAAGTCGCATTCCAGCATGATCTCGTCGATCTCGCCCGTGGCGATCTCCTGCGCGAACTCCGTGCTCAGCACCGTCCGTGCCCGCTCCGCATCGTCGCGCCGCACGCCGATCGAGGTGGTATTCTCGCTCGACGCCTGCGACACCAAGAACACGCTGATCCCCGCCTTGGCCAATGCCTTGAATATGCGGTAGTTCACCCCGATCACCCCCACCATCCCGAGGCCCCGGATCGTGAGCAGGCAGCTGTCGTTGATCGACGAAATCCCTTTGATCGCTTTCCGCACGTCGCCGTCGGCCGACGATTTCGCCCGCGAAATATAGGTTCCCGGAGACTCCGGCCGGTAGGTGTTCTTGATATAGATCGGAATGTTGTGGTTGTAAGCCGGGAAGATCGTCGGCGGATAGATCACTTTCGCCCCGAAGTTGCAGAGTTCCATCGCTTCGACGAAGGTCAGCGATTCGATCAGGTAGGCCTTGTCGATCACCCGCGGGTCGGCGGTCATGAAGCCGTCCACATCGGTGTAGATATTCAGCACTTCCGCCCCTGTCGCCGCCGCGATAATGGCGGCCGTATAGTCCGATCCGCCCCGTCCCAGCGTGGTCGCCTCGCCGGTGGTCTTGTCCGACGAGATGAAGCCCGGCACGATGCTTACCCGCGCATCGTCCGCAAAGGTGCTCCGCACCAGTTCATTAGTCAAGCCGAAATCGACGATGTGTCTGTTGAAATACGGTTCGGTCTTGATAAACGCCCGCGCGTCGCGCAGCACGGCATCGTCCACGATCCGGCTGACGATCAGCGAACTGAGCCGCTCGCCGTAACTGACGATGGTATTGGTGGTCTTGGCCGAGAGGTCCTGAATCAGAAACACGCCGCGCAGAATATTCCCCAACTCGTCGAGCAGGGTATCGATCTGGGCACAGGTCTCTTTTTGCAAGTGCTGCGGCACGCTTTCGGCAATCGCCGTGCGATGACGCTCGCAAATGGCTTCGTATTGTTCCACATAAGCCGAATCGGCCGCCGCTGCGGCCCGGCTGACAGCGATCAGCTGGTCGGTCACTCCCCCTAATGCGGACACAACGACTACGACGCGCCCCCGCTCGGCACCGATAATCTGCCTGATATTCCGAAGTCCTGCGGCGGAGCCGACCGAGGTGCCGCCGAATTTGAACACTTTCATCGTCTTGCTTTCGGTTCGTTCTGTTCTCAAAATTTGCAAGATACTAATTTTTGTCGGATTGGCGCCGGTTTTCGGTGAAGCTCCGCGTCGACAGGCAGGGCGGCCACCGGCAAGGCCGGATGCAGCGGCCGCACCGGCGGAGTTGTCATTCCCTTATGCCGAACAGCGGGCAGGCCGCGATGCCGTGACCTGCCTTAAAATAAGGTTTAAATGTTCGGAAACTTGTCCGCAATCGCCTGCGGCACCGCCGCGCGGTTCACCACGATACCGATCGTCTTGTAACGCACAAACGGTTCCGACACATAGAAGAATCCCTTGTACTTGCCCCGTTCGCCCCACGAATTTTTGACTTTGTAGAATTTATTGCCCCACTGGTCTTTCGCCACACCCACGAGCACCATGCCGTGGTCGTCCGTCGTCTCGTAGTTGTCGAACGCCTCCTGCCGCATCGCCTGCGTGATCGTTTTTTCCGGCATCGGCCCCGTGATTTTCTTCGACATCTTCGCCAACTGTTCCTTCGTCAGCCCCGTCCAGCGGGCCATATCCGAACCCGCCACCTGTTCCGGGCTTTCCGCCGGGACGATCGCAAAGCCTTCGTTATACCGGAACCCCTTTTCGCTCACGTCCGCCGACCAGTTCACCGCATAGCCCTGCGCCAATGCCGTATCGACGATCGCGATCAGTTCGTCTATCGGCACATTGGCCGACGGCTCCCACGCCCAGTTGTCCGGAATCTCGACCGCAAACCGGGTGTAGAACGGATGGTGGGTAAACGAAGTGAACGAGACGAAATCGTCCGCCCGCAGCCCCATCGCCGCCGCGAATGTCTCCGGTGTATATTCCACGCCCTTGTAGGTGAATTTTTTCGGGCATTCGCCCAAGTAAGCGTCCAGAATGCCGTTCAAGCCGTCCTGCCACACCGGGGACAAGGTCTTGTTGGGGGCCTTGACCACCGCCGCCATGTAGTTCGAGAGCACGGCGTCCAATTCGTTGTGCCGGTGTATGCTGTCCCGGCTGTACCGCAGCCCCTCGTAAACCTCCTGCGGCACGATGCCGTGGTTGCGCAGAACCGTGGTCACGTCGTGCGTATTGCCGCCCGGCCCAAAGTTGTTCGCTCCGTGCAGCCGCGCATATTTGACCGCCTTGTCCAAGTAGGTGTGCCGCACGATCCACATTTCCGACAGGTTCAAAGTGTCTTTGCCCTGCCGCAGTGCCTCGCTCTCCAGCAGCCCGGTCCCGGCAAAGCTCCAGCAGGTGCTCGAGCTGCTCTGGTTGTCGATCGGAGTGGTCGGCACCGATCGAATGTCGGTGAATACGTAAGCCGTATCGGCCCTCTCGGCCGATTGTTTTTTCTTGGATTTCGGCGCGGCGGCGACCGAAACTGCGGTCATCGCCAGCGCTGCGGTCAGAAAAAGGTGTTTCATTTCGTTTTTATAGAGTTTGGTTCAATCAGTTTAAACAGTTCGAGTTTTCAGGCTGCGCGCTACGGGAGTTTACTCGAAGTAGCTATTGACCGTAAATCCCCCCGCCTTGAGGTAAGCATCCCGTTTGAAGAGTTTGACATCGCTGCGCACCATCTCGGCCACCAACGCCGCCAAGTCGTACTTCGGTCTCCACCCCAGCACCGTCCGGGCCTTCGTCGAGTCGCCGATCAACGCCTCGACCTCCGTCGGCCGGAAGTAGCGCGGATCGACGCTCGCCACGCAGTCGCCCACCCGCCGCCGCACAGCCGGCAGGTACTCCTCGCCCACAACGTCCGAGAATCGCGAAGCGTCTATCGCCGCAATGCAAGCCCGTTCCTCAACCCCCGCGCCGGAGAACTCGATCGTAATCCCCAGCTCCGCGAAAGTCATCCGCAGGAACTCCCGGATCGAAGTCGTCACCCCCGTGGCAATCACATAGTCGTCCGCCTTGGGCTGCTGCAAGATCAGCCACATCGCCTCCACATAGTCCTTCGCGTGTCCCCAGTCGCGGGTCGAGGCGAGGTTCCCGAGATAAGTCTGCCGCTGCATCCCCAGCGCGATCCTTGCCGCCGCCCGCGTAATCTTCCGGGTCACGAACGTCTCGCCGCGCACCGGGCTCTCGTGGTTGAACAGAATCCCGTTGCTGGCGTGCATCCCGTAAGCCTCGCGGTAATTGACCGTGATCCAGTACGCATACAGCTTGGCGCACGCATACGGCGACCGCGGATAAAACGGCGTCCGTTCGTTCTGCGGCACCTGTTGCACCAGTCCGTACAGCTCCGAAGTGGAAGCCTGGTAAATCCGGGTCTTCTCCGTCAGCCCCAGCAACCGCACTGCCTCCAGCAGCCGCAGCGTCCCGATCCCGTCGGCATTAGCCGTATACTCCGGCGTGTCGAAAGAGACTTTCACATGGCTCATCGCCGCCAGATTATAGATTTCGTCGGGCTGCACCTCCTGAATAATCTTGGTGAGGTTCAGCGAGTCGGTCATATCGCCGTAGTGCAGCACGAACCGCTGCCCGTCCACGTGCGGGTCTTCGTACAGATGGTCGATCCGGTCGGTGTTGAACGACGAGGCCCGCCGCTTGATCCCGTGAACGATGTATCCTTTCCGGAGCAGGAACTCGGCCAAGTAAGCCCCGTCCTGCCCGGTAATTCCCGTAATCAGTGCAACTTTCGGCATGCTCTTTCTCTTTGTTCGGTTATTTCGACGCTTTCAGCCCCTCGATCACCGCGCGGGTGAATCCGTTAGCTTCCATCGCATTCAGTCCTTTGATCGTGATTCCGCCCGGCGTCGTCACCCGGTCGATCTCCGCCTCCGGATGATTCCCGGTGCGCAGCAGCAGCTCCGCCGCCCCCCTGACCGTCTGCGCCACAACGGTCTGCGCCATCGCCGGCGGAATCCCCAACTCGATCCCCCCCTCCATCGCCGCCCGCACATACCGCAAGGCGTAGGCAATTCCGCACGAAGCCAGTGCCATACATCCGTCGAACTGTTTTTCCGGCACCTCCATCACCCTCCCCAACGGCTCGAAAAGCGAAAGGACAGTCCCTGTCTGTTCCGCCGCAGCGTTCCGCGCAGTGATGAAGGTCATCCCCTCGCCCACGCTCACCGCCGTATTGGGCATGATTCGGAACAAGGGTCTCTCCTTCCCGAAACAGGCTTCCAACTCGTCCAAACCGATCCCCGCGGCCACCGAGCCGACCAAGACGGCCGGTGGAATATACGGTGCGATCTGCACGGAAACGCTTTCCACAATCCACGGCTTGACGGCCAGAATAACGACATCGGCACCGCAAACAGCCGCCGCAGCGTCGGTCGTAGCCCGCACACCAAGCGCGCGCATGGCGTCGAGAGTCGTGTCGTGTACGGCCACGGCGGTAATATCCTCTGCCGGAAGCCGTCCACCCGAGACCAGCCCCCGGATAATGGCGCCCCCCATGTTCCCTGCGCCGATCACGGTGATTTTCATTTCAGTTCCGTTTTTCTATTTGAAAACAAAGATAGCTTTTTACGCGCGACAATCACAGGTTGAAAACCGCGCCGCCCCTTCCCCGAAGCCGGCAAACCGCAGCCTGCTAAACGGTGCGCAGGTATTTTTCGTAGATATTCTTGCGCAGTTCGTTCAGCGAATCCAAACGCCGTACGATCTCCTGCGCCTCCTCCATCGTCTCGATCCCCAGCAGCTCCTTCTGCAGCGAAGCGATGATCGAACTGACCACCTTCGACTTGTAGATCGTGATCGCTTTCGGGATCGCCTCGCCCAGCCGTTCGCGCTCCGTCGAGACCCGGATCTCGTACCGTTCCCACATCCGGCTCGGGGCGTAAGTCTCCCCCTCCGTCAGCAAGTCCACCGCCAGTGCCGCCACCTCCGGCGACGGATGGTTGATGAAGCGGTTCACCTCCGGAGCCCGGTTCTCCTCCCGATAAAACCGCACATACTCTTCGTAAACCTGCCGGTACAACGGGCTGTGCATCTCGATGCGGTCCATCTCCAGATCGCCGATGATCGTCTCCGCCACACTCAGCGAAACGATCTCCGTAGGCGACATCTCGAAATCGAAATTTTCGCCCCCGTACTTGAGCAGATACCCCACTAATTCCCGTTCTAACTGTTCCAATTCCCGGTTGAGGCCCTGTTCCGCGAAACTCAGTTTCGGCGCCAGGTCGATCGGCGCTGCCGGCTCCATCACCGGCCCCTCCGGTGAATGGATCGGCGCCGCGTTCGGATCGACCGCCTGCCGTTGGACGAACTGCTCCTTGCGCAGCCGGTTGTCCACCGCCTCGCGCCCCGCCTGTCCGTCCACCATCGTGACCCGCTTGCGCGCCACCTCGCGGATCAGAATATCCTCGTCGATCTCGAGCTTCCGCGCACACTCCCGGATAAAGACCGACCGCGTGATCGCCTCCGGAATCGTCGCGATGGATTCCACGACGCTGGCGATCACCTCGGCCCGCTTGATCGGATCCTCCGCCGCGTCGCCCAACAGAATCCGTGTCTTGAACGAGATGAAATCCTCCTCGTGCTCCTCGATATAAGCCTGCAGCTCCGTCGCATTATGGGCCCGGGCGAACGAGTCCGGGTCTTCGCCGTCCGGCAGCAGCACGCACCGCACTGTCAGCCCCTCGCGCAGAATCATGTCGATCCCCCGCATCGACGCCTTGATCCCCGCCGCATCCCCGTCATAGATCACCGTCACATTCTTGGTAAACCGCTTGATGAGCTTGATCTGCTCCACGGTGAGCGATGTCCCCGACGACGCCACCACGTTCTCGACCCCCGACTGGTGCATCTGAAGCACGTCGGTGTACCCCTCGACCAGAATGCAGCGGTTGAACTGCGTGATCGCTTTCTTGGCGAAATAGATCCCGTACAGGGTGTTGCTCTTGTGATAAATTTCGCTCTCCGGCGAGTTGAGGTACTTGGCGACTTTCTTGTCCGTCCGCAGCGTCCGCCCCCCGAAAGCGATGACCCGTCCGGCCAGCGAGTGCACCGGGAACATCACCCGCCCGCAGAACCGGTCGTAGTACTCCCCGCCGTAACCGGAGGCCTCGCGTTTGATGGTCAGCCCCGTCCCCACGAGAAACTCCTCCCGGTATCCTTCCTTCAGCGCCGCCTGCGTCATGGCATCCCCTTTGGCCGGGCAATACCCCAGCTGGAATTTCGCGATCGTGGCGTCGGTGAATCCCCGCTCCCGGAAATAGCCCACCCCGATGCTCCGCCCTTCGTCGGTCTTGAGCTGTTCGACGAAATATTGGTTGGCCCACGACGTCACGACCATCATACTCTCCCGATCGTCGTTGCGCTGCCGCTCTTCTTCCGTCTGTTCGCGTTCCTTGACCTCGATCCCGTATTTTTTGGCCACCCATTTCAAGGCCTCGACGTAGCTCAGCCCCTCGTGTTCCATCACGAAGCCGACGGCATTCCCCCCCTTGCCGCACCCGAAGCATTTGTAAAGCCCTTTCGACGGCGACACCACGAACGACGGGGTCTTTTCGTTGTGGAACGGACAGCACGCCATGTAATTGACCCCTCGTTTCTTCAGGGTCACGAAGTCGCTCACCACATCGACGATGTTGGCGGCGGCGAATATGCGGTCTACTGTCTGGCGGTCGATCATAATGGAGCAAAGTTACGTTTTTTTATCCGTTGACTTAAGGTATCCGGATTTTCTTCGGCGCGGAACCGAAGATGAAAACGGCGGACGGTCCCTTCTTCGCGGTTTAGGCGGCCGGCTCGAACACGGAGCGTGCGCGCACCGATGGCCGGCGCAGTACGCTTTGCCCCCGAAAAATCGTATCTTTGCGAATGCAGTCCGGTTTTTGCCGAAACCGGGCCGGATACCTTGACCTCTCTGTATGGATAACAATACCATAGGCCGCGTACAGTGGTGGAAGATCGTCTTGCCTGTCCTGCTCGGACTCGGCTTCGTAGCCTGGATGATCGCCCGCGACTTCGATCCCGCTATTTTCGAGCAGGTCCGTTTTACGTGGCACGCGCTGCTTTTCATCCTGATCGCTTTCCTTTTTATGGTCGGACGCGACCTGGGCTACATGATCCGCATCCGGCTCTTCAGCCGCGGCGAACTCACCTGGCGGCAGGCGTTCCGCATCATCATGCTCTGGGAATTCACCTCCGCCGTGACCCCTTCGGCCATAGGGGGCACCGGCGTGGCCGTCGTCTTCGTCCACAAAGAGGGCATCCCGGTCGGCAAGAGCGCCGCCATCGTGATGCTCACCTCGTTTTTCGACGAACTCTATTTCGCCGTCGTTTTTCCCGTCGTTTTCTTCCTCGTGGGCGGCGACCGGCTGTTCGGCGGCCCGATGGGACACCAGCTGATGCTGTTCGCCTCGATCGGCTACGGAATCAAGCTCGCCTACCTACTGCTGTTGAGTTACGGACTTTTTCTGAACCCGATCGGGTTGAAATGGCTGATCGTCAAGGTATTCTCGCTGCCCGGCCTGCGGCGCTGGCGGCCGGGGGCGGTCAAGGCGGGAAGGGACGTCGTGCGGAGCGCCATCGAAATCCGGCGCTACAGGCCGCGGTTTTGGGCCGAGTCGTTTGCGGCGACTTTCCTGTCGTGGAGTTCGCGGTATTTGGTGGCCAACGCGCTGTTCATGGCTTTCTTCACGCTCGGCGACCAGTTCCTGGTGTTTGCGCGGCAGCTGGCCATGTGGATCATGATGCTGGTCGCCCCGACCCCGGGCGGAAGCGGGTTCGCGGAATACATTTTCTCCAATTTCCTGAGCGACGTGATCCCCGTGGGGCTTCGATCCAGGTAGGTACGGCGGCGGTCATCGCCTTGCTGTGGCGGATAGTGACTTACTATCCTTATCTGATTATGGGGGTGATGATTCTTCCGCGGTGGCTGCGCCGCAGCTTCGGAAAACGGCAGGACAAAGGACAATTGTCATCGAAATAGTTTTCGTTTGTTATTTAATAGTTTTTATTACTACGCCAAATACTATATCTTTGCAATAATTATCATTATCCACCCTAAAGTTCATCAGAGAGATTTGGGATAAGGTAAATTATTTTGCATGGTGAACAGAAACTTGATTCTGGCCGTATGCGGTGCTTTGGCGCTGACGGCGTGTTCAAAAGAAGAACTCCTGACCGAACCGGCAAAGCTGCAAACCAAAACGACGGCTGCGGTGACTGTGGAGAACGGGATGCTGAAATTTGCGGACGAAGCCGCCATTGAAAGCACGCTGTCCATGCTGTTGCAGAAAGACGAGGCATCACTGGCCGCATGGTACGATTCAGTCGGGTTCGTGTCGCAGGAGATGGCCCGCGAGGCAGCGTTGGAGGAGTTCCGGGCGATGACCTCGCTGGATGAATATCCGGCGTTCAAGGCCAAGTATCAGGATCGGTTCCTGTTCAACGACAATTTGGCGGAAGAAGACTACCAGCCTTATGTGGCTGCCAGTCGGTTCGCCTATGAAATGATTCTGAACGCGGATGGGAATGCGATCGTGGGAGGCAAAGTCGTTAATTACAACTACGACCGATTCGAGCAGACGATGTATTACCGGGTGGCACACGAGGCGGGCGCAACATCGGGCGAGGTACAGCCGCGGATCACCCCGGAAACCAAGACCAACCAGGTCTATGTACAGGCTGGCAAGAAGAAATTCTGGGCTTGGGCGGTTCGCAACGGTTCGGAGGTGTATGTCCAGGTAACGGCCCAAAAGAAGAATATGTTCGGGTGGAATGATTATAAAGCCGATTATTCATTCCGTTGTCGAATGAGAATCGGATATGATAAACCATATACAGATTTATCATCTAACCCCGATGCATCACAATCTTTTTTTACCATTGGATTAGGACAGGTAAAATCTACTGGCCGAATTTCGTGTAATTCTAAATTGCCCCTTTGCATCGCTTCACATCCTGAATATAAAGTAACAGCAGCTTATGAAGCTTGGTCAAGCGGAACGGGTGAAGGAACTGCACAAATATTAGCCATTCAAATTTAATGAGGTCATGATCGGGAAAAGTATATTCGTAACTCTTGGAACTCTGTTGGCTCTTACAGCCTGCAAAAAAGAAATCTCGACCCCAGAACAAGCGGCTGCGGGATTTGGCGAACCTTCAATGCTTGTGGAAGTGCATCCGAATACGACAACGCTTGATATTCCGGTCGTTTTTCCGCCTTCCGAGAACGGGTGGATGTCATTTGTTGTGGAAGTAGATTATGCGACGAGTTGGTCCGCCGCATACGGCGAACAATTCGAGTTTCCCACTTTGGTGAAACAAGATGATCGTAATTTCGGATTTCTCGCACCTGACTTGAAACCTGATGTCGATATGAATGCCTCGATTCCGATGACTATCCATCCGGATAAAATCACCAATCTGACACAGATCGTTTTACAAGTTTCTTACGGTCTTCCTAAGTATCGCCAATTAGTTATCCGGCTTATGCCGGCGGCGGGGGCGGCGGAGTAAATGCGGCCTCCCTCTGCGTCGTCTCTTTTTCCCGAAGAGAGCTGTTTTTTCGTGTCGGAAAAACAGCTCTCTTCGTATCCGCCGCCCGCGTTTCTTCCTCCCCATTCCGAAGAAACCATCTGGAAATATTATCTTTACCGACAAGATAACCTTTCCTCCAAATGGACATACTGATACGCATACTGAATATCATCGGGTCGCTGGGACTGTTCCTCTACGGGATGAAGCTGATGAGCGAGGCTTTGCAGCGGGCGGCCGGGGGACGCTTGCGTCGCGCGATGGGACGTATGGCGGCCACCCCCGTCTCGCAGATCGCCTCGACGGCCGCAGTGACCGCAACCGTGCAGTCTTCCAGCGCCATTACCGTGATGATCGTCAGTTTCGTCAATGCCGGAATCGTGAACCTCCGGCAGGCGATCGGCATGATTATGGGAGCCAACATCGGCACTTCGCTGACCGCGTGGATCATCGCCGTGTTCGGTTTCCAACTCAACTTTTCCGTCATCTCGATCCCGATGGTAGGGTTGGGATTCGCCCTGATCCTGATCCATCGGGTGCATTACCGGGCGCTCGGCGAGATCATCATCGGGTTCGCCCTGCTGTTGCTCGGGCTGACCGTGCTGCAATCGTCGATGATCGGCGTGGCGCAGAACACGGCTCTTTTCCGCGAACTGGCCACCTATGCCGATCTCGGATACCTCTCCATCCTCCTGTTTATCCTGATCGGGACATTGCTGACCGCGGTATTGCAGTCGTCGAGCGCGACCATTACGCTGACGATCGTCATGTGCCAGAACGGCTGGATCCCGTTCGAGGCGGGCCTGGCGATGATCCTCGGCGAGAATGTGGGAACCACCGTGACGGCCAACTTAGCCGCAATCGTAACCAATACGCCGGCCCGGCGGGCGGCGGTGTCGCATACGCTGATCAACCTGTTCGGCCTGCTGTGGGCGACGCCTTTGCTGCCGTGGATCGCGGAAGGAATCGTGGTGCTCTTTGCCGGGGCGGGGGCGGCGTCGTTGATGCTGGCCTTTTTCCACACGGGATTCAATGTGCTGAATGTCTGCATCCTGACCTGTTTTGTTCCGCAGATCATGCGGGTGGTGACATGGATCGTGCCGCAGTCGCCGGACGACCACCGCAAACGGCTGTTCGCCTTGGATTCGGGTCTGGTCTCGACGCCGGAGCTGTCGCTGATGCAGGCCCATAATGAAATTACGAACCACGCCAAGCGGGTGCTCAAAATGTTCGGAATGGTGCGTTCGCTGATGACTCTGACCAACGCGCAGGAGTTCCGATCCGAATACGAGCATGTGGAGAAATATGAGCAGATCACCGACCGGGTCGAGCGGGAGATCATCACTTATCTGTCGCGCATCACTTCGCAGAATAACGGCGAGGCGGCCACGCACCGTTTACAAACGATGTTCCGCACCGTTTCGCACATCGAACAGATAGGGGACAGCAACTTAGAACTGGCCAAAATCCTGCGGGACAAGAAGGAGCAGAACCTCTGGTTCAACCAGGAGTTGCGGGACAAGCTATACGGTCTGTTCGATTTGGTTGAACAGGCGCTCTATGTGATGGTGACGAATCTGGAAAATCCCACGGATGAGGGAGTGGAACGGTCGCGGGGCATCGAGGAGCAGATCAATTTAACGAGTGCGCAGCTGCGCAGCGAACAGTTGCGCCTGGCACAGGGGCAGGAATACAAGTACATGGCGGGCATCACTTTTATCGAATTAGTCGTGGAGTGCGAAAAGCTGGGAGACGCTGCCGTTCATATCTCGGCTGAGCAGGCGGCGGATTTGTAGGGCTTTTGCGGGATATATTCCGGGCGTTTTGCCTGAGCCGGGCTATTCGTGCTCGTTGCTGCACCTGTTGCATTCGGTTTGCTGGCACAGCGGCAGGCTTCCCTTGTTTTACGGGAAGCCTTGCGGTCTTCGATGTCGCCGGTATAGTACAAGATGTCGTTTGGGCGCGGAACCGAACTCGGATGCGTGAGATCCGGCAGGTTTATTTAGCACGGTGCCGTGTGTGACTATTCTTTGCTTTGAAGAGAAAGGCCCTATCGGGGCTTTCCGAGCTGTAATTACCCGAATTCTTAGGCTCCGCAGTCCTCGGGCATCGATACAAACATTTTAGTTTGAAGGCCGGAGCCAACGGGGACTGTCCAAGCAAACTCTCGGTTGGAGTGCCCAGCGGCACCCTCCGCCCGGGGTGCTCCGACCTGACAAAGAGAGATCTTTGTACTAAACCGTATGATAAAAAGTTCAGCATGTTCGACTTCACGCCGCCCCTAAGGCTGAGCAAACTCCCGATCGAAGTGCCCGGCGGCACTGCGGAGGTCGGCGGTTCTTTAGAACCGCAATGTGAAGAGCAGTTTATTGCCCCGGTCCAAAGAAAACGCAATGAAAGAGAACTGCGGAGCCTAAGGAGTAGCGCAGCTATCTCAAAAGTTCTTTGCGTCGCTTTCTTTCAAAAAAGCGACAGTCCCATCCGGAACAGTGCAAAAGAAGCCTGCGACAAAGTATCCAATCGTCTTATTCTGCGGTCGGTTCCGGGGTCTGCTTTTTCGCCCGTCCCAACTTTGGAGCCCGCTCGAACGGTTTGTTGCGGTCGAACAGATAGCGGTAGGTTACATGGCGTTTGTGTCTCTCGGCCATCACGTAGCTTTCGGCCACGCGCATCATCAGGGGGTTGAAATCCCCGATCCAGGCGATCTCTAACGACCGGTACCGCTTGGGATGCCGCTCGACGTACTGTTCAAAGCACCGGATCATCCCGGCTTCGACGCCCCGCCCCTGGAATTCCGCGGCCACGCCGAACACGAGACCGAACAGCCGGTCGCTCTTTTTCCGCACCTTAAGCCGCCACAGCAGTTTCAGCTTCTGCCACAGTCCAAATCGCCCCCTGAAGTCCCGGATCAACTGGTTCAGGTCGGGTATCATGATGAAAAATCCGATGGCCTGCTCTTTGTGGAATGCAAAGTAAAGCACTTCCTCGTCCACGATCGGCGCCAGGGTATTCACCATCTGCAAGGCGTGGTCGAATTCCATCTCCTTAACTCCCGAGAAGGTCGCCCACCCGCTGTTGTAAACTTCCATCAGGTCGCGCGCCACTTTCCGCCGGTCGTTCATATCGGCATGGCCGAACCGGTAGTCCGGGTTGGCGAACAGCCGTTCCGCTTTCCGGTACAGTGCGTCGGGCATGGTGTGGGTCACCAGCGGACGCAGGTAGGTGTGCTGATCGAAGTAGTTCTGAAAGCCGTAGGTCTCGAACAGCCTGCCGTAATAGGGCGGGTTGTAGTTCATCCCGTACAGCGGCAGGGTGAACCCTTCGACCAAAACGCCCCACCATTGCATCCGGTCGCCGAAGTTGATGGAGCCGTCCATCGCTTCGATCCCTCGTGCGGCGAGCCACTCCCGTGCGGCGTCGAACAGGATGTCGGCGGCTTCCTGTTCATCGATGCACTCGAAGAATCCGCAACCGCCGGTCGGCTGCGGCTCGTTGGCGCTCAACTCCCGGTTGTAAAACGCGGCGATACGACCTACGATCTTTCCTGTCGTGTCGTCGTGCAGGGTCCAGCGGATCGCTTCACCGCCGTCGAACAGCGGGTTTTTCGCCGGGTCGAATCGGTCTTCTATGTCGGGATCGAGCGGCTGAACCCACATCGGGTCGCTTTTGTATATCGCTTCGGCCATCCGAATGAATTCTTTCGCGTCTCGCGCCGTTTTTACTTCCCTAAGCCTGTATTTCCCCATATTTTTTCACTACTTTTACTCTCTATCGTTCGATTAATCTTTACCCTATTGGAGGCAACCGTACCTTTTCTGAAGAAAAGGTACCCAAAAGACTTTCAGATAGCTGCGCTACTCCTTAGGCTCCGCAGTCCTCTTGCATTGAGTTTTCTTTGGGGTGTGGCAATAGCGGGCTTAAAACGTTACTTACCTAAATGCCCGCTATTGCTCACACCCCAAAAAGATCGAAGACAAGGGTACCCGGCAGGCTCAAGAGATGCGCAAGCATCTCAAAAAGTTTTTTTGGTTCTTTTTGTTCACAAAAAGAACAGTACCCTCAAACCGGGTAGAGAATAAACCGAACGATAAAAAGCAAAAATAGGGATAAAATGGCGAAGTATAGCGAGAAATTCTATGTAGACATCGACTTTCACAACCTGATGCAGCAGCGGATACGGCGTATTTTGCTCGTATGCAGCTCCTACGACCAGTTCACCCTCGAAGAAGACGGTCATATCGAAGCCCAGATCGTGCGCGAATACAGCGAATTGAGTTTGACCAATCCCCCCGCATTCATCCGCGTGAGTTCCGGCGCCGAAGCCCTCGAGCGGCTTCGCAGCGGCGAACGCTTCGACCTCATCATCACCATGTTCAACATCGGCGAGATGGACGTATTCACCCTCTCGCAGCGCGTGCGGCGCGAACATCCCGGCATTCCCTTCATCCTGATGAGCTCCTTTTCGCGCGAAGTAGCCCGCCGCGTCGTGGAAGCCGACACCACCGCCATCGACTACATGTTCAGCTGGCAAGGCAACGCCGACTTGATCCTCGCCATCATCAAGATGCTCGAAGACCGGATGAACGCCCGCGAAGACATCCTGGGGATCGGCGTGCAAGCCATTCTGCTCGTCGAAGACAACGTGCGGTTCTACTCCGCCTACCTGCCCGCCCTCTACCGGATGATCATTCAGCAAAGCAACGAATTTGTCCGCGAAGCCCTCAACGAGCAGCAGCGGACCCTGCGCAAGCGGGCCCGGCCCAAAATCCTCTTCGCCCGCTCCTACGACGAAGCGATCCGGTATTACGAACTCTATAAAGACAACCTGTTGGGGATCATCTCCGACGTCTCGTTCCGGCACGACGGAGACCTCAGCGAAATCGACTGCACCGCCGGACTGGAATTATGCCGCCATGTGCTCGGCGACCGGCCTACCATGCCGATCGTCCTCCAGTCCACCAACAGCGAGCACCAGCGCGCCGCCGCCGAGATGGGCGCCGACTTCATCCACAAAAAATCGGCACACCTCTTGGACGAATTGGCCGCATTCATCAACCGCCGCTTGGCATTCGGTGACTTCGTCTTCTACGACCCGGCGAACGGCGAAGAGGTGGCCCGCGTGCGCGACCTCGGCCAGATGCAGGAAGCTGTCGAGCGCATCCCCACCGACGTCATGACCTATTACACCGCCCGGAACATGCTCTCCAAATGGCTTTATGCGCGGGGGATTTTTTCGCTGGCCCACATGCTGCGCGCCGTGACCAACAGCACGTTCGACAGTCCGGACGAAATGCGGGATTTCGTTCTCCGCTCGATCAAAGGCTATCGCCGACAGATGGGGCAGGGCGTCGTGGCGGAGTTCGTGCCGGAGACCTACAACCAGTTCATCAGTTTCGCCCGCAGCGGCACGGGATCGCTCGGCGGCAAGGCCCGCGGGCTGGCCTTTATCGGCAACATGTTGGAAGAATACAAACTCTACGACCGATGGGAAGGGGTGCGGGTGACGATTCCGCGGACATTAGTGCTGGCCACCGACCATTTCGACCGCTTCATCGCCGAAAACGGCCTGCAATACCTCCAGAGCGAAGAGATGTCCGATGCGGATATTCTCTCCGAATTTTCCGGTTCGCGGCTGCCGGACAAAGTGGTCGAAGACCTGCGGGTCTTTCTGCGCAATGTCAAACGGCCGCTGGCGGTGCGCTCCAGCTCCAAACTGGAAGACTCTCATTTCCAGCCTTTCGCGGGAATCTACTCCACCTACATGGTGCCGCGCGTGGACAACGAAGACCAGATGATCCGCATGTTGGGCAAAGCGATCAAAGGGGTCTACGCCTCGGTCTATTACCGCGCGAGCCGGGCCTATATCGAAGCGAGCTCGAACAGCCTGGCGGACGAGAAGATGGCCGTGGTGATTCAGGAAATCTGCGGAACCGAGGACGACGGGTACTATTTTCCGACCTTGTCGGGAGTGGCGCGGTCGCTGAACTTCTACCCGATCGGAGACGAACGGCCCGAGGAGGGGATCGCCAATATTGCGTTCGGATTGGGCAAGATCGTGGTTGAGGGAGGGATTACGCTGCGGTTCTCGCCGGCCTATCCGAAACACGTGCTGCAACTCTCCACGCCGGAGCTGATGCTGCGGGACACGCAGCGGGCGATGTACGCCTTGTCGCTCGACCCGTCGCGGCTGCGGACTTCGACCGACGACGCGGTGAACCTGGCGAAATTCGAGATTCCGAAAGCGGCCCATTTCCGGAACATGAAATACGTGGCTTCGACCTGGGACGCGCTGAACCAGTCGGTGAGCGACTCGCCGAACGAAAAGGGGCGGAAACTCATTACGTTCGCCCATATCCTGAAGTACGACACCTTCCCGCTGGCGGAAATTCTGCGTGAGCTGCTGCGGATCGGGGCGGAGGAGATGAAGTCGCCGGTCGAAATCGAGTTCGCGGTGAACATGGACGTGCCGTACGGCCATGAAAAGATTTTCAATTTCCTGCAAATCCGGCCGATTGCGGAGGCTGCGCAGCGCGACCGGTTAGACTGGTCGTCGCCGGAGGGGCAGCCGGAGGGGGCGATTCTCTATGCCGAGTCGGCGTTGGGATTAGGGCGGATCGAAGGGCTGCGGGATGTGATCTATGTGAAGCCGGAGACGTTCGAGCGGTCGGCGACGACGCAGATGGCGGCGGAGATCGACGCCCTGAACACGGAGATGAAGCGGGCGGGCCTGAACTATGTCCTGATCGGGCCGGGACGCTGGGGGTCGAGCGACCCGTGGCTGGGGATTCCGGTCAAGTGGCCGCAGATTTCGGAGGCGCGGGTCATCGCGGAGTGCGGCTTGGAGGATTTTCGGGTCGACCCGTCGCAGGGAACCCATTTTTTCCAGAACCTGACGTCGTTCGGGGTGGGGTACATGACCCTCAACCCGTCGGCCGGCGACGGGGCGTTCGACGCGGCTGCGCTGGATGCGATGCCGTGCGCGGCAGAGACGGAACATTTCCGCCGGGTCTCTTTCCCGGACGATCTGTTCGTCTTCGTGGACGGCAAGAACAGCCGGGGTATCGTCCGCCGTTAGCCGGACAACAGGGTGCACAAAAAACCGCATGTCCATGTCCGGGATATATATCCACATACCTTTTTGCCGGCAAATCTGCCGTTACTGCGATTTCCACCACTCCGCATCGCTTGCCCGGAAAAGCGAGATGCTCGAGGCCATCGGCCGGGAACTCGGCGAACGGCGGAATGAGATTGCGCCCGGCAGCGTCAGGACGCTCTATTTCGGGGGCGGCACGCCATCGGTCTGTTCACCGGAGGAGATCGGATCGCTCGTCCGGTCGGTGCGGGAATCGTGGGAGGCGGACACGTTCGACGAGGTGACGTTAGAAGCCAACCCCGACGACCTGACGCCGGAATACCTCTGCGGGCTGCGGGCTGCGGGTATCGACCGGCTCAGCATCGGCATTCAATCGTTTCACGACGCCCATTTGATCCGGATGAACCGCCGCCACACCGCCGCGGCAGCTGTCGAAGCGGTGAAGAATGCCCGACAGGCCGGTTTCGAGAACGTGACGATCGATCTGATCTACGGGCTGCCGTGGATGACGCCGCAGGAGTGGCAGTATAACCTCGATTGCGCCGTGGCGCTGGGGGTGCAGCATATCTCGGCCTATCATCTGACGATAGAGCCGCGCACGGCGTTCGGCAGGCAGGGGATGCGGCCGGTGGAGGAGTCCGTGTCCGAACTGCATTTCCGGATGCTGCGCGAAACATTGACCGGAGCGGGTTTTGAACATTACGAGGTGTCGAACTTCGCCTTGCCGGGGTTCCGGGCACGGCACAACAGCTCTTACTGGCGGGGAGATCCTTATCTGGGTGCGGGGCCTTCGGCGCACTCCTACGACGGCCATTTGTGCCGGTCGTGGAATGTAGCGAGCAACCGGCTGTATCTGGAAAAAGCGCCGCGCGAAACCGAACGGCTGACGCAAACCGATTTGTTGAATGAGTATCTGATGACGCACCTCAGAACGGCGGAGGGCATCTCGACGGACTACCTTACGGAACATTTCGGCGCCGCGGAAGCGGTCCGGATTACGGGGAGGTGCGGCGATTTTATCGCAACGGGGGATATGCGTCTCACTTCGGAGGGCTTCGCCGTTCGGCCGGAAAGGTTCCTGATCTCGGATTTTCTGATCTCGGAACTCTTCGCCTGACCGATCGGAGCTTTTCGCCTGTCCGGTCGACGGTTTTATGCGGGTGTGCGAATAAAAACAGCCTTGAACGGGCCGGTAACCCTCGCCGGATCGCGGAAAACCCGCGGGAATCAAAAATTCATTACCTTAGCCCCCGGAACCGACCCGCCGGGGCGGCAGGAAAACTATCCGGAAATTGAAATCGACAGAGACATTTTACCGTTGGTTCACGAGGCTCACCAAACGCCTCTCGGAGCGGCAGCTCATCATGATCCTCGCCGTGGTCGTGGGCGTCGCCGCGGGGATCGCCGGGCACCTGCTGCGCGGCTGCATCCACCTGATCAAACAGGGGCTGACCTCGTGGGCCGACATCGAAGTGGCCAACGTGCTCTACTTCCTCTATCCGATGGTCGGGATCGCCGTCACGGTGCTGTTCGTCACCTATTGGGTCAAGGACGACATTTCGCACGGCGTGACCCGCATTTTCTACGCCATCTCGCGCAAGGAATCGCGCATCAAACCGCACAACTGCTACACCTCACTGTTAGCCAGCTCGGCCACGATCGGCTTCGGGGGATCGGTCGGGGCCGAGGCGCCGATCGTGCTGACCGGGGCGGCCATCGGCTCTACGGTGGGGCAGTTCCTGCGGCTGAATTACAAATACATCACCTTGCTGTTGGGGTGCGGAGCGGGGGCGGCCATCGCGGC
>NZ_CANQYJ010000030.1 GCF_947628055.1 uncultured Rikenella sp.
GTCGGCCCGATTCCCCGCACCCCGACAAATCGAAGACAAGGGTACCCGGCAGGCTCAAGAGATGCGTTAGCATCTCAAAAAGTTTTTCTGGTTCTCTTTGTTCACAAAGAGAACAGTTCCCTCCCGAACCACGTACAAAATAAACCTACATATAAAACTAACGATAACAAAAAGCGTTCCGTATGTCGGGACGCCGAATGTCAAAGCAACCCCCGCTCCGCAAAACTGAACGGTTCCGTGTCCGCAATAATCACATGATCCAGCAGCCGCATATCGAAATACGAAGCCGCCAGCTGCACCTTATGAGTATTCAGAATATCCTGTTCGCTCGGATAGGCATTTCCCGACGGATGGTTATGCACCAGCACGATTCCCGCCGCATTCCGATCCAACGCCCGGCGAATCACGATCCGCGGATCGATCACCGACCCCTCGATTCCCCCCTGACTCACCCGGAAACGCTCGATGATGCGTTTCGAGCGCGACAGCAGCATCACCCACACCTCCTCATGCGGCAAATCCGACAGCAAAGGTTGAAAAATCGTCACGATGTCCGTACTGCCGGCAATATAATCCGGCGTCGGAATATCGGCCGCCCGCCGTCGGCGCCCCAGTTCCAGCGCCGCCGCGATGCTCACCCCCCGCGCCAGCCCGATCCCGTTGAACGTCTGCAAATCCGACAGGCTCTTGCGCCCCAACTCCACCAAACTCCCACCCACCGAATCGAGCAATTGCCTGCCGATTTCGACCGCCGAATTTTCGACCGTTCCCGAGCCGATCAGCACCGCCAGCAACTCCGCATCCGTCAAGGCCGAAGCCCCGCGGCTCATCAGCTTCTCGCGCGGCCTGTCCTGCTCGTTCCACTCCTTGATCGAGAGCCGTCCCGGTTTGATTTTGTCCTTCGCCATCCCTCACAGTCCGAATTCGCGCAAGTAAGTCGGCATATCCTTGTCGCCCCGTCCCGACAGATTCACCACCACCACATCCTCCGGCCGGAACGAGAGCAGCGGCAGTGCCGCCAAAGCGTGCGCCGACTCGATGGCCGGAATGATTCCCTCCAGCTGCGCCACCTCCCGCGCCGCCTCCAACGCCTGACCGTCCGTAGCGGCCAGCACGGTCGACCGCCCCGTTTTAGCCAGATAGGCGTGCAGCGGCCCGATCCCTGGATAGTCCAGCCCCGCCGAAATGGAGTACGGTTCGCGCACCTCCCCGTTCTCGTCGAAAAGAATCATCGACCGGCTGCCGTGCAGAATCCCTTCCGTCCCGCAGGTCAGCGAAGCGGCATGCTCGTTGCCGTCCGTACCGTGCCCTCCGGCCTCGACCTGCACCAATTTCACGCTCTCCGAGTCGAGGAAATGGTAAAAAGCCCCCGCCGCATTGCTCCCGCCGCCGACGCAGGCGATCACATAGTCCGGCAATTCCCTGCCCTCCTGCTCTTTGAGCTGTTTGCGTATCTCCTCGCTAATGACCGACTGCAATCGGGCCACGATGTCCGGGAACGGGTGCGGCCCCACGGCCGACCCCAGCAGGTAGTACGCCTCCGGATGGGCCACCCAATAGGCGAACGCGACATCCACGGCATCTTTCAGCGTAGCCCCGCCTGCGGTCACCGCCTCGACCTTCGCCCCCAGCATTTTCATTCGGGCCACATTCAGCGCCTGCCGCTCCACATCCACGGCCCCCATATAAATGGTGCACCGCAGCCCCAGCTTCGCGCACACCGTAGCCGTAGCCACGCCGTGCTGCCCCGCCCCGGTTTCTGCGATAATATGGGTGCATCCCATCTCCCTGGCCAGCAGAATCTGCCCCAGCGCATTGTTGATTTTGTGCGAACCGGTGTGGTTCAGGTCTTCGCGCTTGAGGTAAATCCGCGCACCGTATTTTTCGCTCAACCTCGGCGCGAAGTAGAGCGGCGACGGACGGCCCGCATAGTTTTTCAGCAGGTCGCCGAATTCTTGCTTGAATCTCGGGCTTTCGATAATCCCGACATAGCGTTCGGTGAGCTGGCCGATATTTTCCCGGAGTTCGTCCGGGATGAACGCGCCGCCGAATTCGCCGAAGTAACCGTTTTTATCCGGACCGTATTTCATCATTGTCATGTAACTATCGGATTATTCTGTCAATACTGTAATTTCGGAGAAAGAAGCGCTCGCCGCGCCGTCGGCCGTAGCGTCCACCGCAAAACGGATCCGGTTTCCTTTTATCGGTTCGGCAAACGTCACTGTCTGTTCGATGGGATTGGCCTTGATATTGGAAAACTCGCCGGCGGCTACCTCTCTGTCATTCATATAGATGCGGTATTTCGACACCGGCCCCATCCCCCAGCGGTTCGCGTCCGGCGCATAAGTAAGCCCCGTCACCGTATAAGTCCCGCCCAGATCGAACGTCAGCTCACGGTTTTTAGAGAGCAACAAATACCACGCCGTGCTCGGATTGCCGTCGAACGCCGCCGTCGCTTTCTCGCCCGCCGGTGTCACGACGCTGAACGCCGCCGTCGGAATATCGAACACGCGCGCCGCCACCGGACTGACCGTGCCCAACGTCGGATCCGCCGCAATCGCTTTCACCGTCCCTTTGCGCGCCAGTCTGAACGGTTCCCGGAACAGCGCAGAACGGGTCGTCGGCACCGTCCCGTCTATGGTGTAATGAATCTTCGCCCCCGGAGCCGCGCTGATAAACACCGTCCCTTCCGCATTCCTGCGGATCGTCGGTTCGACCATCAGCACCGGAGCCAGATAAGCCTCTATATTGTTGATGCACAGCGGCCCGCGCGATTTCAGAAAGTTGACCCTCAGCGCCTTGGCCGCCGCCGTCTCGAACCGGATGATGCGCTTATAGCCTATGGTGGTCGTCGTATCCTCCGTAACCACCGGCCGCCACCGGCCCAGCGTATCCAGATATTCGACCCCGAATTTCGCCACGCGCTGCCCCAGCGGAATATATTCCTGCAACAGAACCCGATTGACCGGCGTAACGGTGTCGAAACGAAACTCCGCACTTCCGGTCGTCACCGTATCCTCCGTCGCCCAATAGGTGTCCCAGTTCCCGTCCGTCATATTGGCGGCCTTGAAACTTAGGCCGCGCGTATTGCCGACCGTTGGTTCGATGCCGGAGAGCAGATTCGTCTTGAACTGCTCGTCCAGCGTCTTCCGCCACTCCATAATCCGGGCCGAATCCAACGGATGGATGCGTCCGTCCAGCGCCACCGGGAAGTTCATCAGCAATGTCGCATTGCGCCCCACGCTCTGGTAATAGATGTTCACCAAATGGGAGAGACTGTGCACCGACTGATCCTCGCGGGCGTGATAGAACCATCCCGGCCGGATCGACACGTCGCACTCCGCCGGCAGCCACTCGGTGCCGTCCGGCGATCCGTAATGCGGGTTGTCGCCCGGCTTGTACGGCGCCCAGTCGGTCTGCCCCGCCCAGCCCTCCTCGTTGCCCACCCAGCGGATCGTGGGCTCGGTGCCGCCGAAGATCATGGCGTCCGGAAACCTGGAGCGGATCAATTCCACAGCCTGCCCATACCGGTAATAGGTATCCGGATCGATCGACCGCTTCTCCCGCGCACCGCCGTAGTAACCGTCCCCGCCGTTCGCCCCGTCGAACCAGTATTCAAACAGTTCGACACTGTCGCAGTAATCGGTAATCAGCTCTTGTATCTGGTTATGGAAGTATTCGACGTATTCCGGTCTCCCGTAGTCGGCATGATTGCGGTCCCACGGCGAAAGATAAAGCCCGAATTTAAGCCCATACTTGCGGCAGGCATTGACCAGATCGCGCACCATATCGCCTTTCCCGTCCCGCCACGGCGAGTTCCTGACACTATACTCCGTATATTCTGACGGCCAGAGGTTGAAGCCGTCGTGATGCTTGGCCGTCAGAATAATCCCTTTGAATCCCGCCGCTTTGATAATCCGGGCCCATTGTTCGGCATCGAGGTTCGTGGGATTGAAGGTCTCCGCAGGGGTATCCCCATAGCCCCATTCGAGGTCGTTGAAGGTGTTGAGGCCGAAATGGACGAAAGCGTAGGTCTCCATCTTCTGCCAGGCTACCTGCGCAGGGGTCGGCACGGGATAGACCGGCAGCGGCGCTTCGTTTTTTTTCGCGCACGATACGGCCCCTATCGCGACGGCACCGGCTGCGATCAGGCGAAAGAGAATGCGATTCCGTTTCATATCGAGTTCAGGTTATTTGGTTTGGGTATTCGAGTCGACGATGGAAGCCACAGCCGCATCCCCGGTGACGTTGACCACGGTCCGCAGCATATCGAGCGGCCGGTCGAGCCCCAATATTAAGGCCAGCCCTTCCGGCGGCAGCCCCACGGAGCTCAGAACCATAATCAGGATGACGACCGCCCCGCCCGGAATCCCCGGCGTGCCGATGGAGGACAGGGTGGTGGTGAGGACGATGGTCAGCAGTTGCACCCACGTCAGGTCGACCCCCAGCACCTGCGCGATAAACACGGCGGCCACCGCCTGGTAGAGGCTGGTGCCGTCCATGTTGATGGTCATCCCCATCGGCAGCACGAACGAGGTGACGCGCTGCGACACGCCTAACTTCAGCGCCACGGTCTCCATATTGAGCGGCAAGGTGGCTGCGCTGGAACTGGTCGTAAAAGCCAGCAGCTGCACCGGGGGCATGGCCTTCAGAAATTTCCGCACCGGTATCCTGGTAAAAAAATGAATCAACAGGGGATAAAACAGGAAAATCATCAGAAGCAGCCCCAGCACAACGGTCAGCACGTACAATCCCAAAGCCCCGACAAGCTCCATATTCCCGGCGGTATCGGCCACCATCCCGGCCATCAAGGCGAGTACGCCGATGGGCGAGTACTGCATGATGATGTCGATGAGTTTCAGCACAATGACGTCCAGCGAGTCGATGAGGCGCATGAACGGCGCGGCTTTTTCTTTCCCCGCAAAAAGAACGGCCACCCCGATCAACAAGGCGATGACGATAACCTGGAGCATTCCTCCGTTATCGCTCATCGCGCCGACCAAATTGTCGGGAAAAAGATCGACGAGAAACTGGAGCGGCGGCGTCTGGGCCATTTCGGCGGCTTGCGTGTTCCGCTCGGCGACCGTGTTGCTGTAGCCGGCCTGTATCGCCGCAGCGCTCTCCGGCCCGACCGCCTTGCCGGGGCCGATCAGCTCGACGAGCACGAGCCCTACGCAAATTGCCAGCACGGTGGTGCAAACATAGATGCCGATCGTCTTGACGCCGATCTTGGAGAGGGAGGCGACATCGCTGAGGTTCCCCACCCCCTTGACGAGCGAGATCATCACCAATGGAATGGCGATGAATTTGAGCAGCCGCATGAATATCTCGCCGAAAGGTTTGACCCAGTCGTCGATGCCGCCGGCAAAACCGCCGCGGATGGCGACCGCGCCGAGGAGTATCCCGAGCACCATGCCGGCAAGTATCTTCGCGTAAAGGGGGAGGCTGTTGAATTTCATCTGAAGTGTCGCATGTCGGCGCCGATTTCGCAAAAGGGCCGTTGACAAATATACTTAAATCCTGTCGCTTTCCCGCACCTTTCTTTGTGTTCGGGGGTACGGTTCTCTTCGACTTCGCTCCGCCCGGTCTGCCTGCCGGGGCTCTTCCGGGTTTTCTGCGGGTGTCCCCTGCCAGGGCGGAATCTTGGGAGGCGGCACGCATCGCGCGGTTCCTTGTGTCTGCCAGGCGCTGCCCGCGGTATCCGACAGCCTCGGTTTCGAATGAAAAAGCGCACCTCGCCCGAGGCCGAGAACGGTCTTTGGCAAGGTACGCACAAAAAAGTTAAAAAAACGATTGTCGCGTCTCCGTCCCGAGGAATGAGGATGAAAAACGACCGGTTAATAGAATCGGTACCGTGTATCCTGAATGTCGCTCAATGTCATGAACGCTTCGTAAGCCGCCATGAAAGCGTTCTGCTGCGCTTCCGCAGTCAGGCGCGCCTTTTCTATTGCCTGGTCTACCGGTGTTTCACGCTCTGCCGTAATCTCCGCTGCATACACCCCGATCCGTCCGACAATCGGTTTGGAAACGGCCCCCGTCTTGCCGATCCCCGACACCCCGCCGGTAAAGGCCGGATCAAAGCCCACTTCCGGTGCCATAAATCCCTGGAAATTAATGTCATCGCTGCTCAAGGTATCCACCCCCAGCGTCGCCGCCAAGGCCGCCACCGAGGCAGCTCCCGCCATCCGCTGCGCCAGCATCTCTCCCTTCTTTTCCCGCATCACCAGCGCGAGGAGGTCGTTTTTCACTTGATCGAACGGTGCCACACCTTTTTCCCGCACCGCCGTAATCGTGGCGATCACGAAGTTGTTCCCGAACTCTTTCACGTCCGAGATCTCGCCCAGCTCGCCGTTGAAAGCCCACCGCGCCAGCTCGCGCGATTGCTGCATGCCGCCGACCGTCCGGTCATTGGGCCCTACCGTCGCCACCCGCTTGGCCAGCGCCCCGTCGTTCACAGCCTTTTCAAATCCGCCGGCCGCAGCCGCCGTCGCGAATTTGTTCGCTTCGCCGTACACTTGATTCCGGGTCAGTTCGCTTGCTTCCACATTGTAGTCGATCACCCCGAGCTGCACTTTCCGCGATTCGCCTTTCACGCCGGTCACTTTCAGAATAAAGACCGCCTCAGGCGTGGAAACGGTTTTCACACTTCCTTCCGAAGCTCCTTTCAAGGCTTCGGCGAATTGCGGGGCCAGCGTCTGCGGGTCCATCATCCCCATATCTCCCCCCAGCGCCCCGCTCTGCGGATCTGCCGAAAATTCCCGCGCAGCTTCCGCGAAATCCCCGCCGTTCCGCAAAGCCGTCACCAGGCTGTCCGCCAATGTTTTCCTGTCGGCCGGAATCACGATATTGCTGATCCGCATGCTGTCCGGAATCACCTGCACATCTGCAATCCGCGCCATCGTCCACCGGTCACCGCTGAGCACCGGCCCATACACCTGGTCGGCCGTCGCACTGAACGCGAAGTTCCCCAGTTCGCCCGTCATTTCGCCCGGCTTATAATAGCGCGGGTCGAACGAACTTTGCGAGTTCATCGCCACATACTGCTGCACATTCCCCGTCTCCGCCAGCCCCGCCGCCAGCTCGTGCACTGCCTTTTCCGCCGCTGCATAATCGTCTGCCGACGGCAAAGCCTCGAAAGTCACATACTCGATGTCGCGCAGGTCTTCCTGCCGGAACATCCCTTCGTGGCTGTCATAATATTCCCGCAGCTCGGCATCGCTCACCTGCACGGTGCTGTCCGCCACGCTTTCATACCGGCTAACCAAATAATCCACGCTGTAGGTCTTCGCCTCCCACGAAGCCAATTGTTCCGCTTCAAACCCCGTCACATAAGCCGCTTTGTCGATCAAGTTTTTAAATTTGAACAGCAGGCTCTGATCGGCGACCTCGCCCTGCAGATAGTTCCAGAACATCTGCATGCGCCCGGTCTGATCCTGTCCCACATTCGCCACGAACTGCCGCAGCAAGGCCGGTTCAAACAGGCCGGTCTGCGGATCGGCGAACATCTGCGCGATGATCGGCGAAGGATTCGCCCCGCTGAGCAGTCCGACCATTTCGTCGTCCGAGACGGTAAGCCCCAACGCCGTCAATGCCGGCTTCAGCGCCTTGTCGCGGATCATCATGTCCCATGCCTGGACGCGGATCATTTCGTTTTCCTCTTCGGTCGATCCTTCGCGTCCCGTGGTGATCCGCCGGACTTCGGTCAGTTCGTCGATAGCCTGGGCATACTCCTGCGTGGAGACTTTTTCTCCGTCGATCATCCCGACGTTCATCTTGGAACTGTTCATCAGGGTGCTTCCCGAGGTCAGCATGTCGCCGAGCACGAAAGCGAGCAAGGCCAGCCCGATCACGATAGCCAGCAGAACGCCGCCTTTGTTTCTGAGTGTGTTGAGAGTTACCATTCTTTATTTTGTGCTTTTATTTTCCCTTTGTCGTCGTCCGAATCCGGAAATTTTCCGACCGGCCCGGCCTAATGGGGACAAATGTACTGTTTTTTTTCGATATAGCGAAGCCACGGGCCCCCTTTAGGAAAGACCTTCGATTTTTGTGACCTGCGCCAGTTCGATGCGTGTCCGGCTGGTGCGGAGTATCTTGATTTTCAGACCGTCGGCCCGCACTATGTCCCCCGGCTTAGGTATGTCTTCGCTCTGGTCGAGAATATAGCCCGCCAGGGTATCGTACCGCTCCGATTCGGGTATGCCGAGGCCGTAAGTTTCGTTCAGGTGGTCGATCTCCAGCCGCCCCGCCAAGACATACTCGCCGGGCGTGACTTCCTTTTCGACTAAATAGTCGGCATCGTGTTCGTCTTCGATTTCGCCGAAGATCTGTTCCAGCAGGTCTTCGAGGGTCACCATGCCGGCCGTGCCGCCGAATTCGTCGATCACGACAGCGAGCGATTTGTGGTCGCGGATAAATTCGCCGAGGAGCTTCTGCTGCGACATCGTCTCGGGCACATACAAGGTCTCCTGAAGCACTTCCCGGATAGTAGCCGGCCCGTTGAACAGGCATTTGAGGTTGGCGTATCCGATGATGTTGTCGATCGTCCCTTCGTAGACCGGCAGCCGCGAGTAGCCACTGCTGACGAACAGCCGCCGGAGGTCGTCCACGCTGTCTTCGACGTCGATCGCTTCGACGTCGGTGCGCGGCACCATGCACTCTCGAACGCGCTGTTCGGAAAAGTCCAGTGCGTTCTGGAAGAGCCTGATCTGTTGTTCGTTGTCTTCTTTCTCTTCAGCGTCGCCCTCTTCGTTCCCGGCGGCTTCTTCGACCAGCGTGGCCAGATCGACTTTGCCGAATCCGGCGATCTGCGGGGTGTTGTCCACGCGTTTACCCATCATGCGCAACAGCAGCGCAGACAGCGAGGTGGCGAACCGGGACAAGGGATAGAATACGATATAAAAAAGGTAAACCGGCACGGCGAAAGTCCGCAGGTAGAAATTCGGGTTGGCTTTGACGACCGCTTTGGGCAGAAACTCGGCGGTGAAAATAATGATCAGGGTCGAGATGAGGGTCTCCGCCGCATAGTTGGAGCGGCCGGCGATCTCCACGTAAAGCCGGCTCATAAAAATGGAGTAGATGACTAATGCGATATTGTTCCCGACCAGGATGGTGGAGATGTACTGCCCGGGCGCTCGGAGAAACAGGCTGACGATGCGGTTGTAGGTTTTGCTCTGTTTGCGTTCGATCTCCAGCCGCAGTTTGTTGGACGAGAGGAATGCGATCTCCATGCCGGAGAAAAAGGCCGACAGGGTCAGGGCGATGAGGATAACGATGATTTGTATCTCCATGAGACAAGTTGAGTTGAACTACAACGGTGCCATGGCAGTCGGAACCTGCCCGGCTGCCGGTGCCGGCTCCGCTGTGCCGGCGGTGTCCCGCAATGCGGCGGCATCGACTTCGATTTTCCCGGAGGTGTTGTGAAAGCTCCAGGTCTCGAAACTTTCGTCGGCTTCAAAGTTGCTGCCTACGTGCACGCTTCCGCCGTCGATCACTTTGGCGGTGGTGTCGCTGTATATCTTTTTCTTTTTCTGGTCCCAGTACAACCGTTCGGTGTACAAGGTACGCCCGCCCCGTTCCCCCGTGTAGTTGTGGGCGACGACGTTCCCGCGCGCCTCCCACAGGTCGGTGACTTCGTTCAGCCGGGCGTAATCGGCCACCAGATCGCTCTCGACCCGCAGCAGCGAGTCGAAGGTTTCGATCTTGATCCCTTCCCGAAATTCCATAAAAGGTTCCGTCGCCAGCTCGTAGCGTTCCAGCAGCGGGGTCTCCATCCGATACTGGCGGTATCCGTCCACCGAGTTGATCATGCGGTGGTTATGGCTGACCTGCGTGGGCGTGGTCTCGGGGTCTTCGATCGTCGGTTTGGGCTCCTTTTTCCCGCAGGATGACAGAAAAAGAGTGCCTGCCGCAAGCGTGGCGGCAAGCACTGTCTGTGGGCTTATGATTTGTCGTAAACTCTTCATAGGTCACCGGGTTCTTGTCGGAAAGCCGCAAGAATCCCCCGACTAAATATCCAGTGTATTAACGTTCCCGCACGGTAGTCCTGCCGCTGATCCAGCCGCAGCTGACCGTATACGGATCCCCCGGGTTCAGCCCGCGCATGAAGGTCTCTTCGGTTTTCGGGAAGTTCGCGCTGTAGTTGCCGATCATTTTGGATATCTGTTCTTGCTGCGGGTCGTCGGCGGGCAGGAGCTGCCGGGCCAGCGCCAGGTTATCCACGGCCAGCCACATGGCAGTCTGGCTGTCGAAAGCGCTGCATGCGCTCCCCGCACCGCTTCCGTAGGCTGCCCCCAGCAGCAGGTAGGCCACGCCGCTGTCCGGGTCGAGCCCGATGGCCTGCCGTGCGAAACCGGCTGCCTCCCGGTAGGAGCCGGATGCGCTGCTCATAGTCGCTGCCTGCAGCAGGAAGTTGACTTTCATATCTTCGTCCGTCGCCTTGTCGATCGCGATGCGGAGGTATTCCATCGCTTTTGCATAGTCCTGTTTTTCCTGGAATACGGATGCGAGTTGAATGGCCACATCCGGTTTCGGGTTCACGGCGTAATATTTTTCGAGCATGGTCAGGTAGAACTCGCTGGAGCACTGTCCCCGCTGGAGCAGTGCCAGAATGGTCTCGATCAGCTGCGGGTTTTCCGGATCGGCTTCGTATTTGGGTTTGTAGATTTTCTCTACGGTTGCGCAGTCGGCCACCCCGCTGGTCGCGAACAAGTCGTCGAGCACTTTCCCCGCTTCCGCTGCGTCGGGATTCGACGAGCCGGCCATCCGTTTGCTCAGTCTTTCGTAGACTTCGATCAATTCTTCAGGGGTCACGTCGTCGAGTTTGAAACTTTCGACGACGGAGTTGAAGTACATCACCGCCAAGGCCGGTTCAAACGGGTGTTTCTCATGCAGCGCTTCGCGGAAGAGTTTGAACAGGCGTTCGCGGTCGGATGGCATCATGGCGAGGAACATTTTCGCTTTTTCGCTCCGCAGATAGGCTTCGCCGCGGGTGCGGTGTTCGCCGAACGCTTCGATTCGTTTGTCGTAGATATACAGGATACTGTCCACATACGTCCTGCGTTCCGCTTTGGTTTGTGCGCCGGCCGCTTTGGTCTTGTAGATTTCGATCCCGCGGATGTACATGTTTTCGGAAGCCTTCGGTGCGTTCTGGATCAGTTCCCGCAGGTAAAGCGTGGCCAGGTTGTAGTCTTTGGCTTTGTATGCGTCGTCGAAGAAGTTCAGAATACGGACATTCTGTTCCCGTGCTGCCGGATCGGCGCCGTATTTCGGATCGTCCTTGAAATCTTGTGCAGCAGCTGTGCCTCCCACTAAGGCCAGAGCCGCCATCAGGGAATAAACTCGCTTTTTCATTTCGTATGGTCGTGTTTTGTTTGTCGTTCGATTCAGGAAGAGGGGTCAGTTCCTCGTTTTATAACATTTTGCTTTTATAACGTTTTGCACCCGTTTTTCAGTCTCGTCCCGGAGGTAAAATCCGTGCCCCGCCTTAGTTGTATTTCGGACGCACGAACCAGTAGTCGTTCCCGAACAGGCTCAAAGCCGCAAAGATATTGAAATAGCGCTCTCTCACCTGTCCCGCCGCCCGGCTTCCCCGCTCGCCGTATTCGAGCCCGATCCCCACTTTGGAGAATGTCCCTTTCTTGAGGCCGAAATCGACGCCTAACGACACCGCGGCATCGCGCAGCTGGTGTCCGTCTTTGATCAGATAGCTGTCGCTGTATCTCAGCCCGACTTTGTATGTCCACCGGTTCAGCGCATTGCGGATATCGAAACGGTTCGGAACGTAGGAAAAGCCTAACCGGTAATCCTGCTGCACCCCCAACGCGACATTCTGCCCCTCCGGTATCGCGTATGCCCCTTCCCAATTCTGCCTGCTGTAGTCGAACGCGACGCCCAGTTTGTCGGACTGGTAATAGATCCCCGCCGCAACTTTGCCTGGAATATCCATATTCCAACGGCTGGCTGCCGAAAAGACGGTGTCGGCTCCCGAGTTGTCGTAGGACATGGTGAGCCGCGTCTGTCTGATCGAGGCGGTCACTTTCGGCTGATAGGTCGCCCCGATCGCCAGAGCATTGTTCCTGCCCACCTTGAAGACATACTGCGCCCCTAAAGTAAACAAGATCTTGCTGAGGTTCTGGTTCTCGGTGGAAATCACGCTGCGGTATACCGCAGACGAGAGGTACGAAGTAACCATGGCGTTGTACTGCCGCTCGATATCCCCGAACCAGTAGTTCATGCTGACTCCCAGCGAGAGCTTAGGCGTGAGGTTCACTCCGAGGCTCATAGCCACCTGCGTGATCCCGCCGTCTCCGGCATAATTGTAGATCGTGCTCCCGATATTCTCCGTGACGCTCTGGTTCTGCTCGACGAGACGGCTGGTGTAGCCTACCGAGCTCACCGGCGTCAGCGAAAAGCCTAACCCCACGCCTCTCCCCAGCGGCACCGCCAGCCCGAGGTCGTGGATGTTGAATGTGTTGTATGTCGTGGAATTGCCCGCGGAGGCATTCCTGGCGTAAATATTTTTCCCTTCGCCCGCGAAGTTGAAGATGGCCGACTGTCTCGGTATCGCGCTCATCGATGCCGGATTCCTGTAGTTGAACGCATGCGGGTCGCGCACGGCGATCCCCACGCCTCCCATCGACCGATTGAACGCGCTGCCGCCGACGGCCATATCCCCGATGCCGTACATCGTATACGGCGAAAAGATGTTGAGGCTGCTCATCTGCGCCCGGGCATGCGGAGTGCAAAGGCATAATACGGCGCACAGGCAAAATGCGGCGTATCCGCCGCAGCTGCATAGGTTATGTTTCAATGTCCGGAATATTGGATGGGGCATTATATTCGAGTATTCGGTTCAGTCCTTTGATGACTAAATCATTGCTTACAAATATCGGTTTTTTTACTTTGTCGGCAAAGAAATTCGCGTCTCTGCCGGTAAAAAAGACGGTCAAAGCGCTGTTTTTTTCGCCGAGCCGGGCGATATAGCCTTCGATTTCGTGGATGATGCCGAGCACGACGCCGCTTTCGATGGCTTGCCGGGTGGTGTTCCCTGTCAGCACGGCCGCCTCGGAAGGGGCGACGCAAAGCGGCAGCCGGTCTGTCAGCCGGTGGAGTGCCTCGAATCGCATGGCCATGCCGGGCGAAATATTTCCGCCGAGGTATTCGCCTGCTGCGCTGACCCGGTCGATGGTGATCGCTGAGCCGAGGTCGATGATGAGCAGTTCGCGTCCGGGCGCCACCTCCCATGCGCCTACGGCTGCCGCGAGCCGGTCGGCGCCCAATGTCTGCGGGGTGGCGTAGAGATTCGCTAACGGCACCGGCGTCCCGGGCTCGAAACGCATGAATTGGGCTACCTGCTGCCGCAGGTAATCTTCGGTCGTCTTGTCGGGATGCCGGGTCGTGGAAAGGATCGCCCGGTCGATGTCCGGATAGGCGCGGAGCATATCCCGGATCGCCGGGCAGCTCAGCTCTTGTGCCACGTTCTTGGACACGATCTCTCCTCTGTCTGTGACGGCGGTTTTGGCGAAAGTGTTTCCTATGTCTATGACTAAGTTCATTTTTCGGTGTCGGTTTGTTCTGTGGCGGGCGGGCTGGGCGATACTGAGCGTTTGGTTTTCCGCTGGCGGCGACTTGGTTTTGCTGGGTTTTTCAACCGAGCTGTCTCTACTCGAAATGGCGTCTCTTCGATTCGCTCAACCCGCCCGCAGAATGATGTTTTTAGCCGTACATTTAATTATAGGTACCGACAAGCACTCTTGCAATGTCGTCTGTGATCTCCTTGCACCGCCCGCTCACGCGGAAAAATGCACTGACAACTTGTCCCGGCACCGCACCTCTAAACGGCACCTCCTCAAACCAAGAGAGTTATACCCCGAAAGCCCCAAGCCCCGCCCCAAAAACTCTTTTCAAAGAAAGAACAGCACATAGCGGTGGAAAACCCACCCACGACGCGTCAATAGACTGCAATCTCGTCCGTAAATATCCAAGCCGCCGCCCCCGCGCGCGGATGCCCTTCGGGCAGTGTTCCACGATTTTCCGCCCGCACCCGCACATACCGCGCCCGCACCGGCGCCTGAAAACGCACATCGAACGGCCGGATCAGCACCTCCGAATCCTCGTCCGGCGCGATCGGCACATCCGCCGCTACGGAAAAATCCCTGCCGTCCGCCGAAGTCCACACCGTCAGACGCGTCGGCAGCATCACGGAAGTCGAAGCGATATGCTGCAAAAAGCGCAGCACGATCCCCTCCACCTGCTGCACCGTGCCCAAATCCAGCGTCACCTCCATATCCGTCCCCTCGAACCCCTGCCACGCCCGGTCGTCGCCCCGTTTGAACGCATACCGGTTGTCCACCAGCGCCGTGTCGCCCCCGCCCGTATATGCCGGGCTGTAAGGTGTCGCATAGGAGACCCGCGCCCGCGTCGCCCGGTTCAGCAGCTGCGGCACTACAAGCAGGCACCCCACCGCCCGTCCCCTGCGGAAAGTCTGCGCCGTCAGCGTCGCCGGCGCATCGACCACCAAAGAATCGGCGTACAACGGAGAATCCGCCGTCGGTGCGCTCCCGTCCAACGTATACCGGATCGGACAACCCTCCAACTCCGTCGCTATCCGCAAGACCAGCGAGCCATCGCCGTCGAAACGCTGTTCGGCTATATAAGGGGTGAATGCGCTTTCGGCATAGTTCCACCCCCGCGCCGCATACCGTTCCAACTGCCGGTCCAGTTTCCGTTCAAAACGCCCCCAGTCCTTGGCCGTCGTATCGCTCCACAACGCCTCGGAAAGCGCCGCCAGCCGCGGCAGCAGCATGTATTCCGCATGTTCCGGCGTGCGGATATTCTCCGTCCACAGGTTTCCCTGCCCTCCCAGCACATAATGTACATTCTCCGGCGCGATCCCTGCCGGCACCGGATCGAACGAATAGACACGCTTTATCCCGTTGAAGCCCCCCCACGCCTGCGGCTCGCACGGATTCTGCCCCTGGTAATGATCGAAATAAACGTAGTCCAACGGCACCATCACCACGTTATGACCCGCATTGGCCGCTTTGATCCCCCCCTCGAATCCCGTCCACGACATCACTGTCGCATTCGGCGCCAAGCCGCCTTCCAATATCTCGTCCCAGCCGATCATCGCTTTGCCTTTGGAGTTGATATACTCCTCCATGCGATGCACGAAATAACTTTGCAATTCATGCTCGTTCTCGAGCCCCTCTTCGCGCATGCGCTTCCGGCAAAGCGGACACCGGCTCCACTGCTCCTTGTCCACCTCGTCGCCGCCGATATGGATGTACGGCGAGTCCGGGAACAGCTCGATCACTTCGTCGATAATCCTTTCCAAGTAGGCAAAAGTTTCCTCTTTGCCCGGACAATAAATGCCGCTGCCCGGCTGCGCCGTCGGACACGAATATTCCGGATAGGCGAAGGTCGCCGCTTCGGAATGGCCCGGCATTTCGATCTCGGGCACGACGGTAATATGCCGTTCCCGGGCATAGGACACGATCTCGCGCACGTCTTCTTTCGTGTAGTATCCGCCGTAAGTGTCCGCACTGTCCTGCCGTGCTTCGTCGCTGAGTTCCAGCCCGATCCACGGTGCTTTTTCGTCTTTGACCTTACGCCATGCGGCTTTCTGTGTCAACCTCGGATACCGGTCGATCTGCAACCGCCAGCCGATCCCGTCCGTAAGATGCCAGTGGAAAGTGTTGATCTTGTGGTAGGCCAGTATGTCGAGGTATTTTTTTATAAAATCTTTCGAGAAAAAATGCCGGCTCACGTCGAGGTGCATCCCCCGCCACGGGAATCGCGGCGCATCTTCGATGGTCACGGCCGGCACGCGACCCGCGGAATCCTTGAGCTGCTCCAGCGTCTGCAACCCATAGAATACCCCGGCTTCTCCCCCGCCGACGATGGTCACCTTACCGTTCTCGGCCATCAGCCGGTAGCCTTCCGGATGACCGATTGTCGTGTCTATGACGGTCAGCACACGATCCGGCTCGACTTTGACGAATCCCGTTCCTTCGATGATCCGGGAAGGTTGGGGAATAACCGATATTTCGGCCGGTTTCGGTTCCGGCGAGCAGGCGGCTGCAATCAGGGCGGGAAGTCCCGCAAGAATCAATTTTCGCATAGGTATATTCTATTTGTTCGGTTCCTGGCCTGAGAATGACGGCCCGACCCGACATAAAAGTACGATTTTTATCGCCTTGCTAGCTTGAGGCGAAGAAAACCATAGGTTTTATTACAAAGATTTCCCGATGGCGCCCCGGAACCATCCCGGGCGGAGGACCGGTACCATTCGGCACTCGAGCCGGGCTGTAACTACCCTAAACTCCTCCGCTAACTCCGGGACGTACTCGTGTTTCGGAGCCGTACTTGTCTCATACAACGATGAAACTCCGGTTCGCAGAACCGGTTGGGCCGGAGCCTCCCCCGGCGACGGGCCAAAATCTCGCTCGGCTCGAAATGGCCCGCGCAGGCTCCGACCCCGTTATATTAACTGTACAATAAAAAATTCTGCGTATTCGGCCTCGCGCCACCCTCTAAGACAGAACAAACTCCCGGCTCGGCACACGAACCGGGCTGTAACCAAACCGAACTTCGCAGGCTGCGCCCTCTTTGCCGCTAAAAAATGTATTTGCCCGCGCGCTGGCGGAAATCCGGTTCAAAAGCAATTCATGCTTTTGAACGATTTCCTACTCCAGCAATCGCGCGCAGGGCCGGTCTCTGCAAAACAGAAAGAATTGCGTTTGAATTGCGCGGAGCCGTTTGCCGCGAAAAGAAAGGACCTGCCGGCGGGCCGGTGCCGCTCAGCACCGGGCCTCTGCCGCCGAAAACTGATCGCTTTGCGTGCCGCAAGACACTCCGGCCCAACATCGGAAAACTATCGTCAGACTTCTCGTTGCCCGACAGTTACAGCCTGCCCGGAACCGAATGTTTACAAAAGAGACTTGATCCGCTGTGCGACAGATGCCGCATCTATGCCGCACAGATGGCGCAACTGTTGTACCGCTCCGTGTTCCACGAACCGATCCGGCAGCCCCAGCCGCACCACCCGTCCTACCCGTCCGATCCCTTCCCCGCCAAGCAGCCCGCGATCCGACCAATATTCCAGCACCGCACTCCCCACACCCCCCGCAATCACCCCGTCCTCCACCGTCACCACACAACGGTAGCCGCGAGCCGCAATCCGGTCCAACATCGCCGTGTCCAACGGTTTTGCGAACCGCAGGTCGTAATGCGCCACGGATATTCCCTCGCTTGCCAAAACGGAGACCGCCTCCCGCACCTCGATCCCCGCCGCCCCGACCGAGACCACCGCCACAGTTGCATTCTCCGGTTCGTTCAGGATACGCCCCTGCCCGATCCCGACACAGGCGAACGGCCGCCCCAGCACCTCATCCGCCGGGAAAGCCCCCCCCCGCGGATAGCGGATCACCCACATCCCCCGCTGCGGCGCCTCCGCCGCCGTCCGAGCCGCCGTATACATCAGATTCCGCAGCTCCACCGCATCCATCGGCGCCGCGATCGTCAGGTTCGGAATCCCCCGCAGCAGAGCCAGGTCGAACGCCCCGTGATGCGTCGCCCCGTCCTCGCCCACCAGCCCCGCCCGGTCGAGACACAGCACCACCGGCAACTCCTGCAAAGCCGCGTCGTGGATGATGTTGTCCACCGCCCGCTGCATGAACGACGAATAGATATTGCAGAACGGCACCCGCCCCCCTGCCGCCAACCCCGCCGCGAAAGTCACCGCATGCCCCTCCGCAATCCCCACGTCGTAAGCCCGTTCCGGCATCCGCTCCATCAGCAGGTTCATCGAACAGCCCGTCGGCATCGCCGGCGTAATCCCCACGATCCGCGCATCCTGTTCCGCCAGCTCCACCAGCGTATGGCCGAAAACCTCCTGAAACTTGAGCATACGCCCCCCCTCTGCCATCGAAGCCGCCGAAGCCGCTCCGAACCGGATCCCCGTCTCCGGGTCGAACCGCCCCGGCGCATGCCACCGCGTCTGGTCGCGTTCCGCCGGCGCATAGCCCTTCCCTTTTACCGTCAGCGCATGCAGTATTTTCGGTCCCGGCAGCGTCCGCAGGTCGCGCAGCGCCCGCACCAACCCCACCACATCATGGCCGTCCACCGGCCCGAAATACCTGAAGTTGAACGACTCGAACAGGTTGCTCTGGTGCAGGAAAAACGACTTGGCCCCCCCCATCACCTTCTGAATCACCCGCCTGAGGCGCGGCATCCGGTCCAAAGCCCGCCACGTCGAGTCCTTGAAGCGGTTGTAGTGTCGGGAGGTGCTGATCTCCAACAGCGCCTCCTTGAGCGCCCCGACATTCGGGTCGATCGAGATGCGGTTGTCGTTCAGCACCACCAGCAGATCGTTGTCCGGATCGGCCCCGGCGTTGTTCAGCCCCTCGAAAGCCAGTCCGCCGGTCATCGCTCCGTCGCCGATCACCGCCACGCACCTCGGTTTCTCTTTTCCGTCCTCCCCGCCGTTCTGCAATGCCCGCGCCAGCCCCAGCGCCGCCGAAATGGATGTCGAAGAATGTCCCGCCCCGAAAGCGTCATACTCGCTTTCGCTCATCTTCGGGAACCCGCTGATCCCGCCCAATTTGCGGTTGGTATGGAACTGGTCGCGCCGGCCGGTGATGATCTTGTGCGCATAGGCCTGATGTCCCACGTCCCACACGAGCCGGTCGTTCGGGGTGTCGTACACGTAATGGATCGCCACGGCTAACTCCACCGCCCCCAAGCTGGCTCCCAAATGGCCGGGATTGGCCGACACTTCGCGGATGATGAATTCCCGCAGCTCGGCGCAGTATGCGGGCAGTTCGTCAACGGAGAGTTTGCGCAGGTCGGCCGGAGAATCGATTCGATCGAGATATTTTGTCGCTTTCGCTGTCATTTCAGCAATCGGTATGACGACAAAGATAGAAATTTTGTATCTTCGCCTTATGAAAACGGGGAAAATAGTCGGTCTGGTCTGCACGGCGGGGTTCGTGCTGGCGGGGGCGGTGTCGTGCGTGTCGATGAAGACGTACCGGCAGACGCAGACGCGGGCTTTGAGGTGCGAGCATAATTCGGCGGCTTTGCTGGCGGAGGTCGAGCAGCTGCGCGAGCAGCGGGCGGCGCTGGAGGCGCAGTACGGGGCGCTGGATTCGGCGCATTATGCGGGGGGGCTGACGAATGCGGAGCTCAGGGCTTTGCTGCGCGAACGGACGCAGGTGCTGGCGGAGGTGCGGGCGCTGTTGGGCGAGGCGTTGCAGGATTTCGACAGCGAGGGGCTCTCGGTGACGGAGCGGGGCGGGATGATTTATGTGTCGGTGGACGAAAAGCTGCTGTTCGAGCTGGGGAAGGCGGAGGTGTCGCAGGAGGGGGAACGGGCGGTGTTGAAGGTGGGGGAGGTCTTGGCGCGGAATCCGAATATCCGGATCATGGTGGAGGGGCATACGGACAATCTGCCGTATCGCTCGAAGGAGGGGGATCAGATTGTCGACAACTGGGATTTGAGTGTGCACCGGGCGACGGCGGTGGTGCGCATCTTGCTGCGGAACGAGGGAATTGCGCCGAAGCGGGTGACGGCGGCGGGGCGGAGCCAGTATGTGCCGGTGGCGGAGGGAACGGGCAGGGAGGCGAGGGCGCGGAACCGGCGGACGGAGATCATCTTGACTCCGGATATGGATCGGCTGATGGAGCTGTTGGGGCAGGCGGGACGAATTGCCGATAACGCAAACTGATAATCGGTCGGTTTATTCTCTACCCGGTTTGAGGGTACTGTTCCTTTTGTGAACAAAAGGAACCGAAAAAACTTTTTGAGATGCTTGCGCATCTCTTGAGCCTGCCGGCTACCCTTGTCTTTGATCTTTTTGGGCCGGGAACTATAGACCGCTCTATTACACTTCAATTCGACCTCGCGCCCACCCCCCGAGCGGCTTCGCCGCTGGGCGCGAAGGTCGGCGGTTCTAAAGAACCGCATTAAGAGCGGTCTATTCCCCGGCCCAAAGAAAACGCAAAGAAAGAGGACTGCGGAGCCTAAGGAGTAGCGTAGCTATCTCAAAAGTTCTTTGCGCCGCTTTCTTTCAAGAAAGCGGCAGTTGCCTCCAATAAGGTAAAGATTAAACGAATATAAGTTGCGATATGTCGAGATACAGACGGATATTATTGAAACTCAGCGGCGAATCCTTGCAAGGGACACAAGGATACGGGCTTGATCCGGAGATGTTAGCCTCATATGCAGGGCAGATCAAGAGCGTGGCCGACACCGGCGTTCAGATCGGGATCGTGATCGGCGGAGGCAATATTTTTCGAGGGATGAGCGGCGTAGGCAAAGGCTTCGACCGCGTGCGAGGCGATCAGATGGGGATGCTCGCCACCGTCATCAACTCACTCGCATTGCAGTCCGCCATCGAAAACGCAGGAGGCAAAGCCTGCGTGCTGACCTCCATTCCCATGGGGCCGGTGGGAGCCGGGATCTACTCCAAATTCCGGGCACTCGATTTGATGAGCGAAGGATACGTGGTTATCATAGGCGGCGGGACAGGAAACCCATTCTTCACGACCGATACCGCATCCGCCTTGCGAGGCGTCGAAATCGAAGCCGACGTTTTGCTGAAAGGGACGCGCGTGAACGGAGTGTATACCGCCGATCCCGAGAAAGACCCTTCGGCCGCCAAATACAACGACATCACCTTTGCGGAAGTCATCGCCAAACGCCTGAAAGTGATGGACCTGACCGCATTCACCATGTGCATGGAAAACCGGCTGCCGATCATCGTATTCGACATGGATACGCCAGGGAATCTGGCCAAAGTGACCTCCGCAGCGGACGCTGCCGCATTAAAAGAAGTGGGGACCCTGGTGCACAACTGATGCGACATACATAACACGAGATACCTATGGGACAGAAAAGAGAGATCATCGACGCGGCGAAACCGAAAATGGAAAAAGCATTCGCACATTTCGAGGAAGAAATCGCCGCCGTGAGAGCCGGCAAAGCCAGCCCCAATGCACTCAACGGAGTGATGGTGGAATCATACGGCTCGCAGATGCCCGTCAACCAAGTGGCCAGCGTGACCGTGCCGGACGCCCGGACGATTTTGATCCAGCCGTGGGACAAGACCCTGTTAGGGGCTATCGAAAAAGCCATCATCAACTCCAACTTAGGGATGACCCCGTCCAATAACGGGGAAACCATCCGGCTCAACGTGCCGCCGCTGACCGAAGAACGCCGCAAAGAGCTGATGAAACAGATCAAGGCCGAAGCGGAAAGCTGCCGGGTCGGAGTGCGCAATGTGCGCCGCGAAGCGATCGAAGCGATCAAGAAAGCGGTCAAGGCTGACGGGCTGCCGGAAGATGTGGCCAAAGACGGAGAAGAGGAAGTGCAGAAGATCGTGGACGGATATTCCAAGAAGATCGACGACGTGTTGGCGGCTAAGGAAAAGGAAATAATGACCGTTTGACAGTTGACTGCTTGGGTAAGGGCTACTACTATTTGCGACGACGGGACGACCTGCACAGAGGCGTCCCGTTCGTCTTCTTATTGGATGATCCTTCGCCGCCTTTTCCCCTCGGCGCGTCGGTTCAGACCCCCACGTACCCTACCGGCTGACCGTCAATTCCAGCACCCCGCCCTTGACGATGTCATTCCATGTAATGAACGGCGCACCCAACGGCTTCCCGTTCAACATCATCTTTTCGATCCGGAAATGCTCCGCCGACACCCCCGGCGCCCGCACCGTGAACGTCTTGCCGTCAGGCAAACGAATGACCGCCTCCTCGAACAGCGGCGTTCCGATCGCATAATTCAAGCTCACCGGATCCACCGGATAGAAACCCATCGCGCTGAACACATACCACGCCGACATCTGGCCGCAATCCTCGTTGCCGCACAGCCCGTCAGGGGCATTCGCATATTGCGTCCGCAGAATCTGCGATACATATTGCTGCGTCTTTTCCGGTTTGCCCACGTAATTATAGAGATACGCCACATGGTGCGACGGCTCGTTTCCGTGCGCATACTGCCCGATCATCCCCGTGCTGAAAATCGGCAGCGAATCCGCTGCCTCCGGATATAAAGTGAACATCTCGTCCAGCCGCCGCTCGAACGGCTCCGGCCCCCGCATCAGCCGCACCAGCCCCTCCACATCCTGCGGCACCGCCCACAGGTATTGCCACCCGTTGCTCTCCGTGATATGCTCCGTGTACTCCTTCGGGTCGAACCCCGGCACCCACTCGCCGTTCGACAGCCGCGGCTGCATGAATCCCGACGCCGGCTGGAACACATTCATATAGTTTTGCGACCGCAGAATGAACTCGTTATACACCGAATCCCGCCGCATCCGCCGCGCCAATTGCGCAATGCACCAGTCGTCGTAAGCATACTCCAGCGTTTTGGAAAGCGACTCCCTCTCCATATCCGCCGGCACATAGCCCCAAGTCTTGTAAAGTCCGATCGCCCGGTAGTCGTCCCGGTTCATCGTCCCCACGCAGGCCGACAACACCCGGTTCAGCACCGAATCCGGCAAAATCCCTTTCAACGCCGCCTCGACCAGTACCGGCACCGCATGGCAGCCGATCATCATGTCCGTTTCATTCCCCCACAGCGGCCACACCGGCAGCATCCCGTGCTGGTCGTAAAAGTTCAGCATCGAAGCCGCCATCTCCCGCACCCGCGCCGGGTGTAGGAATGTGTAGAGCGGGTGTGCCGCCCGATAGGTGTCCCACAGCGAGAAGGTGGAATAATTGTGTTCCCCCTCGCCCGGCACCTCGCCGGCATGTATCGCGCCGTCCGGCCCGAAGTAGCGGCCGTCCGCGTCGTCGAACAGGGTCGGTGCCAGCATCGTCCGGTACAGCGCCGTGTAGAACGACACCCGCTCGTCAGGCGTCCCCCCTTTGATCTGAATTTTAGAGAGTTCCGCATTCCATACCGCCCGCTGTGCCGTCCGCACGCTGTCGAAATCGAATGTGGGCATCTCGGCCGCGAGGTTTTTCCGCGCCCCGGCGATGTCCACCGCCGAAATCGCCGTCCGGACGACGATCGGTTTTCCGCCGTTCGCCGCCGTGTTGAACACGAACCGTCCGATATGACTTTTTATGCCGTTGTAGACACTGTCCCGGTGTACCGAAGTCACCGTATCGACCGTGTACGAGGTGAACGGCTGCGAGAACTGCGCCACGAAGTAGACCTTTTGATCCGGCGCCCATCCTTCCGAAAAGCGGTACCCTTCGATGGTCCGGTCGTCCACGATCCGCAGGTGCGAACCCAGGGTGTAGTCCCAGTTCATGGCTTTCGCTAAGTTCACGAACACCGTGGCCTGGTCTGTCGCCGGAAACGTGTACCGCTGCATGCCGCACCGCTCGGTTGCAATTAATTCTACGGATGTATTGTAATCTTGCAAGAAAACCTTGTAATATCCCGCTTCGGCGGTTTCGTCGCGGTGGCTGAACGTGGAGTAGACTCCCAATTCGCCTTTCCCGATCCGGAACGGCGGCACGGCGGGCATATAGCTGATGTCGTACAAGTCTCCGGCCCCGGTGCCGCTGAGGTGGGTGTGCGAGAATCCGGCGATGGTGGTGTCGGGCCAGAAGTAGCCGGCGATCCGGTCCCAGCCGCTGGTGCCGTTGTCGGGCGAGAGCTGAACCATCCCGAACGGGGCGCTGACGCCGGGATAGACGTTTCCGGGGCCGTCGGTGCCGATCAGGGGATTGACTAAGGATGCGAGGTCGTCTTCCGGGGTCTCGGCACTGCCGCAGGAAACGAAGAAAAGGGCCGCTGCGGCAAGGAGCAGCGGCAAATGGGGGACGGATATGCGTGGTTTCATACGAGCTGTTATGGAATGGACAAGATACGAAAATTATTTGTTTTTGGGATTCGCGGATTCTTGTCTGCATGGATCCTGTAAACGTTGGGTTTTCAGTGGGCGCACGGCGGTTGGGGAATGGACAGGCTTTCCAACTTCGTTTAAAGGCATTTTTTTCGGGCCGGCGCTAATGGGAGTTCGATGCGAAGGTTCATTGCGAGAACTCAAGTATTCCCTCTTTTTGTCCCCTATGCGCTCCACTCCCGCCGCTGACGCCGGCCCGCACGACCTGCAGTCGCAAATAGTAGTTTTTTTATCGCCTCGAGCCGGCGGGCTTTCTCTCCGGCGGAAAGCTCTGCGGGCGTTCCCTCGCTGGGAAAGGTTTTTCTTTCGATCCGCTCATGCCGCGGGGGCACTTTCTTTCTTGGGTGACCAAGAACCGAGCAGCGTACCGAGAGCAGAGACCGCTTGC
>NZ_CANQYJ010000031.1 GCF_947628055.1 uncultured Rikenella sp.
AAATCGTTCAAAAGCAGCTTGCGCTTTTGAACAGGATTTCCGCCAGCGCGCGGGCAAAATACAGTTTTGGATCGCAGCCTGCGGGGTTGGGGTAATTCCAATCCGGCTCGAGTGCCGAGCGGCACCCTCCGCCCAGGGTGGCTCCGGCCCGACATAGAGAGATCCCAGCCGAACCGTCTGTCTCCACACACAAAAGCACTTCTGAAAGCGGGTAGACACAGCAGACCCAGGAATGTCGCGTTTTGCCTTGAGAAAGCCGGGCAGAACGACCGGCTTTCGACAAGGTGAAACCGATTCCCGGTGACTTCTTTGCTTCCTTTCTTGGTCACCCAAGAAAGGAAGTGCCCCGCGGCATGAGCGGTGAAGAGAAAAGAAAGTGCCCGCCCGGCATAAGGGCAATGAAGAAAAGCCGGCTCAAGTGCCGAGCGGCACCGCCCCTCCGCCCGGTGTGGCTCCGGGGCGTCATCGGGAGATCACGGCCGAACCAGATTCCACCACTGCGTGGAGCCGCCCGCTTCGCGGAATGACACTTTTCACTTCACCGCTCCTGCCGGGCGGGCCCTTTTTCTTAGCCGCCTCAAGCCGGCGAGGCTTCTACGTTTTTTGCCACCAAAGAACCGAGTAGCGTACCGAGGGCAGAAACCACTTGTGGGCTATGCCGAGGCAGCGCGAGGAAGACCGCAGGTCAAAGTAGACAAAGAACCGACGCAGCAGGCGAGTGCCAATCGAGCTTGCTCGATTGGCCGAGGCGCCAGGAGGAAGGCGAAGCCAAACTGCCTCCAGCCGGTTTCGCCTTGTCGGGTGTCCGCGCGTCCTGCGCGGCCCCCTCAAGGCAAAACACGACGCTTCCGGAGGTACTTCGCTCTTGAAACCAGTATCTTCCTTAATTGCGGGTAGACACAGCAGACCCGAAAGTGCCGCGTTTGAGGGTTCGCAAAACATTATGTTTTGCGAAGTCCAAACCGACTTTCGGCGACTTCTTTGCTTTCTTTCTTGGTCGCACAAGAAAGAAAGTGCCCCCGCGACATGAGCGGTGAAGCGAAAACAAAATCAAAATGCCCGCCCGGCAGGAGGGCAACGAAGAGAAAGCCCCGATGGGGCCTTTCTTGTCACAGAAAAAACAGCCATACACGGTGCAGGGCAAAATAAACCTACCTTCCCTGTGCCAACCCATTGCAATTTTTTGTAACTTTCCCGTATTAACCTATTATACCATTACGAAATGACCAAACAGATCCTGATTCTGCTGGCCGCCTTTCTGTTGTCAGGCAGCGCAGCCGTCGCCACGGCACAGAACCAGCCGGGCAAACGCCAATCCATCGTTTACCATACGCCGAAGCAGCATTCCCGGAATTGCAGCATCTGGATCGACGACATCGGATTCGGGAACAGCTGGACAGTCGTGACCATGCACTATCTCCGGGCCCGCGGCAGCGCAAATCTGTCCCCCAGCACCCGGCTGATCTGCCACCTCAAAGGCGGCAAGACCCGAGTGCTGACCTTGCAACGCACCCGCGGCATCAGCATGACCAAAGACTGCTATACGCAGTTGGGACGGGGAGAAGTGTTCCAGGCCTATTTTTCGACATTGAACTCGGCAAAGATCGCGAGAATAAAACGCATCGACTTTATGGAAGATCCGAGCGACATGGCCGACGGAAACACCTTCAATATCAAGAATATCCGGATCAGCCAGAAACACCGCGTCATCCGCTGAGCCGCCGATCGGAGAATGGCAAGATCCGCAGCCTAATATCAACCATTAGACCAACAAAACCCGAACTATGGCTACATTCGAAGTAACCGGCGGGTGCCCTTTGCGCGGCGAAATCACGCCCCAGGGAGCCAAGAACGAAGCACTGGAAGTGGTCTGCGCCACCCTGCTGACCCCGGAAAGAGTGATCATTCGCAATATTCCCGAGATACTCGACGTCATGCAGCTCATCGGCCTTTTGGAAGCCATGGGCGTTCTGGTCGAGCGCCAGGACAAAGGAACCTACTCATTTCAGGCCAAAGACATCGACCTCGACTACCTGCAGACCGACGAATTTCGCAGAGCCGCATCGCGGCTGCGCGGATCGGTGATGATTACCGGGCCGCTTTTGGCCAGGTATGGGTGCGCCTATATGCCTAAGCCCGGAGGAGACAAGATCGGACGCAGAAGATTGGACACCCACTTTATCGGCTTTCAGAAATTAGGCGCCGAATTCGACTTCGACACCGACCGGAAATTCTATACCGTCACCGCTCCCGGGGCGGAACGTAAGCTGCACGGCGCCTACATGCTGTTAGACGAAGCCTCCGTGACCGGGACGGCCAATATCGTGATGGCCGCAGTGCTGGCCAAAGGGACGACGACGATTTACAATGCCGCATGCGAACCCTACCTGCAACAACTTTGCCGGATGTTAGTGCGCATGGGGGCCCATATCAGCGGCATCGCATCCAACCGGCTGACCATCGAAGGTGTGGATTCCTTGGGTGGGACGGAACACACCATGCTGCCGGACATGATCGAAGTGGGAAGTTTCATCGGGATGGCAGCCATGACACGGTCGGAACTGACCATTAAAAATGTCTCGTACGATGACTTGGGAATCATTCCGCAGCAATTCGCCCGGATGGGCATCCGGTTTGAACAGCGGGGCGACGACATTTATATTCCTCGGCAGGAACATTACGAAATCGAAAGCTTTATCGACGGCTCGATCATGACCATCGCCGACGCGCCGTGGCCGGGGCTGACCCCGGACTTGCTGAGCGTATTCCTCGTGGTGGCGACACAGGCCAAAGGATCGGTGCTCATACACCAGAAAATGTTCGAGAGCCGGTTGTTTTTCGTGGACAAACTGATCGACATGGGGGCTCAGATCATTCTGTGCGACCCGCACCGGGCGACAGTGATCGGCCACGACCAGGCGATTCGGCTGCGGGGGACGACCATGACCTCGCCGGATATTCGGGCAGGAGTGGCCTTATTGATCGCCGCGATGAGCGCCCAGGGGAAAAGCATCATACAGAATATCGACCAGATCGACCGGGGATACCAGAATATCGACGGGCGTCTCAATGCGTTAGGGGCCAAAATCGTACGTATCGACTAACCGTGATGAAGCCGAAAACCAATGATCCCCCCGGAAGAAATGGGCCCTCCACTGAGGGTGGGGCCGGGTTGCGCGCTGCCGCGCCATACCGGATAACACACAAACAGTCTGCTTTTCGCTTCAAACAATTCGCCGTCACACAGGAAAAAGCGGCCATGAAAGTCGGTACCGACGGCGTTTTGCTGGGGGCATGGGTTTCATTGCCGGCGGGGATACCTCTGCACCGGATTCTGGATATCGGGACCGGGACCGGCGTGATCGCGTTGATGTTGGCCCAGCGGACAGCCTGGCCGGGCGAGGCCCCGTTCATCGACGCCGTCGAGGTCGACGCCAGCGCCGCGTCTGAGGCGGAAGCCAATTTCCAGGCATCGCCGTGGGCATTTCGGCTCCGGACGCATGCGATGTCCGTTCAACGATACGCAGCCTCTCGTAGTCGGGAGGAGAAATACGACTTGATCGTATCGAATCCGCCCTACTTTATGGCCGGAACCGATTTCCGGCGCGGATTCGACACCTCGGCGTCGGCTTCGCTGCCCGATGCGGCCCGGGTGGCGGCCCGGCATGCGGAGATGTTGCCTTACGACCAGCTGATCGAAGCCGTCCTGTCGTTGTCGGAGCCGGGAACCGGACGGTTCGCGGCCATATTTCCTTACCGGGAGTCCGGCATTTTCATCGCCCAGGCCGCGGCACGAGGATTGTATGTAAGACGTCTGCTGGAGATACACGGGACACCGCACAAGCCGGTCAAGCGCGTCGCGGCGGAATTCTCGCCGCAACGGCCCGGTCGGGGGGAGATCGTCCGCGAAACGCTTTGCATCGAGGACGGGAAAGGGAACTTTACCGACCTGTATCGCGATCTGACCCGGGAGTTCTACCTGAAATTCTGAGCATTCGGGAGGCCGCACCGTTCGTTTCCCGCAGCTTCATCCCGTTCATTGCGTGAATCCTCCGCAACGACAGCCTATCCGGAAAAACGTACGGTTTTCATTGCCTCGAGCCGGCGGGCTTTTTGTTTTCGCTTCACCGCTCCTGCCGCGGGGGCATTTTCTTCCTCGCGCTGCCTCGGCATAGCCCACTTGTGGGCTATGCCGAGGCAGCGCGAGGAAGCCGGAGGCAAAACAAGCGGAGCGCAGTTAGCGAGAACCAGAAAACCGACGCAGCAGCCGAGCGCCGTCGAGCTTGCTCGAATGGCCGAGGCGCCAGGAGGAAAGTGAAGCCAAACTTACAGAGATGCTTCGCATTTCTTGAGCCTGCCGGATACCCTTGTCTTCGATTCGTTTGGGGTGTAAGCAATAGCGGGCACTTAGGTAAATAACACTTTATGCCCGCTATTGCCACGCCCCAAAGAAAGTGTAATGCAAGAGGACTGCGGAGCGTAAGGAGTAGCGCAGCTATCTGAAAGTTTCTTTGGTTCTTTCTTTTCAAAGAAAGAACGGTTCCATCCAGCACAGTGCAAAAGAAACCTACGGTTATTCAAGCCGCCTTTTCCGCCAGGCCAGCACCGCGATCACCGCCGCCGCCCCGTACACGACCCAGATCGCATACAGCGCCGGAGGCGCGGAATCCGCCCCGTAAGAGTGCATCCCGCTCAGGTAGTAGTTCACCCCGAAGAAAGTCATCAACACCGCCCCCAGCCCGACCACCGCCATCAGGCCGAACAGATAGTCCCCGCCCCAACGCATCGCCGGCACGAACCGGGCATGGATAATGAAAGCATAGACGATCATCGTAATCAACGCCCAAGTCTCCTTCGGATCCCAGCCCCAGTAGCGGCCCCACGACTCGTTGGCCCACACCGCCCCGAGGAAAGTCCCCGCCGTGAGCAGCACTAACCCCACGGTCAGCGCCATCTCGTTGATAATGGTCAGCTCGCGGATCTGCCCGTCCAGCCGCACCGCATTCTTATGCGTCTTGCAAGCCATGATGAGCAGCGAGATAAGCCCCAGCAGAAATCCGATGCCGAAGAAACCGTAACTTCCCGTAATGGCCGCCACGTGCACCAGCAGCCACGGCGATTTGAGCACCGGCACCAACGGCGTAATTTCCGGATCCATCCAGTTGAGCGTCGAGACGAACATCAGCACGCCCGAGAGGAATGCCGCCAGCGCCATTGTCATCCGCGACCGCCAGCCGAAAGCCAGCCCCGCGACCGCCGCAGCCCAGGCCACGAAAATCATCGACTCATAGGCATTCGACACCGGAGGCCGCCCCGCGATATACCACCGCAGCCCGATCCCGAAAGTCTGCCCGACGAAGATCAGCACAACGATCCCGGTCAGCACCCCCACCGCCACACGCCAGCCTTTCGACGGACGAACCAGCCGGAAAATCAGGGCCAAGATCAGCAGCAACCCGAAGCCCATATAAAAGAATCCCGCCCATTTGAACAGGTTCAGCCGGTTGTAAAGCATCTCCGCCTCGATCCGGTTCCGGTCGATACGATAGGCTTTCGACTTGGCATTTTGGTACGTCCCGATCATACCCGCGATCTCGACCGGCACGCTCCAGTCGCCCGACTCGACCGACCGCATCGCCTCGGTGGCGAACCACGGGAAAATCTTGCTCACGAACATCGAGTCCTGCCCCTGGAAAACGCTCAGGTCGTCGCCCGGCGAATACCACGCGTCATTGTCGTCCAGCGTCCCGTCGTGCGGGAAAATGGCCAGCATCCGCCCCGAGAACAACGCGTTGATGATGTTGATCTTCTCGTCCAGTTTGAGCAGCTCCTTGTCATACTTGTTCCGCTCGCGCACCGGTTTGGCATACACCTCTTCCACCTCGTCGGCGAAGATATAGTTCCCCTCGTCGTCCAGCACGTCGATAAAAGCCAGGTACCCCTCTTTCACCTGCGCCTCGTCTATGCCCGTTTTGCGGAGCAGCGCCTCGCTGCCCACGTCGATCATCGGGATACGGCTCCAGATTTGCGGCTGGGTAATGAGCCCCAGAAGCACCTGGTCGGGATTCAGCCCCTCGTAGTCGTCTCCCCGGTATATTTTGCGCAGCAGTTTGGCTGCATAAGTATCCACCGGTTCGATCCGGCCCCGCCCGTCCTGCACCATCAGCCGCCCGAATGCCCTGCCGGTTTCCGGACTGACGGCCGTTTCCTCTGCATACAGCCCGGCCATTTTCTTCTCGCGCCGCCGGTCGACCGTTCGCCGCTGCCTTGCTTCGTCCGCAGGCGGTGCGATTGCCGGATCCTCCTGCGCGCGCGCGTCCCGCTCGATCTGCTCCATCTGCCGCCGGGCATTTTCCTCCAACTGCGACCAGGTCAGCGTGTCGACCTTCTGCTGCGCACCCGCTGCCCCGATGCCCAGCACGAGGAGGACGACCGGCAGGGCTTTGCGCCCCAGCATCCGGGCAAGCGTCCGGAAACGGGACTGTTTGTGGAACAGCGCCAGGAGCATTCCCCCCATCAGCAGGACATACCCGAAATAGATGATGAGCGTCCCTGTGCGATCGCGGTTCACCGACAGCACCGTTCCGCCCTCGTCCGGGTCGTAGCTTGACTGGTAGAGCCGGTACGCGCCCACATGCAGCACGTTGTTCATATAGATATTCTCGCGCCGGTCGGGATACCCCGCCCGCTTGACTGTCACATCGCTCTCGAACGAGGACGGGCTGTGCGATCCCGGATAGCGCACTAACCGGAAATCGGTCAGTTCGACGCTGAAAGGCAGCGTTTCGAGCACTTGCGCCGGATCGGCGGGGTCGAGCAACTGGTCGGAGCTCTCCCCCTCGCGGATGTGCATAATTCCCTCTTGACCCGTAAGATGCGTAACGAATGCCCCCAGCAGGATCACGGCGAAAGCGTAGTGAAATGCCAGCGTCGCCCATTTTTTCTGGCGGACCAGGTGCTGCCGCGCCGCCACTCCCGCGAAATTCACCGCCAGGAGCAGTTGCAGCAGGTAAAAAATCCAGTTGTTGTACACCCAATGTCTGGCCGCGGGTGTCCCGTATTTGTTTTCGACAAAGGTGGCCGCCGCCAGCGCTGCGGCATAGAGTGCCAGCATCACGGCCATGGCGGGATAGGAGACGAGTGTCCGGATCGCTTTTTTCATATCTGCGGTTATTCGGTCAGTTTCAGGTTCCGGAACATTCGTCCTGCTTCGTCCGGGGTCAGTTGCTGGGCGGCGTCGCTCAGAGCTGCGGAAGGGTTGCAGTGGGATTCGACGAAAAGGCCGTCCATTCCCAGCGAGATCGCCATGCGGGCCACGTGCGGAACGAGTTCGGCCTGCCCGGCGATATGGCTGGGATCGCACACGACGGGCACATCCGGCCGTTGTGCCTTAAGCTGCATCGGGATGCTCCAGATCGGGTTGTTGCGGAAAATATCTTTTTCCCAGGTGCAGAATCCGCGGTGTATGGCCACGATGCGCCCTTTGATCCCTGCGCGCTCGATCCGTTCGATCGCGCCGAGCCACAAGGCCGGGTCGGGCGCTACGGGGTTTTTGACGTAGACGTCGATGTGGCAGCCGCGCAGGGCGTTGGCTATGTCCTGCACATCGAAAGGATTGGTGGCGGTGCGTGCTCCGATCCAGACGATGTCTACGCCGGCTTTCAGGAGCAGGTCGGCGTTGCGGGCGGTGTTGAGTTCTGTGGCGATGCGCATGCCATAGGCATTACGTGCCTCTGCGAGCCATTCGAGTCCTTCGGCTCCGACGCCTTCGAAGCATCCGGGGCGGGTGCGGGGTTTCCACAGGCCGGCCCTGAATGCCGTGACGCCTTGTGCGGCCAGGCCTTCGGCGGTCTGCAAGACCTGTTCGCGGCTCTCGGCGCTGCATGGCCCGCTGACGATGATTTTATCGGTAATCGGTTTCATGTTTGGTGTTAGTTTTAGCGATAAAGGTACGGCTTTGTTGCGGGAAACACCAAAGTTTGTTGTGGGGAACTCCAAAGGAGGAATAAGAAGATGGGTATTCTTGCTTCCGGAACGAGTGTCGGGATGCGGCTCTGCGAGTGATGTCTGCCGTTGCGAAATAAGATATGGAGAAAGATGTGTTCAATCGTATGGAACTGTCCGGCGTGAATGCCCAGCAGCATTGTTTTTTCCTCCATTGCCACAGGAATCGGGTTCTCATTTCCTTGTCCTCGGCGCGTTCCCCCCGCGCCGCTGACGCGTCGCAGCGACCGAGGCCACCGCTGACGCGGGAACGATCGCCCATTAATCGTAGGTTTATATTGCACTGTGCCGGATGGAACCGTTCTTTCTTTGAAAAGAAAGAACCAAAGAAACTTTCAGATAGCTGCGCTACTCCTTACGCTCCGCAGTCCTCTTTCTTTGAGCCCTGTTTTTTTGTCGGGACTTTCCAATGCGGCGCGCATAAAGGTAATGCAATCATTAGCGCGCCCATTGAGAAAGCCCGACAAAAACAAAACATTCGAGAACCGGGGGTACCCGGCAGGCTCAAGAGATGCGCAAGCATCTCAGAAAGTTTTTCTGGTTCTCTTTGTGAACAAAGAGAACAGTTCACTCCCAGGGACACGTACAATAAAATAGTCTGTATTTTTTCGGCCTGTCGCCAGATATCCCGAAGGCTGCGGGGCGGCCTTGGCGACTGGGCGGCCGCTCATGCGGAAACCAGACTTTACTACCGAACGGCAGGGGCGCCGCAGGTGGACAGGGTGCTGGCGGATTACCTGCTGATCCTGAAAAATTGGCTCAAATCGTAAAAATATGGGGGCTGTTGAGGTGGGTATAGCCGGCATTCATTATCACTCCGTTGGAGAAAACGATGCCATGCTCGGTCGTCACGCCGTGTTGGGTATGGATATGGCCAAAGAGGTGAAGCCGTGGGCGAATTTCCAGGACTTTTGCCAATAGTTGTTGATTGCCATAGTGGATACCCTCATCAAAATCGAGAATGCCGTAGGCCGGCGAGTGCGTTATCAGTACATCGGTGTCGGTCGGGATATGGCCGATATTCCGGGCTTGGCGGCCGGAAATGCAATCGCCCATGAACAGGGGTACCCCGTAAAATTTCACTCCATCGATCTCCACACCTGAATTGCAGAGGTAATGCACGGTGCTGTCAAGGCCGTCGATGGTTGCGCCACGCAGGCAATTGTCGTGATTGCCGCAAATGAAAATTTTATGAGGATACGGCAGGTCGCAAAACCAGTTCAGGAAATCCAACGCTTCTTGTTCTGAGCCTGTCCGGGTGAAGTCTCCGGAATGAACCGTTGCGTCTGCTTCCGGCAGGTTGGCAAGCCGGCGATGACAACCGTGAGTATCGGATAGATGTAGAATTTTCATGTTATATGGTTCCCTGTTATTTGTGCAAAGTAACGCTTTCGATGTCTCAAAGCCAGGTACAACCTGCAAAAAATTTCGTTTCGGATAATTTTCGCGATTATATACTTCAATGTACTTTTTTCTTCTTTTGCGAGTTCGGCTCTGCGCCGGGGGCTGCTTTTAGCGGCCGGGGGGCGGCGCGAGCCGAAAAATGGGGACAAAGGATGGCTGGTACGATAAAGTATATAATCGCGAAAATTTTTATCCTGTATCGCAAATTGCGTCACCTGATATATAATTTTGTGACCGTGAAACGATGAAGAATGGCTGCGTTGTAGCGTATTGATTTTGTGTCCACATAATATTACGATTATGAAAACTTTAGAAGGATATGACGTGAAGATTTTCACGGACAACATCGAAGAGAGTGCACTGGGGCAGGTCAAGGAGTTGCTCTCGATCGACGTGTTTGCCGACAAAAAGATACGCATCATGCCCGACGTTCATGCCGGAGCCGGGTGTGTGATCGGATTCACGGGAGACCTCGGCGATAAGGTGATACCCAATATCGTCGGTGTCGACATCGGCTGCGGGATGCGCGTGCTGCGTCTCGGCCATGTCGGTGACATCGATTTCCATGCTTTCCATGAACATATCCGGACGAATGTGCCGTCCGGGAAGATCGTGCGGGAGGAGCGTTTCGGATTCAAACCGCTCGTCGGCGAGGAGATGGATATTTACTGCGAGGCGAAGAAAATGGTAACCGAGCTGCGCTGCTACCGCGATCTGAAATACTACGACCGCATCAGCAAGGCTATCGGCTCGCTCGGAGGCGGGAATCACTTCATCGAATTGGACAAGGACGATGCCGGGAGCGTATATCTTGTCATTCACACCGGTTCGAGGAACCTCGGCAAACAGGTGGCGGAAATTTATCAAGCCCGTGCCATTAAGCATATGACCGAAGGGGCGGACGAATTGGAAGAGACGGTCAAGAGAACGATCGAGGAGTACAAAGCCGCCGGTCGTCGTTCCGAATTGCAGAGTGTCATCAGGCAAATGCGTCAGTCGCAGCGGGAGGCTGAGCCGACATTGCCCCGCGACCTTTGCTATGTGGAGGGAGAAGCCCGGGAGGACTATCTCCACGATATGCGTCTTTGTCAGAAATGGGCTGTCCTCAACCGCCGAGTGATCTCGCAGCTCTTGCTGAAGTTCTTTCCCGAAGTCGAAGTCGAGGAGGAATTCGAGAGTGTCCATAATTACATCAGCGATGACAACCTGATCCGCAAGGGGGCGATTTCGGCTGCTGAAGGCGAACGGTGTATCATTCCGCTGAATATGCGCGACGGCTCGCTGATTTGTACCGGCAAAGGGAATCCCGACTGGAATGGCTCCGCTCCGCACGGTGCCGGCCGGGTTCTCAGCCGCACGCAGGCATACGAACAGATCAAAATGGAGGATTTCGAGGCGTCCATGTCGGGCATATACTCCGAGAGCGTCAACGATTTTACCCGCGACGAGTCGCCGATGGCTTACAAACCGGCGGAGGAGATTATCGCCAACATCGGCGATACCGTCAGCATCGACACGATCATCCGGCCGATCTTCAACTTCAAGGCGTCGAAATGAATCTCTTCACCGGAGAAAGGCCCGAAGAAAAATGATTGGAAATCGGTTGATCATTCGGAGTTGTATCCCGAAATGAGACAGGTCGCCGCTAATTTTGCAGCATCGAAACCAACCGATTATGACTCAACTTCAGAAATACACTTGGCTGATTGATACGATCCGCCGGGCCGGGAAAATCTCGTACAGGGATTTGTCGGACCGGTGGGAGCGCTGCAAGGACCTCAGCGATGGCAAACCGCTGCACCGGGCCACTTTCAACCGATGGCGCGATGCGATCTGCTCGCAGTTCGGCATCCTGATTTCCTGCCGGCGGGTCGGCGGGTACCTCTACTATATTGAAAATCCGGAGGACATCGACGAGGATGAACTGAAAAAATGGATGCTCGATTCGTTTGCCGTGGGGAATCTGATCGGTGAGAATCTGGCGCTGAAAGACAGAATCCTGGTTGACCCGATTCCTTCCGGTCGCGACCATCTGACGCCATATTAGAGGCGATGGGGGAGAATCGGGTTGTCGAGATCGAATACAGGGCGTTCCGGTACTCCCGTTCCTACCGGATTCCGGTCGAGCCGTATTGTGTCAAGCTGTTTGAAAACAGGTGGTATATGCTGGGGCATAACATCAGCCAGGATACAATCCGACTTTACGGTCTGGACCGCATCGAGGCCGTAGAGCTGACCGATTCGGAATTCCAGCTCCCCGAGGGCTTCTCGGCTCCGGAATATTTCTCGAACTATTTCGGCATAGTAGCCGACGAGCGGGTCAAGCCGGAGCGGATTGTCGTCCGGGCGAACGCGGATCACGCGCCTTACCTCAAATCGCTCCCGCTTCACCACAGCCAGCGGTTGATCGAGGATAACGGAGAGTATGCCGACTTTGAACTCTTTCTGGCTCCTACCTATGACTTTATCATGAAGTTGCTTCACGTGGGGGCGATGGTTGAGGTAATCTCTCCGGGGTCGCTGCGGAAAGAGATAACGGGCTGGATTTCGGATATGTACGAACTTTACAAAAACGACTGACGATGCAAGACTTTGTCGCGATAGATTTTGAGACGGCCAATGGGCGACGTTCGAGCGTCTGTGCGGTCGGCATTGTCGTAGTCAGGGGTGGGGTGGTTGCGGATGAGTTTTACAGCCTTATCCAGCCGTCGCCGAATTATTACACTTACTGGACTACCGAGGTGCACGGACTGACCCGGGAGGACACGGACGGGCAGCCGCAGTTCCCGGAGGTATGGGCGCAGATTGAGCAGAAAATCGCAGGACTGCCGCTGGTCGCTCACAACCGGCCGTTCGATGAGAGCTGTTTGAAGGCGGTGTTCGAGGAATATGGGATGGTGTATCCCGGCTATGAGTTTCATTGCACGCTGGCGGCTTCCCGCCGCGTTCTCGACCTTCCCAATCATCGGCTGGATACCGTAGCGGCCGAATGCGGCTATGATCTTGAGAATCATCATCACGCTCTTGCCGATGCCGAGGCGTGTGCTGCGATCGCTTTGAAAATCTTATAATTGTGACTGTTCGGGATTTGTTCGAGAGTGTCGGTTTCGACGCGGTGGTGAATGTGCTTCAGAATACGTATCGGAATGAAAAGTCTGTCCGATGGACGGCTCTATATAAGGAGGCTTTCGACGAGTTGGTGAAGCTGGAGTTCGCCGGTGAGGGGGCGAGGTGAGTGTCCGATTGATCAGTATCTGCGAGAAACAGGTAACGGATGTGGGAAGGCGGTAGACGGAATAAACGAGTTGGGGTATCGAGGTGCTGAGGTTGTCAAGGCCCGTTGTCGTGAAAGGTCTATAGCTGTTGCTGCGATTTCAACGATTTGTCAATTAATCTGCACTTTTTTATGGAGTGGCAGGAGTGTCGGCGGAATTTAGCCTGTCGCTGACTTTCGCTTGACCGATGGAAACGGTTCAAACCTCTTATTTACAGTATCCTTTCCTTATTCTGCCTTTCGGGTCATTATTTTGTCGTATCTTTACCTGAACTGAACAAAGAGCGGAAACGGGGGAGGCGACGGAAATCCGGGAAATGAAATGGCACTTTTCGGATGACGAGAACTGCATGCGGTTGGATTCCTCCGGGCAGTTGCGGGTGCTGAATGGGCTGGGTGTCTGAACGGTTTGATCCGGTGCCGGGGGAAATCGTCAGGTTGAGGGAAGGCCTTTCATACGGGTTGTCCGAAGTGCCGGATCTGTTTCTTTTTCCATGAATGGGGCGAATTGAGTTATGCCGATGAGTTTCGATATATCACAGCGATGGGCGGCCATTGTCAATCCGGTGGCGGGCAGCGGCCGCGGGCTGGCGGACTGGCCGTTGATCAGCGGGTTGCTCCGGGACGAGGGGATCGAAGTGGATGCCATGTTCACCCTTCGTAAATACCATGCTACGGAGCTGGCTGTGGCGGCCGTGCGGCAGGGGTACCGCCGGATTGTCGTGGTGGGCGGCGACGGAACGATCCACGAAACGGTGAACGGTTTCTTTATCCAGCGGGAATGCCCGACGACGGACATTCTGATGGCTGTGATCGCGGTGGGGACGGGAAACGACTGGATACGCATGTTCGGCATCCCGCGCAATTACGTGGATGCGATCCGATCGATCAAAGAGGGGCATGCTTTTTTGCAGGATGTGGGGCGGGTGAGCTATTACGAGGCGAAGGTGCACCAGGTGCGTTATCTGGCCAATGTGGCGGGGGTGGGGTACGATGCGGCGGTGTGCCGAGGGTTCAACCGCCTCAAGGAGAAGGGGTACCGGGGCAAGTGGATTTATCTGTTCAGCGTGTTTCGTGAGGCGCTGCGCTACCGGACGCGGCGGGTGCGGATCGAAGTGGACGGCGAGGAGGTGTTCGCCGGCAAGCTGTTTACCGGAACGGTGGGCATCTGTAAATATACGGCGGGGGGGCTCACGCAGACGCCGAATGCCATTGCCGACGACGGTTTGTTCGATCTGACGGTGATTCCGGCGATGAACCGCCTGAGGCTTTTCAGCCGCTTCCGGGTGGTCTACACGGGAAATATTTATGATATTCCGCGGGTGTCGCTGTTTCGCGGCGGGCGGATCCGGGTGGAGGCGGAGCGGCCTATCCGGTTGGAGATAGACGGGGAAATCTTGGGGTTTTCGGATTTCGAGTTCCGGATCGTCGAGCGGGCGGTGCGGGTGGTGGTGAGTGAGAGGTTTATCCGGGACCGGAGCTGGGGCGGGAACGGGGTGTAGGCTTGCGCGAGGCGCCGGGCTGTAAAGATTCGGTGCGTTTGTCTTGGCACCGGGCTATCTTTTCGGGGCTATCTTTTCGGGGCTATCTTTTTCGGGTGGGCTTTTGGGGGGCTTTTTCGTGAAAGGGGGGATTTTTTTCGGAGGGCTTTTTTCGTGAAAGGGAGCGGATTTTTTGGGGGAGGGGTCTTTTTCGTGAAAGGGGCGGATTTTGTTTGAGGGGCTTTTTTCGTGAAAGGGGGCGGATTTTTTTTTGAGGGGCTTTTTTCGTGAAAGGGAGCGGATTTTTTTGGGAGGGGTCTTTTTCGTGAAGGGGAGCGGATTTTTCGGAGGGGTCTTTTTCGTGAAAGGAGCGGATTTTTTTTGAGGGGCCTTTCTCGTGAAAGAGGGGTGGCAAAGAGCGGGGAAAAGTCACAGCTCGAACAAGCCTTCCGGCAAATCCGCCTCCAACTGCCGTTTGCGTATGCTGGTCACTTCGATCAGGCCGTCCGCTGCGGGCACCATGATTTCGCGTCCGTCGAAATCGACCCCTAACAAAGGATTGCCCGGATAGTCGTAGAACGCGGTCACGGTACCCCGCCGTCCCGTCGTCCGGTCGGTCAGTTCATAACCGATCAAGGCTTCGCAGTCCGTCTGCGGGTCCTCTCCGTCTTCCGGACAGGCTTTTTCCCGATACAGTGTCTTCCCCACTAATAATGTCGCTTCCTGTTCCCGATCGAAGTCGTCGAACTGCACAACTGCCGAGGCATTCCCCCGCCTCTCGAAAGAGGAGACGAAAAGCGGCACGGCCAGTGTGTCGATCTCTGTCCAAAGCGGTTCGGCCGGGTCCCAGCTCGGAGGGAAGGTATCGTAGAGTGTCGCTAAAAGCGTGCCGTTTTTCGTCCCGTCGGGTGCCGTGCTGCCGTAGGTTTTCCGGATGCGTCCCACTGCGTTGGAGGGTTCGGCGATGATGGCGGCTGCCCGGGCGGCATAAGACAAGGGGGTCTCTTTGCTCATCGTTTCTCTCAAAAAGAGAGCCCTGCCGCCCGAAATGGACATGGCAGGGCTCGTATTTACAGGTCGGTATCCGCCGCTTATTCTGCAGCAGCTTCTGTTTCCGCCTGGGTTTCCGCGTTTTCTCCGGCAGCTGTTTCTTCCGCCGCCTCTGCCGCAGCAGCCTCCGCAGCTTTGGCAGCTTCGGCCAACTTGGCCGCCAGTGCCGCCGCCTTGGCTTCTTTCACCTTGGTCTCTGCTTCCAAGCGTTCCTTGGCGGTCTTGGCTTTCGCCGCTTCCATCGCCGATTTAGCTGCCGCATTCTTGGCCTGCTTGTCGGCCATCCATTTGGCGAACTTCTGTTCGGCTACTTCTTCGGTGAATGCCCCTTTCTTGACCCCGCCGTTGAGGTGGTGGCGGTACATGACGCCTTCCTTGGAAAGGATCGACCGCGCCGTATCGGTCGGCTGTGCGCCCACGCCGATCCATTTCAGTGCGCTTTCAAAATTGAGCTCGACAGTGGCCGGATGGGTATTCGGGTTGTAGGTTCCCAGTTTTTCGATGAAGCGGCCGTCGCGCGGCGCGCGGCTGTCGGCAACGACGATGTGGTAGAAAGCATAGCCTTTTTTACCGTGCCGAGACAGTCTGATCTTGGTTGACATGCGTAAATCGTTTTTTATTGGTGTCAATCCCTTGTCTACCCGCAACGTTCTTGAAAAATGAACCTCGGAGACCTCTGTCTCTCCCGTTCTCTGGTTTATGCAAAACCCCCGTTGTTTCGGACAAGTGGCGCAAAGATACGAAAATGTTTATCTTTACCCAAAGTTTCGGAATTTTTTATGGAGAAAAAAGCCGTTTTCGCGGGGTCGTTCGACCCTTTCACTGCCGGGCATGAGGATATTGTGCGCCGGGCTTTGAGGCTGTTCGACTGTGTCGTCGTCGGGGTGGGGCACAATGTCAAGAAAAAAGGGCTGCTGTCGCCTGATAACCGCGTGCGGCTGATCCGCGATGTGTTCCGGGACGAGCCGCGGGTGAGGGTCGCAGCCTATGATGGACTGACTACCGACTTCTGCCGGGAGCAGGGGACGGGAATTCTGCTGCGCGGGTTGCGCTCGGTGGACGATTTCGAGAGCGACCGCACGATCGACGCGGTCAACAAGCGGCTCGATCCGCAGATCGAAACGTTTTATCTGCTTACCGATCCGTCGCTGGCGGCTATCTCCTCGGCTGTGGTGAAAGAGCTTTATTCCTACGGGGCGGATGTCGGCTGCTTTATGCCGCAGGGGATCGATCTCGGAAAGTATCTCTGATTCAGAATGTGGTATCGGGGCTGCGGGCTTCGAGCCGGTGGAGTGCCGCCGGTCATTCTTCGATGTTCATCGCGGCTGCTTTATGCCGCAGGGGATTGATCTCGGAAAGTATCTCTGATTCAGAATGTGGTATCGGGGCTGCGGGCTTCGACACGGCGGAGTGCCGCCGGTCATTCTTCGATGTTCATCGTGTGGAAATCTTACGTGTTTTCCTGGATCGCCGGGTCAGGCCATGTCCTTGTACAAGTCCAGTTCGCCGCGCTCAGCGGCCCTGTAGATCGCTGCCAGCCGCGCGACGACCGGCGATACGACTTCCAGCACGTCTTTCACGTATCGTTCCGCTGCTTCCGCCTTTTTCGCCGCTCCCGGGCCGTCCTCCTGAGTCGCGGTGCCCTTGAGCCGGCACAGCATCACTGAATACAAAGCCCGGAAACAGGCTTCCATGTCGCTGATCCCGTCCGCTGCCAGGTCGCTCTCCCGGGCGATGGCGGTTTTCAGCTTCGGCAGCTCCGGTGCCAGCGCGGCAAAGACTTGGTCGTAGCCGTGTTCCTTCCCCACGGGGGCTTTCAGCAAGTGCAGGTGCAGGTCGTTCAGGTCGGCGATCAGGTGCAGGGTGTGCTCCAGATGCCCTGCTTGCTCCTTGTTTTCCGTGCGGAGCAGGTTGACTAAGTCCATGTACCAGAAAAAAAGGGTCTGCTTTTGTTCCGGCTCCAGTTCGGCGTGCGGTTCCACCAGCGTCGAATAGATTTTCTCGGGCGAGAGGTCGAGCGCCCGCAACATGTCTTCCAACTGCCAGAGGTAAAGAATGTATTCGGCGATATTCTCGCGTCTTTTTTGTTTTGCGGTCAGCATAGTCGTGAAATCAAAAACAAAGGCTCGCGCACCTTGCCGCCGGATGGATGAAAAACCGGCGAAAGGTCGCGCAAGCGCTTACAGACCCGGCTGTGCACGATGTCTGAATGCAGATGCCGTGCCGAACGGGGGACGGGCGGTGTGAAAATATCATTCAAATTCCACGTCGCCGAAAAATTCGGGCACGTGGAAGTTCGGTTTTTCCGTCCGGATCGGCTGCCATGACAGGAAGTGCGGCTTGGACAGATTGTCTCCGCACTTATAGACATTCGCCCGCGCTTTTATGCCGTCGAGTGTGGCGAAGTGATGGGCGAAGAATGCCGTCGCCGGAATCGCTACATTCAATTCCCACCGGTTATCCCCTTTGCGTTCTGCGAAATTCGCCGTTCCCAACGAGGATTCGCGCCGGATCGTCTCCATAACGTCTGCCCCGGCATGAATGACGTCGGGTTTGGTCTTCCGGAATCCTAACAGGGCTTTCCCGATGCAGGAGAATTCAAAGTTGTAGTAGCCGGTGTCGTCGAATGAGATGAAAAATTCCACTGCCGAGTCCGTCCACACCGGCCCGTTGTCTTCCGTCACCAGAGCCGCCGTGCACTCTTCTTCCACCCGGAAGGTCAGCAGCAGGTGTGTCCCGTTGTGTGCCGCGGCAAATGTCGCTTTCGGCGCATACGGGTATTCCGCCGCCCAGTTGTTGCAGCCGATCGGCTGGGGGGCCGCTTCGGCAGTGGTGATGCTTCGGAGGCCGCCTTTGATTTTTGGAATCTTAAGCATAATGTGCGAGTTCTTCCCGGACGATGCGCTGCATGTCGGCGTACTGCGCTTCCATGCTTTGCAGCAGTTTGTACTGTGCGCGGGTGCGTATCAGGTTGTGTTCGGGTGATTTGACTTTGTAGTAGTGGTCGCCGTCGATGTAGTCCATCAAAAAGCGAAGTACTTGTTCGTAGGTGATGTATTTGGCGGAAAATGCCAGGTATTCCGCTTCTTTCGGGGTCAGGAACGCATGGGCTTCGGACAGGTATCCTGCGGTGTATGCCTTGAAAATGCCGAGGTCCATCGAAACGCGGTCGAGGTCGGGATCGTCCTCCAACCCGGTGTTGGTGTATGACCGCATGGCGTCTCCGTAGTCGTTGAGGGCTGTGGCGGAGAGTACCGTGTCGAGGTCGATCACGCACAACACATTGCCCTCCTTGTCGAACAGGATGTTGTTGATCTTGGTGTCGTTATGGGTCACGCGGGTGGGGATCGTCCCGTCTTCCACCAGTGCCCAGAACCGGAGCATTTCTTCGCGCCGCTCTTCGATCCATCGGATCTCTTCGGCCACTGTCCCGGCGCGACCGGCGGGATCGGCCGCCAGCGTTTTGTCCCACTGCTCGAACCGATACCGGATGTTGTGGAATCCGGGCAAAATATCGGTAAGGGGTTCTTTGAAGTCGGCGAGCATGGCCTGGAACAGGCCGATCCCTTTCCCTCCCTGATAGGCGAGCTGCGGGGTGTCGGCCTGCTGGTAGGCGATCGTGTCGCCGATAAATTCGCACACGGCCCAGTATTCGTCCCGGTCGTCCTTATAATAGGGTTTGCCGTCGATGGCCGGGGTCACGGTGAGCGCTTCGCGCCGGGGATCGCCGCCCCGGGCGATGATTTTGTTCTTGAGGTGGTTGGTCACGCGCACGATGTTGTCCATCATGGCGGGAATGTTGGTGAAGATGTTTTTGTTTTTCCGCTGGAGGATATAGTTCGGGCTCGACGGGAAAGCGGTTTCGATGATGAAGGTGTCGTTGATGAAGCCTTCGCCTAAGGGACGGACGGCGGCTATCTCGCCGTCGATCTGGAATTGGCCGGCAATGGTGCGTAAGGTTGGATTCATAGGGTTTCGGGTTAGGGTTCGGTTCCGCTCCGGCTGTGGCCGGCGGGTTCGGTGGATAAAGATAAGCACTTTTTGTGAATTTCGGGTATCTGCGGTCTGCAATCGGTTCGGGTGCGGCGCCCGCACTGCCGAGGGCCGCGGGTTCTGCGGCGATGTCCGGAGCGGCAGTGAAGTCGTCTCGAAAGAGAGGCGCTGCGTGTTTCGCGAGGTGGTTTGGGGGCGGACAGGGAAACATTCCTGCGAAAATATGTACATTTGTCGCTTACGGAGTTTGAATTTGCTGTCTGAATGACCATGAAAAAAGTATTCGCTTTTATCCCGAATCTGTTGACTTTGTGCAATCTGTTGTCGGGATGCGCGGCTGTGTCCGTCCTTTTTCTCGGGGCCGATTTCGCGGCGGCTTTCTGGCTGGTGATCGCGGCTGCGGTGTTCGATTTCTTCGACGGTTTCGCCGCGCGGATGCTGCATGTCAGCTCGCCGATCGGCAAGGAGCTGGATTCGCTGGCCGATATGGTCAGTTTCGGGCTGGTGCCGGCGGTGGTGGCGTTCCGTATGCTGGCCATGAGCGGGCTCGGCTGGCTGGCGTACGGGGGATTTTTGATCGTTGCTTTTTCGGCGCTGCGGTTGGCGAAGTTCAATGTCGACGAACGCCAGACGGAGGAGTTCCGGGGGCTTCCGACGCCGGCCTGTGCGCTGTTTTTCGTGTCGCTGCCGATGCTGGACGCGGATTGGGTGGCTGGATCGTATCTGTTGCTGCTGGGGCTGACGGTGGCTTTTTCGGCGCTTTTGGTGTGCGATATGCCGATGTTTTCGCTTAAGTTCAAGTCGTTCGGGTGGAAAAATAACCGGCTCAGATACGTTTTCCTGTTTTTGTCCGTTATCCTGATTGTCTGGCTGCGTATGGCGGCGCCGGCGGCGATCGTCCTTACTTACATCGTGATTTCGATCGGTCGGGTTTTCTGCTGTACGGGGACTGAACGTGCTGATACTGAACAAACTGCGGATTTGTAGGATTTTTCGTACCTTTGCCCCGTTTTTGAATGGAACCGTTCTGTTTTTGCATATTCACTCGTTGGCTACGGGAGAGAACTGTTCTCTTTGTGAACAAAGAGAACCAGAAAAACTTTAGTGCGGATGCTGCGCATCCTAATGTCTCTCTTGGCCTTAATGTGCTTGGTATCTTGTTCGGGGGCCGGGAGTTCTTTTGAAACGCGCTATTGGTCTTGCTCTAACTTAAGCGCGTTTCAAAAGAACCCCAGCCCCCAAGATAGTTCAGGAACTTGGGCTGAGAACGGTCATGCGATACGAAGTATCGCTTAAAGTTTCTTTGGTACTTTCTGTTCACAGAAAGTACAGTACCCTCGAACCAAACAAAGAAACATCCAAAAAACAGAACGATTAAAAATCGAACAGGATGGGCTACGTCCCGGGAAAGAAATACTTTTGGCGAAGTTTTTTAATCGGTTGGATTTTCGTTGTGCCGCCCACGATCGCACAGGGGCAGAACAACGGCTCCACCGTCATACGCTATCCCGTGGACAACAGTTCCAGCAACTCGTCCGGACTGTTGATGAGCCAGACGATCGAACGCGACACGATCGATAAGGAGAGGCGGCCGCGGAAGCCGCTCGAATCGTTCTACTTCGACGACTCCACCCGCGCGCAGCGCATCTTTTCGTGGACGACCTCGATGGACAACAACAACATCACCCTGCGGGATATGGACACCACCATCGCGGAGTTTCAGCGCGACTATCCTTTTATGCGCGAGGGGGTGGGGAGTGCGAGCCTCGGGAACTTGGGGGGGGCCTCCATTCCGCTCGACTGGTTCGACCGGCCGCAATTCCGCAACTTTTCGTTCGTGCAGGCATGGGCTCCGTATTTGATGACCCCGGAAAAAATCGTGTTTTATAACGCCCGGATGCCATATACCAATATCTCGTACCAGATGTCCGGACAGCGGGCCAAGGAGGAACAGCTGTTCCACGCGGTGATTTCGCAGAATATCTCGCCCTCCAGCTCGTTCAACCTGGACTACAATGCGGACGGGATGAAAGGGCAGTACGAGCGGCAGAAGGCTCTCGACCGCTATTTCTCGGCCAATTTCGCCCATACGGGCAAAAGGTATGCGATTCACGGGGGGTATATCTATAATGTGGGGGATATTCAGGAGAACGGGGGGATCCGGGATATGCGGGATGTGACGGATACGGTCTTCGACATGACGGAAAATATCCCGGTCAGGCTCGATGCGTCGGCCGACGCGCGGAACCGCTACAAGGGCAATACGTTTTACTGGACGCAGTCGTACGGGATTCCGCTGAGGCGGCAGCGGGTGACCGACGAACTGACCTTGTCGAAGATTCCGACGATCTTTATCGGGCAGTCGTTCCTGTACACCACTTTCAAGAAAATATACTCGGATGCGGTGAAAGCGCCTGCCGGCTCGGCGGAAAATGAGGAGGAGGTGCCGTTCTACGACCATTTCTATATCAGTCAGGACAAAACCTACGACTCGATCCGGCAGTCGATGATGGATGTCAAGTTCTTCATGCAGCTCCAGCCGTACAACCGGGACGGGGCGCTGGGGTTAGTGACGGCGGGGATCGGCGACGAACTGAACGGCTACTATTACTATGTGCCGGAAACCTACCGGGGGGTGTTCGGCCATGGCGGAAAACAGAATAAGAATTCGATCTATGTGTATGGAAAGCTGGAGGGGGCGGTCAGCCGCTATATGCGCTGGTCGGCCGATGCCCGGCTGCACATGATCGGGTACCGGAGCGGGGATTTCGACGCGGGCGGCAGACTGTCGCTCTCGGCTTATATCAAGGATAAGCCGCTGACGTTGGACGCTGCGGTGCGCTTCACGCTGCGCGAGCCGGATTTCTGGCAGCAGAACTACTTCTCGAACCACTACGCGTGGTTCAATAATTTCTCGAAAGAGAAAACTACGCTCATCACGGCCAGCTTCAAAGTCCCGGACTACGGGATCGAACTGGGGGGCGATTACGCACTGACCAAGGACAAGGTCTACTACGGGCCGAATGTCGTTCCGCAGCAGTACGGCGATATGCTCAGCGTGATGGGGCTTTATCTGCGCAAGGATTTCCGCCTGGGCGGATTTCACTTGAATCACAGGGTGCTTATGCAATGGAGCTCGAACCAGACAGTCGCTCCGGTGCCTCTGCTCAGCGCCGACATATCCTACTTCTTCGGCTTCGATGTGGTCAGGAAGGTGTTGTTCATGCAGATCGGCGTGGACGGGCGGTATAATACCGAGTATTATGCCTATGCCTGGAGTCCGGCCGTCGGGCAGTTCTACACGCAGGATCAGGTCAAACTGGGCAACTACCCTTCGATGGACGCTTTCGTGTCGGCGAAGTGGAAAAGGCTGAGGCTGCTGCTCAAACTGCAGCACTGGAATTGCAACCTGTTCGGCGGTAACCGCTATTTCGAAGTGGTGAACTATCCGCAGAACCGGATGATGTTCAAGATCGGGCTGTCGTGGGCGTTCTACGACTAATGGCTCGCATGGCATAAGGTTTGCTCTCCCGACCAAAAAACGGTTTATGAACTTTAAAAAAGTTGTTCTTGTTTTTGCATTACTGCTGATTTCGGACTTTACTTTTATCGGCTGTTCCCGGACGGCGGATGTCTTCGCTTCGGTAGGGCCGACGGCCGAGGAGCTGGAGATCGCCAGCCGGGGCCAGATCTCGCCTTACGACCCGATCATGCGTCAGATCGCAGGACAGGCGGGGATGGACTGGCGGCTGCTGGCGGCGATCGCTCACCAGGAGTCGCGTTTCGACCCCGATGCTCGCTCGCACCGCGGGGCGCAGGGGCTGATGCAGGTGATGGGTTCCGTGGCCAAAGAGTTCGGGGTGCCGGAGGAAAAGATCAGCGATCCGAAAACCAATATCGCTACGGCGGTGAAACTGATTCAAAAAATCGAGAATACCTTGCGGTTCGGCCAGGCGACTTCCGAGGAGGACAGGATCCGTATCGTGCTGGCGTGCTACAATGCCGGGATGGGGCATATCCTCGATGCGAGGCGGCTGGCGGTCAAACAGGGGGCCAACCATAACTCGTGGGTGCAGCTCAGCGAGTTCGTCGTGCTCAAGGGGACGCCGGAGTGGGTGGACGACGAGGCGGTGCGGAGCGGGGCTTTCGACGGCTCCGAAACGATCCGGTATGTGGACAAGGTGATGGCGCAATATTCGAGGTATTGCAAAAATTATCTCTGAAAAATGTTGCGGCTTTGAAAAAAAAACTATATTTGCAAGGTCGTTCCCGCGGTTCGCGGGGGCGGGTGCTTGAATTCACGATGAAACATATTTTCGGACATCAGGTAATGGAGGGCTTTTATTCGCCTTTTTATTATTACGCCTCTTATTTTTCTCGGGAGGGGTCTGATCTTGTTTTGTCGTTGTAAGAATTGCCACTACACATATATTTCGATACGCAAAGATCCGGCTTTCCTCTGTGACAGGCCGGGTCTTTCGCTTTTTAACCGTTCTGTTTTTATATTCCTGTTCGTTTGGCGAGGGCTTTTAGTTGGAGTTTTTCTCGGCCCGGATTAGGCTTGGGAAGAAGCTGCCCCAGCGATGCGAAGCATCGCAAGCCCAGCGGGGGCACCCGCGGCCCGCCCGGCCCGAGGGCGGTTCCCTCCCGTTAAGGTGGTGCAAACTCCCGGTTCGCGAGCCGAGCAGCACCCGCGCGCCACGCCGGAAAAGGAAAATCGACGGTTTCAACACAAGTTGAAACCGAATGATTTTTCTGGCGCGCGAATCACAAGCTATTTGTACCCGGCAGGTTCCGGCAAAACGAAGTTTTGCAAGCCCACCGCGGGCACGCGGCCCCGCGCGGGAGCGCAG
>NZ_CANQYJ010000032.1 GCF_947628055.1 uncultured Rikenella sp.
CCCGCCAAAGTTCGCCGTTCTGCGGAGATGTCCAGTCATTCTGCGCCGCCGCGAAATAGAACGCGACGGGGTTGCGGCTGCCACAGAAAGAAAAGCGGTTATCTCCATCCAGAGATAACCGCTTCGTAAAGATATATCGGCAAGTTGCAAGATCGGCCAAATCACAAGATATATCAGCCAAACTGTGAGACATACCCGGTCACGCCGCAAGATAGGCCGAACCGTAAAGATATACCGGTCAAGCGCAATATATACCCAGCCAAGTCGCAAGATCGGCCACGCCGTAAGACATATCGGCTAAATCGCAAGATATATCAGCCAAGCTGCAAGACATACCCGGCCAAGCCGCAAGATAGGCCGAACCGTCACGCCGCAAGATATACCGCCAAACCGCCTATGCGTCGATATTGGCATACCGTGCGTTCCGTTCGATAAATTCGCGCCGCGGCGGCACGTCGTCGCCCATCAGCATCGAAAATATCCGATCCGCTTCCGCAGCACTCTCGATCGTCACCTGGCGCAGGATCCGGGTGTCCGGGTTCATCGTGGTCTCCCACAGCTGCTCTGCGTTCATTTCCCCCAAACCTTTGTAACGCTGGGTGTGCACGCCCTTGGTGCCGAACTCCTCGATAGCGGCGATGCGCTCCTCGTCCGTCCAGCAGTAGCGCTGTTTCTGAGTCCCTTTCTTGACTAAGTAGAGCGGGGGAGTGGCGATATAGAGGTGCCCGTTCTGGATGATGTCCGGCATCCGGCGGAAAAAGAAGGTCATAATCAATGTCGCGATATGGCTTCCGTCTACATCCGCATCGGTCATGATAATCACCTTGCCGTACCGCAATTTGCTCAGATTAAGCGCCTTGCTGTCTTCCTCCGTCCCGATCGTGACCCCCAGCGCCGTGAAAATGTTTTTGATTTCCTCGTTGTCGTACATTTTGTGGTCGGAGGCCTTTTCGACGTTCAGGATCTTACCCCGCAGCGGCATGATGGCCTGGAACGTCCGGTCGCGTCCCTGCTTGGCCGTTCCGCCTGCCGAGTCCCCTTCGACGAGGAACATTTCCGTCTTCTCCATATCCCGCGACGAGCAGTCCGCCAGTTTGCCCGGCAGGCCCGATCCCGACAGCACCGTCTTGCGCTGCACCATCTCCCGTGCTTTCCGCGCCGCCGTGCGCGCCGTGGCTGCGAGGATCACTTTTTGCACGATCGCTTTCGCATCTTTCGGATTCTCTTCCAGGTAGTTGGTCAGCGCCGCCGAAACGGCGTTGTCCACCGCTCCCGCCACTTCGCTGTTCCCTAATTTGGTCTTGGTCTGTCCTTCAAACTGCGGCTCGGCCACTTTAACGGAAATAATCGCCGTTAAGCCTTCCCTGAAGTCGTCTCCGTTGATCTCGAACTTGAGTTTGGAGAGCATGCCGCTGTCTTCCGCATATTTTTTGAGTGTCCGGGTAAGCCCCCGCCGAAAGCCCGTCAAATGCGTCCCGCCTTCGATCGTGTTGATGTTGTTGACGTAGGTGTGCACGTTTTCGCTGAATCCAGTGTTGTACTGCAAGGCCACTTCAATCGGCACTCCCTCTTTTTCTCCGGTAATGTGGATGATTTCTTCGATGAGCGGTTCCCGGTTGCCGTCCAGGAATTTGACGAATTCCTTGAGCCCTTCTTGCGAATAGTAGTTGTCGTGGCGGTATTCTCCCGTCTCTTCGTCGCGGTCGCGTTTGTCGGTGATGTTGAGGCGTATCCCTTTGTTGAGGTAGGCCAGCTCCCGCAGCCGCGAATTGAGAGTGTCGTAGTTGTAGGTCGTGGTTTGGGTGAAGATTTCGTTGTCGGGCTTGAAGGTAATGGTCGTCCCGGTGCGTTCCGTGGTTCCGATCACTTCGATGTCTCCTTGCGGCACGCCTCGTTTGAAGCGTTGCTGGAAGATTTTCCCCTGCCGGTACACCACGGCTTCCAGATCTGTGGACAGTGCGTTCACGCACGAGACTCCCACGCCGTGCAGCCCCCCCGACACTTTATAGGAGCCTTTGTCGAATTTCCCTCCGGCGTGCAAAACGGTCAGCACCACTTCGAGTGCCGATTTCTTTTCTTTCGGGTGATAGTCTGTCGGAATCCCGCGCCCGTCGTCGGTCACGGTAATCGAGTTGTCTTCGTTGATGGTCACGTCGATTGTCGTGCAGTATCCGGCCATCGCTTCGTCGATGGAGTTGTCCACCACTTCGTAAACCAAGTGGTGCAATCCTTTTTCGCCGGTGTCCCCGATGTACATGGAAGGCCGCTTGCGCACCGCTTCAAGCCCTTCGAGCACCTGAATGCTGCTGGCCGAGTATTGTCCGTCGCCGGACTGTTCCGTCCGGGGCTGGTTGATCGCTTCTTCGCTCATATTTCGTTTAACGTTCCATTTTTAGTAACTTGCAAATATAACGTTTTTTCGGGAGTTTTGCAATAGGCCTGCAGGGTGCTCCGCAATGGGCGCTACCGGAGTTTTGCAACGGGCACCGCGCGCCGGAAGGCTGATCTATCGCTCCGGTTCGGTGTACCACGAGGCGTACATGAGGTAGTGTTCGGCGTTGAGGTGGATCATGCGGTGCTGTTCGTCCGGTGTGAGGCTCTTGACTTTCCGGGCCGGAACTCCGGCGTAGACGCTTCCCGGCTCGCATTCCTGGTTTGAAAGCACGAGCGCACCGGCTGCGATGATCGTCCCGGTGTGTACGACGGCGCCGTCGAGCAGGGTGGCTCCCATCCCGATCAGGCAGTCGTGTTCGACTTGCGCTCCGTGCACGGTGGCGTTGTGGCCCACGGACACGTTGTCGCCGATTTCGACGACGGATCGTTTGTGCAGGGTGTGCAGCACGGCTCCGTCCTGAATGTTGACCCGGTTCCCGATCCGGATCGGATTGACGTCGCCGCGCAGCACTGTGCCGTACCAAATCGAGCAGTCGTCGCCGAGTGTCACGTCGCCGATGAGGACGGCGGTTTCGGCTAAAAAACAGTTTTTCCCTGTTTGCGGGGTGATTCCGTTCAGGGGGCGTATCAGTGCCATTTCGTGTCTGTTTTGTGTGGTTCGTTGTCTTTTCTTGTTCCTCTTTTCGAGTTCCCGTTGCTTCCGTATGATTTTTTAGTGCTTTCGTGCCGGACGGGCTCTTTGTTTTCGCTTCGCCGCTCATGCTGGGCAGGCACTTTTTCATAACCGCCTCGAGCCGGCGGAGCTTTCTTTCTGTCGGAAGGCTCAGCGGACGTTTGTTCTTTATAAAAAAACTTTTTTGCTGCCCTCCTCCGGGCGGGCCCTTTTTTTCACTTCACCGCTCATGCCGCGGAGGCACTTCCTTTCTTGGGTGACCAAGAACCGAGCAGCGTACCAAGGGCAGAGACCGCTTGCGGGCTATGCCGAGGCAGCGCGAGGAAGACCGCAGGTCAAAGTAAGCAAAGAAGTCGCCGGGAATCGGTTTCGCCTTGTCGAAAGCCGGTCGTTCAGCCCGGTTTTCTCAAGTCAAAACGCGACATTCCCGGGTCTGCTGTGTCTACCCGCAATTAAGGAAGACACTGATTTCAAGAGCGCCGCTTCCAGAAGGGGCTTTCGCGTATGGAGAAAATCGTTTCCCTCGTCAGCGGGTCTAACGACGCCCAAGAGGATTTTTTGGCGATGATCTCTTGTTGTCAGGCCGGAGCCATCCCCCGGCGGAGGCTCCGGCCCGCCCGCTACGCGGAATGTTCGAGCCCCGCTTCTGAGGATTGGCAAAGGGGGGATACTCCTCCTTGGATGCGCTTTTTGTTTACTTTTACCTCCGGTTTCCTCCTCGCCGCTCATTCTATTCAGGGTAGAAACGGCTCGGTATACGAACCGGGGAATGCAACTATCCTTAAAGTATAGAACCGCTCTCGAACAAGGCGATGGACTGTAACTACCCCGCTTCGGCGAGGCAGCGCCAGGAAAGCGAAGCCCAAAAGAACAGTTCCCTCCAGGAATATCGGGAAACCGGACAGTCATTCAACCAGTTTATAGCCCACGAGGTCGACCTCGACGATATTGCACCTCCTCTGCATTGGGCGCCGTTTTGGTGGAAATGAAAGTCGGAGGATCGAAATCCAAAGTCCTCGAGCGCCCGGTAGCCCGAATTCCCGTCGCGGCTGCTACCGTACACCTTTGCGAAATAGACCGCCGAACGGGTCGGCGTGCTTTCATAGAGATCGAACGTCAGCGTGACGGTATGCGCCCGCGTCGAAGTCGCGTCGAAACCGCCGTAGTAAACCTTGAACTCTGTCGCTCCCTGGAGCATCGGCAGGTATTTCGTCATATCAAAATAGTAGTTCGCCACGAACGAGTTGCCATACGGAGTAAAAGCTCGTACCAGCCGTAAAACTCCAACATGATAGCGTCGCTCGACACGGAAATCTTGTTGCCCGTGATGCCGCTGGGATAGGTCTCGTAAAACGCTGCGCGGAGCAGCTGTGCCACCGGGTTTGCAGCGGTGGCGTCGGCACTGGCTTGCGGAGCCGGAGGTTCCGGTATCGAATCGTTGCTACAGGAGGCGAACCGGGCGGCACAAGCTGCCAACCAGACTCCGAACCGGGGGTGACAGTTTTCACAGCACCAAGATTCAGAGAGTGAATAATGGTGCCGGGAAACGCCCCCCGGGAAAGGGTGCCTTAGTAAGTGGGGACGCCTTGGGGTGATATTTTCGGAAAAATACACCTCGTTGTTAAAACTCATCGGAAAAATGCCCTCAAAAAAGCCTTTTCACACAGGACTGTGAAAAGGCTTTTTTAATATCGAATACAAAGGGTTACTTGTCGAAACCGAACAAGTCCGCTTCGATGAAATACGATGCCACTCCGTCATTGGCTTTCGGGCCGCTGAATTCGGAGATGAAGCGTTCCAGATCGAGGTTCAGGGTCATCTGTCCGCCGTCCTGCGGCACGTCTATCAAGCGCCAGTAATGAACGATCGCCGGATTGCCCGGGCAGAAATTGGCCCGGTCCAAGTTGTAAGTCCCCGCCTGGGAGTAGTTGCCGCCGCACTCCACGAAAATGATTCCCGGATAAGCCGCCGACGTCCCGTTGAGCGTCACCGTATAGGTGTTTCTGTCGAACTCCGCGCAGTTCCGGGTGGCATAGCCCGTCCGGTCGGGAAAACGTCCCTGGTCGTGCCCATACCCGGTGAACGTCACCTTCATCTCGATGTTTTTCACCCCGGCCGGTACCGTAAAAGTACGCTCGCCCAGCCGCTTCTGTCCCTCGATGTCGTTCTCGCCCGAGAATCCGTAGCCCCATCTCCGGTAGCCCGTGTTGTCGTTTTCGTGACTGTCGTACACCTTCGCCGTCCACACCGTGTTCCGTTCGGGTTCCCCTTCGTAGAGGTCGAAGGTCAGCGTGACGGTATGCCGCTTGCCGGTCGATGCCGGGCCGCCCCAGTCGCCGTCGAAATAGATCCGGAACTCCGTCGTCCCGGCCAGCATCGGCAGGTATTCGGTCACGTCCATGTAGAAAGTCTTTTCCCATGTGGCGCCGAAGCTGCCTCCGTAAGGCGTGATGGCCCGCGTCAGCTCATACCAGCCGCCCGTCGTCTTGTCCCTGACGAAAATCTGGGTAGTGTAGTCCCAGTCGTTCGGCCCGCCGTTCATGCCGCCCATCCGGTACGAGAGGATCGCCCGGCGGAAACTCTTCGTTCCCGCTGCCGGGAAATCGAGGCTGAATGTATAGTCCTTGTCGCTGCCCCAGCCGTAGAAATAGAGCGGTATGGCGCTGCTCGCCACCGTGATCTTTCCGGCAGTCCCCGCCGTGAGGTCGGTCGGGTACTTTTCGTAATAGGCTGCCCGGTCGAGCAGCTGCGCCGCCCGGTTGACCGTCCCTGCCTGACGCACCGTCACGGTACGGGTCACCCGATCGTTCTGATCCTGCGTTCCCGCCGTCAGCGTGATGACCGCCGTGCGTTCCGCCTCGGCGCGGTTGAAGTCGGCCTGCACCGTCAGGGTATTGCCCGATCTGGAGGCCGTGCACCACGCTTTGCCCTCCTCGACCGCGAAGTTCCACACGGGCTGATTGGTCGAAACCGTCACCGTGCCGTTCGCTGCTCCCGCCTCTAACGGCAGCACCTCGGCCGGATCGGTGGTCAGGTACGGCTCCTGCGGGCCGGATTTGTCTTTGCAACTCCCGAAGAATAAAGCGACCGCTGCCAAAGCGGCTCCACACAACCTTCTGGCTTTCATAAAAACAGAAAAATGGGTTAAGGTGAATAAAATCGTGTGGTGTCAAGTAGTCTCCGGCCGTAAATTTAGCATAAAATTTCCCGCCATTTCTAATCCACCCGTTCAAAAACCACGGCTGTCCGGCTGACGTTGTATATCCGCATGTAGTTCCGCGTGATTCCGTCGGCGTCGGTGCGGGCGTAGGTGAAGTATTCGCAGCTCTCCTCCCCCCCCCGCACGCGTCCCTGCCCGCCGAAAGCAGCGTCGTCGCTGCTGAGGATCACCCGCCACTTGCCCGGCCCGGGCATCGGCACTTCGTAGTCGGGAATACTGGCGCACGGGTGCCAGTTGAAGACGAACAGCAGCCCCCCCTGTTCATAGACGAGCGTTTGGTTCGTCTCGTCCACCTGGAGCCGGTAGCCGTATCCTGCGCTCAGGATCTTGTACCGTTTGAGCAGCGCCACCATCGCTTCGTCGAACCGCACGAGGTCGATATACCGCAGGTAGTCCGCCTCGGCCAGCGACCACTGCCGCCGCGCATGGGCATAGCTCCAGCCGTTCCCCTCCCGCGGAAAGTCGATCCACTCCGGATGGCCGAATTCGTTCCCCATAAACGTCAGGTACGCCTCGCCCCCCAAGGTGGACGTAATGAGCCGGATCATCTTGTGAAGCGCGATGCCCCGATCCACCACGAGGTTTTCCGACTCTCGGTTCATCGAGAAGTACATCTCCTTGTCCATCAAGCGGAAGGCGATCGTCTTGTCGCCCACTAGCGCCTGGTCGTGCGACTCGCAGTAGGCCACCGTCCTTACCCCCGGCAGCCGGTTGCAGAGCACCTCCCACATCCGGTGCAAATCCCACTTCTCGTCCGGCACATCCTTGAGGTATTCGATCCAGAAGTCCGGAATCGCCATCCCCAACCGGTAGTCGAACCCCATGCCTCCTTCGTGGATCGGCGCCGTCACGCCCGGCATGCCGCTCACGTCCTCGGCAATCGTGATCGCCCCCGGTCGCAGTTCGTGCACCAGTTCGTTCGCCAAAGTCAGGTAGAGGATCGCCTCTTTATTGGCCGCTCCGCCGAAATAGGCATCCAATCCCCACTCCGGCGCATTCACCCCGTGGTGATGATAGAGCATCGACGTCACCCCGTCGAACCGGAATCCGTCGAAATGGAATTCGTCGAGCCAGTATTTGATATTGGAGAGCAGGAAATGTTGCACCTCGTACTTTCCGTAGTCGAACAGCATCGAGTCCCACTGCGGATGCTCCCCTTCCGGCCCCGGAACCGAATAGAGGCAGTCCGTGCCGTCCAAGCGGTTGATCCCCTCGTTCGTGTTTTTGACATAGTGCGAATGCACCAGGTCCATAATCACCCCGATCCCCAGTTCGTGCGCCCGTTTCACCAACCGTTTCAAGTCTTCCGGCGTGCCGAAGCGCGAACTCGGCGCAAAGAAATTGCTCACATGATACCCGAAGCTCCCGTAGTAGGGGTGTTCGGCCACCGCCATCAGCTGCACGGTGTTGTACCCCAATTTCTTGATTTTCGGCAGGATGAGGTCGGTGAACTCATCGTAAGTCCCCACCCCCTCCCGCTCCTGGGCCATGCCCACATGCGCCTCGTAGATCAGCGCCCCCCCGTCTTTTGCGGTGTAGATATTCAGATTGTAATTGTCTCCCGACCAGTCGAACGGCGTGGGCGGCTCCCACACCTGCCCGCTGTAGTCCTTGGAGGTTTCATTCTGCACCACGCGCCGAATGTAGGCCGGGATGCGGTCCATCCATTGGCCGTCCGCCCCGTGGACATACATCTTGATCCGCGAGCCGTGCCGCAGTTTTCCCTGGGTGGTCGCGTCCGGCAGGAAGAGCGACCACACGCCGTTGGAGTCCGGCAGCAGCTCGGCCGGATACTGTGTCCGCTCCCAGTCGTTGAAGTCGCCGAACAGGAAAACTTCTTTCGCCCCCGGCAGCCACTCGCGGAACCACCAGCCCCGGCGCACCGGATCGTAGTGGATGCCGAAATAAAGGTGGGCGTTCGCATAGTTCGAGAGCGAGCGGCTCCATTTGCGTATGTCGTTCAGGCGCGAGGCGAAGCGGCGGCCCCGCGCGGTGATTTCCGCCGCTGCCGGTTGCAGCCAGGCGTCCCGCTCCACCAGGATCGGGACGGAAGAAGAGGTGTTCGGGGAACGGTTCATAAGGGTTCTGGATTGGATGATGAGTACTTTCACAAATATAACCTTTTCCCGCAACAAACCGCGGTTTTCGTCCGATTTTGCGGCACGGCCTTCCCCGCAGAGATTGGACACGGGCCAAAAAAGCCTATCTTTGCCGTGTTAAACGGGCTGAAAGGCCTTGCCATGCCTATGAATAAACGGATGCTTTGTCTTTTGTCGGCCGTCGCGCTGGCGGCGGGATGCGCCGAAAAAGGGATGTTTGAAAATATCCATGTCCGACCGGATGCGACTTTGCCGGTCGGGAGTGTGGCGGTCACCGACTCGTCGCTGTTCGACCTGGCCGGAATCGAGAAGAATATGCAGGTCGGGCCGGACGGGGTGCTGACGTTCACGGACGATACCGAACTGACCCTGTCGGGGCCGGAGGTGGGGGCTTCGCTTGTGGAAATCCCCGTCCAGCATTTCGATTTGTATAAGGTATTGCCTGCGCTGCCGGCCGAGGGCGGCTTCATCGACCTGCCGCAGGGCCGGGTGACCGAGTCGTTCGAGCTGACCGGGTTGGACGGGGCGACGGTCGATACCGTGGTGTTCAGCGGCGGGAGTTTCACCGTATCGGTGGACGGGCTGGACGGCGCGGCGGGCTATGACAAGTCGGAGCTGCGCATCGTGGTGCCGAATCTGCTCAAAGACGGCGGGCCGGTGACGCTGACGGCGGGCGAACCGTTGGCGCTCGGGCCGGATTACATGTTAGTGCCGGATGCCGGGAACCGGATCACGGTCTGTTTCGAGGGGCGTGTGCCGCAGATGGCGGCGCTGGCCGGCGGGGTGGATGTGAACGGAGGGGAGATCGATTATATCGCGGGTTTCTTCGGACGTAAGGAAATCAGCCGGATTTCACGGACGATTTCGGCGGGTGAGCTGAGCGATTTCGTCCAGGATGCGGCTTATGTCCGTTTCGACCGGCCGGAGGTCGTCTTTTTGCTGAAAAACGAATACAATGCCCCGCTGATGGCCGATATAGAGGCTTTGCGGGTGGACGGGGTGCCGGTGGAGCTCAAGCCGGGGCTGGACGGAAGGCTTATCCGTATTGCGCCGCGGGCGGTGACGAGGGTGGTTGTCGACAACGATATGACGGTGAGCGGCAGCGGGCTGACTGATGCGCTGACCCAGGATTTCCGGGAGCTTTCCGTGGATGTGAATACGCTGCTGAATCCCACGGCGGCGGATTTGGGCGACCCGGATTATGTGGCGCCTGCGCATAACAGCATGGGGGCGGCGGACTCGCTGGGGGGTGTGTTCACGGTCGAACTGCCGCTGGAGGGGGTGCTGGATCGTGTGGCGTTCGACCAGGAGCTGGAGGTGGATTTGCATAAGTTAGACAAAGACAAAATCGATTATGAGGATTTGACGCTGACGCTGTCGGGTGTCAATCGTTTGCCGCTGGATTTGTCGATCGTCGTGTCGGTGCGGGAGCCGGGCAGCGGGGTGTCGGTGCCGCTGTTCGACGACCCGGTGCGGTTTCCGTCGTCGGAGAACAACCTGCCGCCGGACGATCCGGCTTTCCTTCCGGGGGTCGTCGATGCGACGAACTTGATTTCGCGGTCGCTCCCGGCGGATAAGATCGATTTGTTACTGAAGGCTGACAAGTTGTTCCTGCAGCTGACGGCTTCGACGCTGGGGGCGGCGGAGCGGACGTCGGCCAGAATATACTCGCCGGCGGAGCTGGATCTCCGTATTGTGGCGGGGGTGAAGCTCGACTACACGGTCAACCCGAAATAACGGGCGGGATTGTTCTCTGGGTTGTTTTGTATTTCCGTGCGGGCTGTGATCGTTTGTTAATCGTAGGTTTTATTGTACGTGTCCCTGGGAGTGAACTGTTCTCTTTGTGAACAAAGAGAACCAGAAAAACTTTCTGAGATGCTAACGCATCTCTTGAGCCTGCCGGGTACTCTTGGTCTCGATCCTCTTGGGCCGGGACAATAGACCGCTCTATTGCACCTCAGTTCGACCTCGCACCCACCCCTAAGGCTGAGCAAACTCCCGGTCGGAGTACCCGGCGGCACCGCGGAGGTCGGCGATCCGAAAGATCGCAATATAAAGAGCGGTCTATTGCTCCAGCCCAAAGAAAACGCAATGCAAGAGGATTGCGGAGCCTAAGGAATAGCGTAGCTATCTCAAAAGTTCTTTGCGTCGCTTTCTTTCAAGAAAGCGACAGTTCCATCCGGCACAGTGCAATATAAACCTACGATAAATTTTAACCGGTTTGCGACCGAGAAATCGCGCAAACCCTTTTGCAAGACCACTTATGAAACGTTTATATCTACTTTTTTCCCTCCTGGTCTTCGGCAACGTGACATATACGGCAGCTCAGGATCATTTCACCCTCACGGCGCGCGACCTGCCCCAGTCGATGCTGGCCAATCCCGCGATGCGGCCGTCGAGAGGATTCGTGACGATTCCCCTGTTCGGGAGTTTCACCGCCAGTTTCGATAACAGTTTCAGCTATGACAAAGTGATCGAAAAAGACGACGCCGGCGTCAAATACCTGAATACCGCAGCGTTGATCGATGCTACGCGGGGCAGTGACCTGACATTGATGCGGTTCAATCTGGATCTGGTGAACACCGGCTTTTTCGTGGGGCCGAAAGACTACATGGGAGTGACCTTGCGGACGCGGGCGCATATCGGGACCTCGCTGCCGGAAGGACTGTTCGGGATGATCCTCGACAATCCGATCGACGAGTACAAGACATTCGACATAGATATGACCCCGAATGCAGTCGGGTGGGTCGAACTGGGCGTCAGTTATACGCGCGACCTCGACCGGAACTGGCGGGTCGGCGGGCGGCTCAAGTACGTCAACGGGCTGATGTCGATCCAGAGTTCGGGGCTGGAAGTGGATGTGCGCAAGGAGTACGACCGGTATGTCGTATCGGGCGATTATACCCTGCGGGGTGGCAATGTCGATTTCACGCACGGCACGGGTGATCTGTTCAAAGATATGTTCAAGAACATAGGGAGTAATCCGGGTTTTGCATTCGATCTGGGAGCGGCGTATGAGTCGGACGACCGGCGGCTGCATGCCGGGCTCAGTGTGGCGGATTTGGGGGCGGTGTTCTGGAACAAGAAAAATTCGTCGGTGATCCGCACTCACAGCGAAGGGCGGGAGTATGAATTTTACGGGGTGGACGGTCTCAGCGGGCTGCTCAACGGTACGACTTCGATCGGGCATGTGCTCGATTCTGCCTACACCGACCTTTCGCGCACGCTGCGGGCGGATACGGTGGCGGGAAGTTTTACGCAGATGCTGCCGGTGACGTTCCAGGCGGCGGCGGACTATGCGCTGGGGCCGTATATGCGGCACCATGTGAGTGCGGGCTTTGTAGGGATGATCCCGTATCACGGCAAACTGCATTATGCGGTGTCGGCGGGTTACACCTATTGTACGCGGACGGGGACGTGGCAACTGATGGCGAATTACACGTACAAGTCGAATAATCCGGTAAATGTGGGGCTGGGGGTGGTGATGACGGCGGGCAAATTCCAGCTTTACTTGGCGGCGGATAATATCATCCCTGCATTCTCGCTGTCGCGGGCGCGGGGGACGAACGTGAGCCTGGGGCTCAACTTTTTCACGAGCCGCAAGCGGAATTTCAAGCGGTGCGAGCAACGGACTGTGAACCGGACTTCACGCAAAGCGGCCAGATATTATACGTATTAACGCAGGTTTATTTTGCACTGTTCTGTGAGTGACTGTTCTTTCTTTGAAAAGAAAGGCCCCACAGGGGCTTTCCGGGCTGTAACTACCCTAATCCTTAGGCTCCGCAGTCCTCTTGTATTGCGTTTGCTTTGGGGTGTGGCAATAGCGGGCATAAAGCACGGTACTCAATAGCCCGCTATTGCTCACACCCCAAGAGAATCAAGACAAGGATACCCGGCAGGCTCAAGAGATGCGTTAGCATCTCAAAAAGTTTGGCTTCGCCTTCCTCCTGGCGCCTCGGCCGTTCGAGCAAGCTCGACGGCGCTCGGCTGCTGCGTCGGTTTTCTGGTTCTCTTTGTGAACAAAGAGAACAGTACCCTCTCATGCACGTACAATAAAACCTACGGTTATCTCGGGTAGCGAGAAACCCCGACAGCTATTCCGAGAAATGTTTATGCAGGCCTTTCAGTTCGAGCGAGAAGACCGCCATCGAAATACCCGCCACAAGGAACGAAACCCCCACCCAAATCACTACCGCCTCGATACCGAACAGCAGCGGCTGCGCCAGGATGAGCACCGAACAGATCAGCAGCAAGACCCCCACGAAAACCGTCCAGCCCCCGCCCGGCACCCTCATCGACATCAAATCACTGCCCGAACCGATCAGGCCGAAACTGCGGAACATCAGCCAGAACCCCAGAAAAACAGGCAGCGTAGCCACCGAGATCGAAGGATAAAACATCAACAGCAGCCCGATCAGCACCTCCACGACACCTCCGGCCCACAGCCACCCCTTCCCGATCGCCGCATTCCTGTTGGAAGCCGCCAGCGCGATATTGATCACCCCCGACACTAAGATCAAGACAGCGAAAGTCACCGACATCGCCACATAGCTGACCCCCGGATAAGTGAAAATAACGATCCCGACGATGAAGACCGCGATCCCCAGCAGCAAAAGCAGCCACCAGTTCTTCACCGCACTGCGCGCACTTTCCATCCGAGCCAAGAAAACATCTTGCATGATATTTGATTTTAGTGAATAATACGACATCGGAAATTCAACAATTATGCCAGATCGACATTTTAAGTTCCCGACTTCCGGCCCCGTGACAGGCAAGCGACAAAAAACCTTATCTTTGTCCTGACAACCTATGGAACTGCAAAGCTTAAAACAGAGATTCGGCATTATCGGCAACACCCCCGCCCTCAACCGGGCGCTGGAAGTCGCCCTGCGCGTGGCCCCCACCGACCTCAGCGTGCTGATCACCGGCGAGAGCGGCGTGGGCAAAGAATTTTTCCCGCAGATCATCCACGCATACAGCGCCCGCAAACACGGGAACTACATCGCCGTGAACTGCGGCGCCATACCGGAAGGAACGATAGACAGCGAACTGTTCGGACACGAAAAAGGCTCCTTTACCGGAGCTACGGACAGCCGGAAAGGATATTTTGAAGTCGCAGACGGAGGGACGATCTTTTTAGATGAAGTAGGCGAACTGCCGCTGACCACCCAGGTGCGATTGCTGCGCGTACTGCAAAGCGGCGAATTTATCCGCGTCGGGTCGTCCAAGGCACAGAAGACCAACGTGCGGGTCGTGGCGGCGACCAACGTGAACCTGCGGCTCGCCGTCGAAGCGGGACGGTTCAGGGAAGACCTCTATTACCGGCTCAACACCGTGCCGATCACCGTACCTCCGCTGCGCGAGCGGAAAGGAGACATCCATCTGCTATTCCGCAAATTCGCAACGGACATCGCCACACAGTACCGCATGCCCCCGATCGCCCTGACACCGGAGGCCCGGCAGATGCTCGAAAGCTACGGCTGGCCCGGAAACGTGCGGCAGCTCAAAAACGTGGCCGAGCAAATATCCGCCGTCGAAGAAAAACGCGAGATCGACCCGGACATCCTGATGCGCTACCTGCCGGATTACACGGCTCCGGCAGCGGGGGGACAGCTCATTCCGCTGCCGGCCGCAGACCGGGGAGGGGAATACGGGAACACCACCGAACGGGATATTCTCTACAAACTCCTTTTCGACCTGCGCGGCGAAGTGTCGGAACTCAAAGGGATGGTGGCCGAACTGAGTGCCGGACAACATCACGGAGGAGGGCATTCGGTCTCCTATCCCTCGTCGCTGCCGGTCAAGATCGGCGAGCCGATCCTCCCGACGGCTTTCGCCCAGCCCAGAAACGACTCTTACATAGAGACCGCGGCAGCCGAAGAAATTTCGGTGGAAGAGACCGTTCCGGCGGAATCCTCCCGACCGGCCCCGCAGACCAAAGAGGAAGCCCAGCGCGAAGCGATCGTCCGGGCACTGAAAAAACACCGAGGGAAACGCAAAGAAGCCGCCAAAGAACTTTTTATCTCGGAGCGCACTTTATACCGCAAGATCAAGGAACTCGGTATACGAGACGAAGACCTGCGCCCGACATCCGACTGACACGAATGAAAACCAAACGCATAACCGTCCTGCTGACCCTCTGCGCCGCCTTGTTGTCGGGCAGCGGCTGCTCGGTGAAATACTCCTTTTCGGGAGCATCGGTGAACTACGCCCTGAGCAAGACCGTTTCGGTCGGCTACTTCAACAACATGGCCGCCATGGTGGCTCCGATCCTGAGCCCGACCCTCACCGACGCCCTGACCCAGAAACTGGCCAGCCAGACGCGGCTGGAAGTGGTGCCCGAAGACGGCGACCTCGCTTTTTCGGGCGAGATCACAGGCTACAGCTCCGACCCGGTGGCCATTTCCGGCGACGAATACGCCATGCAGAACCGGCTGACCATCACCGTCAGAGTCAAATTCGTCAACAAAGCCGAACCGCAGTTCAATTTCGAAAAGACCTTCAGCAATTACGGCGACTACAACACCACCGTGCTGCTGACCCAGGCCGAAGGGACGCTGATCCCGGAGATCGTCGACAAACTGGTGGACGACATTTTCAACGAAGCCTTATCCAACTGGTAATGGAAATTCCGATCGGAGCCTATCTCGACGACTACACCCTGCTCGACGGGCCGGGCGTGTCGGCCCAGCTGCACGAGCTGGTGAAAGCCTATCCGTGGTTCTCGCTGGGGCGGTATATGGAGCTGCGTTCGCTGCGCGAGAGCGATCCGGCGGGGTACAGCCGGGCATTGCGGCGGGCGGATGTACGGCTGTTCGTGCACCCTTACCCGCGGCTGCTGTTGGACGAGCCTGCCTTTGGCCAGGCGGCGGAGTATGGTTTTTCCGCGTCCGGACAGGATGCCGGCTGCCGGGAACGGCCCGACACGGTCAGCGTGATCGATGAGTTTCTCAACGGCGGAGATGCAGCGGAACGGATCGTGCCGCCGCCTCCGGGCCGGGATGATCCGCAGGAGGACATTTCGGCCGATTCGGTGACCGACGACGGGGAGATCGCCACCGAAACGCTGGCCGGAATCTATATGGCGCAGGGACAGACCGACCGGGCCATTGAAATTTATTACAGATTGAGTTTGAAATATCCGGAAAAAAGCGCTTACTTTGCACACCTGATCGCGGACTTGCAGGCTTGTCGCAGCGGTCGGTAGGATTCCGATACACGAATATCACTTCATACAGACAACGATTATGTACGTTTTTTTCATTGTCCTGATCATTATCGCCAGTTTCCTGATCATCCTCTCCGTACTGGCCCAGAATCCCAAGAGCGGGATGGCGGCCAATTTCGGGGCTTCCAATCAGGTGATGGGGGTGCGCCAGACGGCCGATTTTCTCGAAAAACTGACCTGGGGGCTTGCCGTTGCGATCGTGGTACTCAGTTTGGCGGCGACCATGGCGATGCCGCGTGCGGACATTACCCGGAGCAATGACGCTTTGCAGCAGGCTATCGAGAACCAGGCGGCACCGATACAGAATTTCCAGTTGCAGAATAATGCGGGAACGGTTCCGACACCTCAGGAAGAGACAACTCCGGCGGAAACTCCGGCAGAGTAGGTTCCGATATATAGGGGGGAAAATTACGCTCCGCGGATATTCCGCATACATACAGCATGTCCGCGAAGCGGGCGGCTTTAAGCGGGCCGGTTGTTTTGCCTTACTTTACTCCGTTACGGCACATACCAATCCCTTTCCATTATGTATGGAAAGGGATTTTTCGTACCCGCCTGTTTTCGTACCCGCCTGTTTTCGTACCCGCCCGTTTTCGTCCCGCCCGTTTTCGTACCCGCCCGTTTTCGTACCCGCCCGTTTTCGTACCCGCCCGTTTTCGTACCCGCCTGTTTCCGGAAACGGCAGTTTCCCGGCTCCGGGAAAAATGTTACCTTTGAACGGATATGGCAAAGCAAAGTTTCAAGGACGTGCAGCGGCAGGCGGAGCAAATCATGGCCTCGCTGGAAAAGGGCGCCTATGCCCCGATCTACCTGCTGATGGGGGAGGAAGGATTCTATACCGACAAAATTTCGGGATATATCGCCGCCCATGCGCTGAGCGACGCGGAGCGGGAGTTCAACCAGACGGTGGTTTACGGCAAAGACACGGACGGCGCAGCCGTGGTGTCGCTGTGCCGGAGGTATCCGATGATGAGCGCGCGGCAGGTGGTGATCGTGCGGGAGGCGCAGACGCTCCGGGGGTTCGACGCCCTGGGGATTTATGCCCGGCAGCCGCTCCTCAGCACCGTGCTGGTGATCTGCTGCAAAGGAAAGAGCATCGACAAACGCTCGGCGGTTTACAAACAGCTGACCGGATGCAAAGGAACGGTCGTGCTGGAAAGCTCCGCTCCGCGAGACTATGAAATGGAAGGGTGGATCCGCGGGCTTTTCGCATCGCGGGGGTGCGGGATCGAGCCGAAAGCCGTGCAGATGATCGCAGACCACCTGGGGACGGAACTCCAGAAAATCGACAACGAAGTCGAAAAACTGTTCACCCGGCTGCCGGAAGGGACACGGGAAATTACGGCGGCGGACATCGAACAGAACATAGGCATCAGCAAGGATTTCAACAACTTTGAACTGACCCGCGCCCTCTCGGAACGGGATATGGCGCGGGCCTTGATGATCGCCGACCATTTCGCCGCCGATCCGAAAGGCAATCCGCTCACGGTGACCATCGCCACGCTTTTCAGTCATTTCCAGCGCATCGTGACGCTGGGGATCGCCAAGTGGGAGAACCAGAAGCAGGGACGGCCGGCCATGGCGGGTTTGTCCGATACCGAAATCGCGAGATTGCTGAAACTCCCCTCGCCATTTTTTGCCAAAGAATACATCGGAGCGTCGGCGAACTATCCGAACGCCAAAGTTTTTGCGATCTTAGGCTGGCTGCGGGAGTACGACATGAAATCGAAAGGGATGAATGCGGGCTCGGCGGAACACGGAGAGCTGCTCCGCGAACTGATCTTACGCATTGCAACGCTTTAAACCGTTCGTATGCGCATGGCCGCCGCCTTGCGTTACCGTCCTCGTTCTTTCCGTGCCGCCCGGATAAAGACAGCCGGCGAGACGCGCGGCCCCGGACGGCACGATGCAAAATACGACGAACGGACAAAAACAGAGACGAAAATGTATATAGCGATCACCGGCAATATAGGAAGCGGGAAGACTTACCTGACCGAACTGCTCAGCGGGCGGCTCGGTTGGGAGGCCCAGTACGAAGAGTCGGAAAATCCGTATATCGGAGACTTCTATGAAGACATGAAGCGGTGGGCCTTCAACCTGCAAGTCTATTTTCTCGGCAAGCGGCAGCGGCAGATCGACGGCATCGCCGCTTTGCCGGCCGACAGACATGTGGTGGTGGACAGAACCATCTACGAAGATGCGAGAGTGTTCGCCACCAACCTGCACCATGCCGGACTGCTTTCGTCACGAGACTACAACACTTACATGCAGCTTTACAGCTTCACCGTGGCCAACCTGCTGCGGCCGGCCCTGCTGATCTATCTGCGCGCTTCCGTGCCGACCCTCGTCAGCCAGATCCAGCGGCGCGGCAGGGTGTACGAAGCCTCGATCGAAGAGACTTACCTGGAAGGCCTCAACCAGCTGTACGAAGAGTGGATCGGAACCTACGACGGGCCGAAACTGATCGTGGATGTCGACCGGGAGGATTTCGTGACCGATCCGCAGGCTCGGGAGGCGATCCTCGTGCGTATCCAGAAACAGATTCATGGCGCAGGCGAATAACAGGAACTATGTGCCGCTTCCGGCGGCTTTCGTCGACACCGTGGCGGCAGCCGTGCCGGGGCTGGCCGCCAGTCTCGATGCGGACGTACCGGTCAGCGTGCGGTTCAACCCCTATAAACGATGCGGTCGGCCGGAGCGGTTCCCGGCTGCAGAGCCCGTGCCGTGGGGAGAGCCGGGCGAAGCCTATTATCTGTCGGAAAGGCCGGTTTTCACTGCCGATCCGGCATTCCACGGCGGAGCGTATTATGTGCAGGAGGCGGGCTCGATGTTCGTCGGATGGCTTCTGCGGCGGCTGTTCGCGGATTCCGCCGGTTCTTTGCGCGTGCTGGACTTGTGCGCGGCGCCGGGCGGGAAAACGACGCATATCGCTTCGGTCGCGGGTGCCGGCGGCGTGGTCGTGGCCAACGAGGTGATCCGGTCGCGGGCGAAAATATTGGTCGGGAATGTACAGAAATGGGGGGCGGGGAATGTCGCGGTGACCTCGAGCGATCCGAAGGATTTCGGAGAGCGGCTTCCGGGATTTTTCGATGTCGTTGTCGTGGACGCGCCTTGCTCCGGGGAGGGAATGTTCCGCAAGGATTACGGAGCGCGGGCGGAGTGGTCGCCGGAAAATGTGCAGCTGTGCGCGGCGCGCCAGCGGCGGATCGTGAGCGATGTGTGGGATGCGTTGCGGCCGGACGGCGTGATGATTTACAGCACGTGCACGTTCAATGCGGCGGAGGATGAGGAGAATGTACGGTGGATCGCGGAGGAGTTGGGAGGTGAAATCTTGTCGTTCGACGGGATTCCGGAAGGGATCGTTCCGGGTTTCTTCGGCGGGGTGGCGGCGGGGTGGCATTTCTATCCGCACCAGGTACGAAGCGAGGGTTTTTTCGCCGCGGCGATTCGTAAATCGGGCGCAGCGGCTTCTGTGGGGAGATTGAAAACCGCAAAAGGGCTGACACGGTTGTCCAAAACCGACTGGCGCGAAGCGGAGCGGTGGATCGACGGCACAAAAGGGATAGAATGTTTCGCGACGGGCGGAGACGGGGCGGTGTACGGTTTTTCACCGGCGCTTTACGACGCGGTATCGGCTTTGCTGGGCGGCCGTTTCGGCTTGCTCTACTCGGGGGTGCAACTGGGGGAGCTGATTCGCGGCACCTTGAAACCGGGGCATGCGCTGGCGTTATATCACGGGTTGAACCACTCTGCGCTGGCGGTGGCGGAGTTGCCGGTCGAGGCGGCGATGGAGTATCTGCGCAAGGGGGTGTCGATGTCTTTGCTGTCGGCAGCTTCTTTTTCGGAGGGGCTGAACTTGGTGACGCATCGGGGTGTCGCACTGGGCTGGGCCAAGCGGATCGGAAACCGCTGCAATAATCTCTATCCGTCGTCCTGGCGGATATTGCATTACTGAATCGGTCGGGTTAATCTTTTTTTCTCCGGCAGGGATTTTCTCGCGATTTATTGTACTGTTCTTTCGAGTTTGCGAGGGTCGTGTTGGTGGAGGAAAAGGCTCGATTCTGTCGGGCGGCATTTCGCGCGAACTGAAAAATGGTTAATAAAAATGCGGGTACAATGAAGTATATAGTCGCATAGTTTTTCTGACCCGACACGGTGAGATCACAAGCTAAGCTATTTTTCGGTTCGGCCTGCGTGCTCCGGGGGTGGCGCCTTCTGTACCAGCGTGCAAGGCCGGCGGTTCCCCGGAACCGCGCTATTCGCTCTTCGTCTCAGGGGTTACTCGAACTGGCAGGTTACTCGAACTGGCGGTTTGGGTCGGATGCCCGGGAAATTTCGGGTAGTTACAGCCCGAATCGGGTGCTGCTCGGCACCGGGCTTCTCATCGTTACCATGAAAACCGGGTTTGCATTGTTTTGTCCTCGGCGCGCTCCCCCCGCGCCGCTTACGCGTCGCAGCGACCGAGGACACCGCTGACGCGGGAACAATCGTCCATTAACCGTACGGTTTATTTGCAGAGCTTTTACGGGGCATTAAAAACAGAGGGGAATTCGGAAGAGAACAGTCGTTTCCCGGTTTTATGCTAACTTTGTGTGAAAACCTGTTTTTCTAACGTAACCCTTACCGAATGAAAAGACTGTTGTTGCTCTACCCTTTGGCCGGGGCCGCCCTGATGCTGGCCGCCTGCGGGACGCGCGATGCGGCGCAATACCTTGCCCAACAACCGCAGCGCCATACCCAGACCTTGGCCGAAGGCTGGGCGTTTCGCGAAGCAGACACCCCGGATACGGCCGCCTCGCAGGAAACCGTCCGCACCGACCGGCAAACCGAAAAAATAGTCCCCGACTGGCTGCCGGCGACCGTGCCGGGCGTCGTGCATACCGACTTGCTGGCCCGGCGGCTGATTCCGGAACCGTTCGCAGGAACCACCGAACCGGATTTGCAGTGGATCGGCCAGCGGACGTGGGAATACCGGACACAATTCACCCCGGCAGCGGAGATTACCGCGCAACAGGTGCAGGAGTTGGTGTTCAAAGGGCTCGACACCTATGCGGACGTCTACCTCAACGACTTGCTCATTCTGGGCGGGGCGGACAACATGTTCGTGGAATGGCGGATTCCGGTGCGGGGCATTCTCCGGACAGACAGCGTCAATACCTTGCGGGTGGTGTTCCACCCGGCGTATGAGACCGCCTTGCCGCAGGCACAGGCCTGGCCGGTGAAACTGCCCAACGACAACGACAAAGGAGAATGGGTGACCAGTGTCTTTACGCGCAAGGCCCCGTACCACTTCGGCTGGGACTGGGGGCCGCGCTATCTGACCGCGGGGATTTGGCGGCCGGTCTATTTGGACGCATACTCCACGGCAGCGATCGACCGCATCCGGTTTATCCGGGAGAACCGGCAGGACACGCTGCGCGGAGCGTTTACGGCACGCGTGACGCTGCGGGGAGGAGCTTCGGCGGACGGCGGCACTCCGGTGCGGGTGATCGTGGCGGACTCGGCGGCGACCACCGTCTACGGGCAGGCCGACGCGATGATTCCGGCGGGCGGGGGAGCGGAGGCGACCGTGGATATTCCCTTCTCGATCGAGCGGCCGAGACTGTGGTGGCCGAACGGGATGGGCGAAGCCAATCTGTATACGGTCCGCACGTTCGTGACGGACAAAACGGGAAAACTCTTGGACCGGGACATGCAGCGGATCGGAGTGCGGACGATCCGGTTAGTGCAGGAACCGGACAGCGTGGGCGAGGGAGCGAGCTTCCAGTTCGTGGTGAACGGCGTGCCGTGCTTCGTCAAAGGGGCGAACTATATTCCGCAGGATGTGTTCCTGCCGCGGGTCGACACGGCGCGCTACGAGGCGATCGTCGGGACGGCGGTGGCGTCGAACATGAACATGCTGCGCATCTGGGGCGGGGGGATTTATGAAGAAGACTTGTTCTACGACCTGTGCGACGAGCGGGGGATCATGGTGTGGGAGGATTTCATGTTCGCCTGCGCTTTCTATCCGTGGGACACGGCATTCCTCAATAATGTGCGGCGCGAGGCGGTCTACAATGTGCGGCGCTTGAGGAACCACCCGTCGCTGGCCGTCTGGTGCGGCAACAACGAGATCGACGAAGCGTGGCACCACTGGGGGTACCAGCGGGCTTACAGCTGGGACTCCACGGAACAGGCGCAGATCAGGCACGGGATCGATACGATTTTCCGCGGCATACTGGCTGAGGCGGTGGCCGAGGAGGACGGCGAACGGCCGTATCATCCCAGCTCGCCGATGTACGGGCGCGGCAATCCGTTGAGCCGGATCAAGGGGGATGTCCACTACTGGGGGGTGTTCCACGACGAGGAGCCGTTCTCGGTCTACAAGGACAAGCCGGGGCGGTTCAGCAACGAATACGGTTTTGTGTCGCTGCCGTGCTACGATACTTACCGGGAGTATTTCCGTCCGGAGGAGATGCGGCTCTATTCGCGGGCGATGGTGATGCACCAGAAGACGCCGAAGGGGTACCGGCTTTTGGAAGAGTACATGGCGCGCGACTTGCCGTTGGTCAAGGATGATTTCCGGACGTATGTCTACCTGTCGCAGCTGCTCCAGGCCGAGGGGATCAAGATCGCGATGGAGGGGCACCGCAGCAAGCGGCCGTTCAACCAGGGAACGATGTACTGGCAGCTGAACGACTGCTATCCGGCGATCTCGTGGAGCTCGATGGACAGCCGGTATCGGTGGAAGGCGCTGCAATACTATGCACGGCGGAGCTTCGCTCCGACGCTGCTTTCGTTCGAGCGGGTCGACTCGACGGCGACGGCGGTGCTGTGGGGGATTACAGACCGACTTCAACCGCAAACGGGGAGTGTGTCGCTGCGGCTGATGGATTTCGGAGGCGAGGTGCTGTGGGATTCGGTTTTGCGGGCGGAGGTGGCGGCCAATTCCAACCTCGAGCTGCTGCGCTGTACGGATGCGGAGCTCCTGCGCGGGCTGAACGACGGGCGGGGGGTGTGCCTGGTGGCGGACGGGACGATCGGGGGGGATACGCTGCGGTCGATCTACTGGTTCGTGCCGTTCAAGGAGCTGGCTTTGCCGAAGGCGGACTATACGGTCTCCTACCGGCAGACGGGGCCGAGGAGTGTGGAGGCGGTGCTGACGGCCAACAAGCTATTGAAGTCGGTGCTGTTCGAGGCGGAGGCGGTGCAGGACAATCCGTCGGATGCCTATTTCGATCTGCTGCCGGGGGAATCCAAGACGGTGGTGCTGAACTTCACGGAGGATATTCCGGAGGATATGGCAGCTTTGGGCATTTCTGTGCGGACGCTGAACGACCTGGCGGGACGGCGGTCGGCCCTGCCGGTGACGCGGAACATAAAATAGACGGCGGGGCGGCAGGTGCAAATTGTGGCGGACACGAACCTTATCGTTCGTGTCCGCCACGCTTTTCGGTTCCACGGGTTTGCGCCGCCGCTTTTCCCGGCACAGAGCCGACCGGGGAATGTCGGCGCCGGAACACATATCCGACATATCAATATATGGAATCAAAACTCTTTTGATCCCGCAACTCCCGCCATAAACGGACCAGCCGCAACGTCCCCACCGGACACTCCGCACACCGCTCCCGGGCACAATACTCCGTGCACAGCTGAATCACCCCCTGCGAATCGAACGCACTCCGCAGATCGAAAGCCTCCGACCACAGCCGAGTGTACCGGTTCACCTCCGGCGCCACCTCATCGTAGAGAGCCAGCGCCTGCTCCTGCAAAGCCATATCTCCCGTCTCTCGCCCCATAGCCGTGAGCAGCGGAATCACGAAATTGACGATCCGCAAATCCACTTTTTCGGGACTCACTCCCGCCTCGACATGGCCGAACAGCTCGCGCAAAGCCCCCATCCCGCCGACGGCAGCCGTTTTCACCGGCCCCGCCAAAAGCGGCAACCGCACTAACAAAGAAGCAGCCCGGCCCAGCATCGACGGAGGCAGAGACGCCGGTCGCACCCCCGCCCCGGCCCACGACACCACCGGCCGGCGCAAACCGTACTCCTCCTTCAGAGAGAGATAAAAATCCTGT
>NZ_CANQYJ010000033.1 GCF_947628055.1 uncultured Rikenella sp.
GGCTGCCGGCAGCCTCGGCGAAGCTGACACACGAACGGCTGGAACGGATACGGCGGGGGGAACGGGACCTTTATTTCTGAGTGTACAGGCGGCACGGTTCCCTTTCCGGCACAGGCGGGAGCGGAACCGGTGCGCCGAATCGAAATACGGATGATGATGAAAGAGAAACTTTTGGAACGGCTATTGCGCTACGTTTCGTTCGACACGCAGAGCGATCCCCGGGGGGCGGAAGAGGGCGGGACGTTTCCCTCGACGGCGAAACAGCTCCTGCTGCTGAACCACCTGCTGGAGGAGATGCTCCGGATCGGCTTGACGGAGGTGGAGATCGACGAGTACGGCTATGTCACGGGGACGATTCCGGCGACGGGCCCGTGTGCGGCGGAAACGCCGGTGATCGGCTTCATCTCGCACGTGGACACTTCGCCGGAGATGAACGGGGCGAATGTCAGACCGCAGGTGATCGAAAATTACGACGGCGGGGATATTGCTCTCCGTGGGGCCGGACTGATCCTGAGCCCGAAGGATTTTCCGGAGCTTGCCGCTCTGGCGGGGCATACGCTGATTACGACGGACGGAACGTCGCTGCTGGGGGCGGACGACAAGGCGGGCATAGCCGAGATTCTGACTGCGGCGGAGTATCTGATGACGCATCCGGAGGTTCCGCACGGCAGGATCCGCATCGGTTTCACGCCGGACGAGGAGATCGGCCGCGGCGTGGACTTTTTCGATGTGGAGCGGTTCGGGGCCGATTTCGCCTACACGATGGACGGCAGTGCGGCGGGGGAGCTGGAGTACGAAAATTTCAATGCGGCGGCGGCCCGGGTCGCGATCCGGGGGCGGGGGATTCATCCGGGCTATGCGAAAGGCAAAATGGTCAATGCGCTGCAGGTGGCTTGCGAACTGAACGGATTGCTGCCGGCCTGGGAGCGGCCGGAGCATACGGAGGGCTATGAGGGTTTTTTCCATCCGGTCTCTATAAGTGGGGATGTGGATGCGGCGGTGATGGAGTACATCATCCGCGACCACGCGCGGGGGCGGTTCGAGGAGAAGAAGTCTGTCTTGATGTCGGCGGCGGCGTTCCTCAATGCGCGGTATGGCGAGGGGTGCGTGACTGTCGCTCTGACGGATCAATATCACAATATGCGGGAACGGGTGGAGGAGCATCCGGAGGTGATCGAAATGGCTGTGCGGGCGATCGAGCTGGCGGGGATGACGCCTGTCGTCAAGCCGATCCGCGGGGGTACGGATGGGGCGCGTTTGTCGTACATGGGGCTGCCGTGTCCGAACCTGTTTACGGGGGGGGCCAATTTTCACGGAAGATACGAATATTGTTCGCTGGATACGATGGAGTTGGCGGTGCGGACGATTGTGAATCTGGCGCGGTTGTGGTGCGGGGCCGGCGAACGGTAGCTGGTGCGGAGTTGGCGAACGGTAGCAAGGGTAGCTGGTGTGGGGCTGGCGAACGGTAGCTGGTGCGGGGCCGGCGAGCGGTAGCTGGTGCGGGGCTGGCGAACGGTAGCAACGGTAGCTAAGCTGGGGCGATTTCTCCGGATCGTGGGGATAACATGCCGGGCAGGGTTATACGTCATTTCAAACCGGAGGCGCTTTGCTTCGTTTCTTTTGTTGACAAAATCAGGGTTTTCCGGGCTGAATTACCCAACTTCTTAGGCTCCGCAGTCTCTTGGCATCGAGTTTTCTTTGGGCTGCAGCCGTTGTCTGTTTTATTGGCCACTTCTACCCCAAGTCCCCGCCGACTTCGGCCGTTTTGATGTTGGAATCCAATAAACCGCGACCTTGGGTCGCGCGCCCGACGCCGCCCCATGCGGAGGGCGCAACTCGCACAGCTCCTTGCTGCTCCGCCGGCGTCGGAACTATGCTTTGCAAAACCGGTTCCCCGATCCCTCTATGCCAGGTCGGAGCCACCCTCGGCGGAGGCCCAGTGCCGCTGGGCACTCCAACCGAGAGTTTGCTCGTTATCCAGCCCCGCTGGCTCCGGCCGTTTCCTATAACTGTGTTTTCGCGTCAACGCAACTCCGGTTCGCAGAACCGGGCGGGCCGGACGCCTCCCCTCGGGAGACCCGGTGCCGCTCGACACTCGAACCAGGCCGTAACTAACCCCAACTCCGCTGGCTGCGCCCTTTTTACCACTAAAAGATGTATTTGTCCCGCGCGCTGGCGGAAATTTTGTTCAAAAGCATGAATTGCCTTTGAACGATTTCCTACTCCAGCCGTTGCGCGCGGAGTAGGGACCCTTGGGCACTTCGGCCGAGAGTTTGCTTGGACAAGCCCCGCCGGCTCGAGGCAAAAAACTACAGTTATTCGTTATTGTTGCAATCCCTGGGATCGCCCGGCTTTTGTCAGGTGAAAGTCACAGAACAGAGAGGGATGCAAGGAACAGGAGATTTTGAATCAGAAACCCTATAAACAGACGCAGGAAAGAATAAAAGCCCTAAATTTGCGTTCTGACTAACGAAGAAATGCGTTTCACCCTCGAACATACCGACCCGCACTCCGCCGCGCGGGCAGGCATCTTCCATACCGACCACGGCGAAATACAGACCCCGATCTTCATGCCCGTCGGCACAGTGGGGAGCGTCAAAGGAGTGTTCCACCGCGATCTGGCCAATGAAGTCGGAGCGCAGATCATTCTGGGGAACACCTACCACCTCTACCTGCGGCCCGGAACCGACACCTTATACAAAGCAGGCGGACTGCACCGGTTTTCAGGGTGGGACAGACCCATACTGACAGACAGCGGCGGATTCCAAGTCTTTTCGCTCACCGGAATCCGCAAACTCACCGAAGAAGGGTGCCGGTTCCAGTCGCACATCGACGGCTCGCGACACCTGTTCACGCCGGAAAACGTGATCGACACGCAGCGCTTGATCGGGGCGGACATTATGATGGCCTTCGACGAGTGCCCGCCGGGGACGGCGGAATACGACTATGCAGCCAAGTCGTGGGCGCGGACATCGCGGTGGCTCGAACGGTGTTTTGCGCAATATGACAAAACGGAGTGCCCGTACGGGTATCATCAATCCCTGTTCCCGATCGTGCAGGGCTGCACCTATGCCGGTCTGAGGCGGCAGTCGGCGGAGTTCGTGCGGCAGTTCGACGCCGACGGATACGCCATCGGAGGGCTGGCGGTGGGAGAACCGACGCCGGTGATGTACGAGATGATCGAAGTGGTGAACGACATTCTGCCGCAAGACCGGCCGCGCTATCTGATGGGAGTCGGGACGCCGGTCAATATCCTGGAAGCGATCGAACGCGGGGTGGACCTGTTCGACTGCGTGATGCCGACCCGAAACGGACGCAACGGAATGCTCTTTACGGCCGAGGGGATCATCAATATCCGGAATGCCAAGTGGGCCGAGGATTTCTCGCCGATCGACCCGATGGGGCACACATTCGTCGATACGGCTTATTCAAAAGCCTACCTGCGGCACCTGACAGTGGTGGGCGAGATGTTAGCGGCGCAGATCGCTTCGCTGCATAATCTGGGATTCTACCTGTGGCTCGTGGGGCAGGCGCGGGAGCATATCTTAGGGGGGGATTTCGCGGCGTGGAAAGCGGAAACGGTCGAAAAATTAGGCAGAAGGCTATGATGAAACTCCTGGGCAGACTGAAATTGCAGATCATCGACCGGTACATCATGCGCCGGTTCTTGGGAACGTATCTCTTCGCCATCGCATTGATTATCCTGATCGTGGTGATCTTCGACGCGGCGGAGAAAATCGACGATTTCCTCGAAAGCCACGCTCCGGTTTCGGAAATCGTGCTGGGCTACTACGTCAACTTCATTCCCTATTTCATCAATCAGTTCAGCGGGCTGTTCACCTTTATCGCGGTGATCTTCTTCACTTCCAAAATGGCCTACAACACCGAGATCATCGCGATCTTGTCGAGCGGGGTGAGTTTCCGGCGGATGATGTGGCCATATTTCGTGTCGGCTTTGCTGATTACGCTGCTGAGCCTGTCGCTGAACCTGTTCCTGATTCCGGAGGCGAATGCCCGGCGGCTGGCGTTCGAAGCGGAGTACATGGGCAAACACAAATCGAATTACGAGGCGCACATCTACCGCCAGCTGGAGCCGGGGATGTTCGTCTATATCCGCGGTTTCCAGGGGCAGAGCAAGGTGGCGGAGTATTTCGCCATCGAGACTTACGACGGGGGCAATATCGTCAGTTCGCTGGAGGCTCAGAACGCCCGGTTCGACACGGTGACGGGCCGCTGGAAGGCGTCCAGATACCTGACCCGGCATTACGAGGGGGAGCGCGAGGTGCTGACCAAGTACGACACGCCGCTGGACACGACGGTGAATCTGGCGGCGGACGAGTTGGGCCGGACGCAGGATTTAGTGCAGACGATGAATTCGGCGAAACTGCTCCAGTTCATCCGCCAGCAGAAGGCCAAAGGGTCGGACATGGTGCCGATTTTTCAGGTCGAGGCTTATTCGCGGTGGGCTTATCCGATTTCGACGTTCGTACTGACTTTGATCGGTGTTTCGCTGTCGTCGCGGAAGGTGCGCGGCGGGACGGGGCTGCATATCGGGGTGGGGATTGCCTTGTGTTTCACTTACATCGTCTTGATGCGTTTCACGGGCGAGTTTGCCAAGGGGGGGGTGATGCCGCCGGTGGTGGCGGTCTGGCTGCCGAATGTCATCTATGCCGCGATCGGGATTTATCTTTATCTGAAGGCGCCGAAATAGTTCTTTTTGTCTACGCTATATTTGTAAAGAGGGTACTCGGTGCTGGGTTGTCGACTCCGCAAACATTTATTAGCTGTACAGCTTATTACCATGATCTCCCTCTGTCAGGCCGGAGGTGCCGCTCGGCACTCGAGCCGCAGCCGTTGGCTGTTTTATTGGCCGCCTTTACCCCAAAGCCCTCGATGGCTCCGGGGCGTACTCGTGTTTCGGAACCGTCTTTGTCTCGAGCGTCGGTGAAAATCCGGTTCGCAGAACCGGGCGGGCCGGACGCCTCCCCGTCGAGAGACCCGGTGCCGCTCGGCACTCGAGCCGAGCTGTAACTACCCGAGGTCTCCCGGGCGTCCGACCCGGTGTCGCTCGATACTCGAACCAGGCTGTAACTACCCCAAACAGTCCCCGCTGGCTCCGACCATTCCCCTGTTGGAAGCCAAGTAAACCGCGGCCCGACGGGCCGCGCGAGTCGCCGCCACCCCGCGCGGCGCGAGCCACTTCGGCGGAGCTCGTTGCTCTTTCCGCTGGCGGCGACCCGATACGATTCAGAATCATTCTTTACCCGCGCGTCGGAATGAACATTCTTTGTCCGCGCGCTGGCGGAAATCTTGTTCAAAAGCGCAAGCTGCTTTTGAACGATTTCCTTCTCCAGCTGTCGCGCGCGGTGTTGGTGCCGCTCGGCACTCGAACCGGGCTGTAACTATCCTTTCTTGGCCGGAGCCAGCGGGGACTGCAAACGAACGCAGTGAGAAAATTGCAGGCCTCCGCCCGGGGTGGCTCCGGCCCGACATCGAGAGATCACGGCCGAACCGTCTTTCTCCTCACGCGAAAGCCTTTCCTGAAGCGTCGTGTTTTGCCTTGAGGGGGACGTGCAGGACGCGCGCACACCCGACAAGGCGAAACCGGCTGGAGGCAGTTTGGCTTCGCCTTCCTCCTGGCGCCTCGGCCATTCGAGCAAGCTCGATGGCACTCGGCTGCTGCGTCGGTTCTTTGTCTACTTTGACCTGCGGTCTTCCTCGCGCTACCTCGGCATAGCCCGCAAACGATCTCTGCTCTCGGTACGCTGCTCGGTTCTTTGGTGGCAAAGAAAGTAGAAGCCCCGCCGGCTTGAGGCGGCTAAGAGCAAGTGCCTGCCCGGCAAAAGGGCAGCGAAGAAAAGGTCTTTTTTTTAAGGGGAAAGGCCCAGCCGGCATGAGGGCAACAAAAGAAAAACCGTCCGCCCGAGGCGATTACCTAAGAAAAAGGCCCGCCCGGCAGGAGGGCAATGAAGAAAGAACACCACTCGATACAGTCCCGCGGCCCGGCCAAGAGAGGGCAGTTGCAGCCCGCTTCCTGCGTCCGGTGCCCCCCTGACCATTGCCCCCCGAAAAAATCGCATCAGAACGGCAAGCCGATCGCGAAATGAAGCGCCGTCTCCCGCCACTTGAAGCCGCTTTTCCACCGTTCCGGTTCCGGCACATTCGGATTATGCAATTTCAGCCCCCAGTCCAACCGCAACAGCACGAACCCCAAATCATATCGGAACCCTAATCCCGTGTCCAGCGCAATCTCCTTGTAGAAACTGTCGAACCTGAACCGCGCAGCCGCCGCCGACCCCTTGGCATTCATCCACACATTGCCCGCGTCGAGGAACACCGCCATCCCGAAACCGCCCGCCACCGCGAAACGGTATTCCAAATTGGCCTCCAGCCGAAAATCCCCCAGCTGGTTCGGATAAGTCTCCTTCCGGTAGAGCGTCTCGCCTGGCCCTAACGTCCGCACCTGCCAGCCCCGCATGCTGTTGGCCCCCCCCGCGAAATAGAGCCGCTCAAAAGGTAGCGTTTTCGAGTTCCCGTAAGCGATCCCCCCGCCGATAAAAAAGCGCCACGCTAACTGCGTAGTGGCCGTGAGGTTCGTGCGCTGGCTGATGTCGAAACTCAGCCGCGCATACTGCGCGAAACGGATGCCGAAAATCTTGTAAAAAGTCTCCTCGTCCGCCAGCCCCGCATTGATCGTCGAAGACTTGCCCAGCCACTGTGTCAGCCCGCGCAGTAGGTTGCCGTTGACATCCCCCGTCAGCCGGATCGACAGATTGTTCGCCTTCGGATTCGGGTCGGTCTGGTAATAGTAGCCCGCCGAAAGGCCCGCAATCAGCTGCGACTCGTAGCTGTTTTTCAGGTACGGATTCTCGATGCTGTTCTTGAAATCGGCGTCGATCCACGGCACGTCCACCACGTTGATGTCCGCCGGATTGATCTGGAACCGCGCCCCGTTCCGGAGCGTCCACGAGTAGCCGAACGTCCCCCCCGCGATCGTCCGGTTGTAGTCCGGCCGCCGCTGGATGTCGTAAGTGACCGATATATTGGTTTTCTGCTGCGGGAACTTCGCCAGCTTGTCTGCCCGCAAAGGCAGCAGGAACCGCGGGATGTCCAGCCCCACACTCACCCCGAACTCATAGGAATTGCGGTTTCCCTTGTTTTTCATCAGCTCGTAGGCCCCCCGGAAACCCACCGTGAAATTCTCGGCCCCCCGGAACAGGTTCTTGTGCTGGTAGCCCAGTGTCAGAGCCATGGAGTAGTAGTCCGCCGTAGTGGAAATCTCGGCATCCACGTTGAAATTCTGCCGCACGTTGGGCGTGCACTGGATCAGACACGCGAGGTTCCGCTCGCGGGTGGATACCGTCGTCCCCGACGCCGAGGCCCGCGTCACCTCCACCGGATGCAGCGTGTCGTAAGGCAGCTCGTTGAACAGGATATTGGAGCTGTACTGCAGGTTGCGGATGTTGTTGTACGTGCGCTGCACGCTGCTTTTGTCGTACAGTTCGTTCGGCGAGAGGCGGATAGCTCCCACCAATATATTTTCCCTCAGCCGCAGTTTGTCGAGGTAAAGAATGTCGATCCCGTTGTATCGCACGGTGTCCCACGGCAAGCGCTCGATCTGTTCGGGCGACAAGGTGGGGTCATAGTCCGTGTTGACGGTGATCTGTCCGATCCGGTAGATCGGATGGTTCTCCATCACCTGCTCGCCGTCGGAGGTCACATAAGCCACCCGCTGCCGGACCCGCAGGGTGAGGGTCATGGCCTGGTCGAGATGCGCCGTATCGACCACATAGGTAATGTACCCTTTGTTGAATCCCCAGAATCCCATGTCCTGCAGCCGGGCGCTGATACGCTCCCGCTCGGCGTCGAACACGTCGCGGTCGTAGATCATGCCCTGCTTGAGCAAGCTCGCGGCGGTGTCTTCCAATATGATGGGTTCGAGGAATTTGTCGTCGATGCGGTAGCGTATTTCCGAGACGGTGAATGGCCGGCCTTCGCGTGCGATATACCGTACCGTCGCTTTCCGTTTCCGGCGGTGGTATTCCACCGAGTCGGAAACCGTGGCGTCGAGGTAGCCGCGCGAGGTCAGGTACACCTGCATCATCTCCCTCGACCGTGCCGCCTGTACGGGGTCGTAAATGACTGGCGCCTCGCCGACCTTGTTGCGCCAGAACCGCTGCCAGCCGTTGTGTTTGGCGGTGTCGGTGAGGTTGTACATCCCGAGGTAGAGGCCGATCCCGAGCAGGCGGTTGTTGGGCCGCTGCTGGACGTACTGCATCAGCTCTTTCGGTGTGACGCGTTCGCGGCGCGCGGTTTTCTGTTCTCCCTCGATTTCGACGACATTGCGGCGCAGCAGGTATTTGTCCTGCGGCACATAGCGCATCGTATTGCACGACGACAACCCCGTGACGGCCCCCAGAAAGGCTGCCAGCACTGCTATGACTTTATGCCGCCGAGATGCAACCACCCTTTACAATCCGTTGGTTTCCAAAACGATAATACCGAGGTCGGTGACTTGCTGGCGTTCCACGGCGACTTTCGTCGTATACGGTCTGATGTCCGAACCGGAGCGGGGTGTCACGTCGAGGGTGTAGTTCCCCGGCATCAACCGCATGAAGAATGCTCCCGCCGGGTTGAGCGAGCAGTAGGTGGAGCTGACTTTCCCCGTGGCGTCGTCGGTAAAGCGCAGCCACAGGCGCGAGGTCACCGCCGCCTGCCCGGCCTGCAAACCGCCTTGCACCACGCCGCACGCTTCGGTGTCCACGAAAGTGACTTGCGGCCGGAAACGGTATCCGCTCCCGGCTGTCGGGTCTTCGACGACGGAGGCGGCGATGTCGATGTCGAACAGGAGCGGGGTGTTCGGTCCGTCCATGGTCACGGCGGGAAAGGGCACGGTCACCGAGGCGTCGGCTGCGTCGACGGCCAGCGGCCGGCTTTCTCCGGCCAGCACGAGGTAGGCGTTTTCGGTCGAAAAGGTGATCCGCGCGGCGTCGTACGAGCTGCCTTTCGGCATTGTCCCGCGCCCGGCTTCCTGCATCCGGCCGTTGATGAGTTCCAGCAGGGCGACGTAAGGTTCGGAAACGGTGAGGGGTGTCCATGCGTCGCTCCCGGCCTGCCGGACGTCGATGCCGGTGATGTAGAAGTTGAGGCCGCTGTAATCGGCGGGGCTGTCGCAGAGATAAACGGCGAGCTGGTTTTTGTCGTTGGCGTCGCTGCATGCGCCTAACATGAGCGTGCCCAGCAGGATATGAAGTGTCTGGAGAATATTCCGTGCCATATCTTGCAAAGTTATTACTTTTCCCGACTTTGTCCGTACCCGCAGGGAACCGCAGGTTTATTTAGCACGGCGCCGGGTGCCGCTCGGCACTCGAGCCGCAGCCGTTGGCTGTTTTATTGGCCGCCTCTACCCCAAAGCCCTGCTGGCTCCGGCCCGAGCAAAGCTGTTTGTAAAAATCGCACCGTTTTTATCGCCTCGAGCCGGGGCATTTGTTCTTTCTTTATAAAAACTTTTTTGCATGCCCTCATGCCGGGCCGGCACTTACTTTTTGTAATGCGACAACCGACGCTGCCAGCGAGAGCAAAGCGGGCTTGCCCGCTTTGCCGAGCGGCAAGGAGGGAAACAAGCAAAGCGCAGTTAAAAGTAAGCAAAAAACGCATCAAAGGGGGCAAGCCCCCTTTGCCACCTCCCCCGACAAATCTAAGGTGCAAGCGAAAGCGTTTCCGGGAATGTCGTGTTTTGCCTTGAGAAAGCCGGGCAGAACGACCGGCTTTCGACAAGGTGAAACCGATTCCCGGTGACTTCTTTGCTTCCTTTAACCTGCGTTTTTTTTCGCGCTACCTCGGCATAGCCCGCAAGCGGCCTCTGCCCTCGGAACGCTGCTCGGTTCTTTGGTGAAAGGAAGTGCCCCGCGGCATGAGCGATAAAAAATGCCTACTTTTTAATCGTATAATAAAAATTCTGCGTGTTCGGCCTCGCGCGTCCTAAGGCTGAGCAAACTCCCGGTCGGAGTGCCCGGCGGCACCGCGGAGGTCGGCGATCCAAAGAATTGCAATATAAAGAGCGGTCTATTGTTCCGGCCCAAAGCAAACTCGATGCAAGAGGACTGCGGAGCTTAAGGAGTCGGGTAATTACAGCCAGGAAAACCTCAACGGGGCCTTTCTTTTCAAAGAAAGAACAGTTCCACACAGCACAAGGCAAAATAACCATTCGTAACAGTTCGTCGGGAGAAATTCAAATTTCCGGCAGGAAACATACGCAAATCGCACAAATATTGCTATCTTTGATACTTTCAAGCGCGGCCCGTCGCGGAATGCCGGCGGAATCCGTTGTATAACAAGTAATTAAACGAGACCACACAATATGAGCGTAACAGCGAGCCTGCTGAAGATATTTTTCGGCAGCAAAGCGGACAAAGACCGAAAAGCGATTCAGCCTTATGTAGACAAGATTCTGGCCGTTTATCCCGAGATCGAGCGGCTCACGGACGACGAGCTTCGCGAACGTGTGACCGCATTCAAAGCATTGATCCGTCAGCGTATTGCAGAAGACGAAGAACGCATCGCCACCTTGAAAGCCAAGATGGAAGAAGCCGACGTCGAGATTGCGGAGAAAGAACAGATCGGCACCGAGATCGACCGGCTCAAGAAACACGTCAACGAGACCATCGAACAAGTGCTGGACGAGATTCTGCCCGAAGTGTTCGCCATTGTGAAAGACACGGCGCGGCGGTTCGCACAGGCGGGAGAACACGGCGGCACGATTGTCGTGACCGCGACCGAGGCCGACCGGGAGCTGGCGGCCAAAGGACGTGACTTTGTGACTATTGACGGGGACAAGGCGGTCTACAAAAACCGGTGGACAGCGGGGGGGAACGAGATACAGTGGGATATGGTGCACTATGACGTGCAGCTCTTCGGCGGGGTGGCGTTGCACAAAGGGAACGTGGCCGAGATGGCGACCGGCGAGGGGAAAACCTTGGTGGCCACTTTGCCGGTATTCCTCAATGCGCTGGCAGGCAAAGGGGTGCATGTGGTGACAGTCAACGACTACCTGGCGCGGCGCGACTCGGAATGGATGGGGCCGATTTATGAGTTTCACGGATTGACGGTGGACTGCATCGACAAACACCAGCCCAATTCAGATGCCAGACGTGCGGCCTATAACAGCGACATTACCTTCGGGACGAACAACGAATTCGGATTCGACTACCTGCGGGACAATATGGCCATCGAACCGGGGGATTTGGTTCAGCGGGAACACCACTATGCGATAGTGGATGAAGTGGACTCGGTGCTGATCGACGACGCGCGGACACCGCTCATCATTTCCGGGCCGGTGCCGCGGGGCGAAGATCAAATGTTCGAGGAATACCGCGGGCAGGTCGAGGCACTTTACGGATTGCAGCGGAATTTATGCACCTCGTTATTGGCCGAAGCTAAGAAAGCAGCGGCGGAAAACGACGAATCGCGCGCGGGGAAACTGTTGTTAGCCGTGCATAAAGGGCTGCCGAAGTACAAACCGCTCATCAAATTCTTGTCCGAACCGGGGATGAAAGCCCTGATGCAGAAGACCGAAAACTTCTACATGCAGGACAACAGCAAGCGGATGCACGAAGTGACGGACGACCTCTACTTCATTATCGACGAAAAGCTCCACAGCGTCGAACTGACAGACAAAGGACACGATGCGCTGGCCGGGAATATCAACGACAAACGGTTCTTCATTCTGCCCGACATCGGCAGCGAGATCGCCACGCTCGAGAAAAGCGACATGACCGTCGAGGAACGACTGGAAGCGAAAGACAAACTCCTCTCCGAATATGCGCTCAAGTCGGAGCGGGTGCACACAGTGCATCAGCTGCTCAAAGCCTATGCGCTGTTTGAAAAGGACACGGAATATGTGGTGATGGACAACAAGGTCAAGATCGTCGACGAGCAGACCGGGCGTATTCTGGACGGGCGGAGGTACTCGGACGGCCTGCACCAGGCGATCGAAGCGAAAGAGCGGGTGAAAGTCGAGGCAGCGACACAGACGTTCGCGACCATTACGCTCCAGAACTACTTCCGCATGTACCACAAGCTGGCGGGGATGACCGGGACGGCAGAGACGGAGGCATCCGAACTGTGGAACATCTATAAGCTGGACGTGATCGTCATTCCGACCAACCGGCCGGTGATCCGGAAAGACTATCAAGACCTGATTTACAAGACGAAGCGGGAAAAATATGCGGCAGTGATCGAAGAGATCGTCAAATTGGTGGGCGAGGGGAGACCGGTTTTGGTGGGGACCACCAGTGTCGAAATCTCGGAACTGCTGTCCAAGATGCTCAAACTCAGGGGGATTAAGCATAACGTGCTGAATGCCAAGCAGCACCAGCTGGAAGCGCAGATCGTGGCGGAAGCGGGTAGGGCAGGACAGGTGACGATTGCGACCAATATGGCAGGGCGTGGGACGGACATCAAACTGACACCCGAGGTGAAAGCGGCGGGGGGGCTGGCCATTATCGGCACCGAACGGCATGAAAGCCGGCGGGTGGACAGGCAGCTGCGCGGACGGTCGGGACGGCAGGGAGACCCGGGGAGCTCGCAGTTCTTCGTCTCGTTGGAGGACGACCTGATGCGGCTGTTCGGCTCGGAACGCATCGCCCGCTTGATGGATTCCATGGGGCTCAAGGAAGGCGAAGTCATTCAGGCAGGGATGATGAGCCGCGCGATCGAACGGGCGCAGAAAAAGGTCGAAGAGAACAACTTCGGGATTCGGAAGCGGCTGCTGGAGTACGACGACGTGATGAACTCGCAGCGCGAGGTCATTTACACGCGGCGGCACAATGCGGTGTTCGGGGAGCGGATCGAAGTGGATGTCAATAACATGATGACGGATTTCGCCGAGACATTTGTCGAAAATTACCGCGGGCTGCCGTTCGACGAATTCAAGGTGGAATTGATCCGGCAGATATCGATCGAACCGTCGTTCACCGAAGAGGAGTACAACGACCTGAAGGATCCGCAGTTGGCGGAGCTGCTTTTGGGGGATATGCGGAGTGCGCTCAAGCGGCGGGCGGCGCAGATCGCGCAGCAGGCTTATCCGGTGTTGGAGGCGATTTACAAGGAGCAGGGGGATAAGTTCGAGACGATCTCGGTGCCGCTGACGGACGGAAAGCGGGGCTTGAACGTGCCGGTCAATTTCAAGCGGGCGATCGATACGCGCGGGCTGGAGATTCACAAGGCGTTCAGCCGGGTGATGATGCTCATTACGATCGACGACGACTGGAAGGAACACTTGCGGGATATGGACGACTTGAAACAGTCGGTGCAGAATGCGGCGTATGAGCAGAAGGATCCGCTGTTGATCTACAAGTTCGAGTCGTTCGAGCTGTTCCGCCGCATGATCGAGAAGATCAACCGCGAGGTGCTGTCGATGCTTTTGAAGGTGTACCTGCCGGTGGCGCCGGCTTCGGACGCTCCGGGGGCCGATGGCTCGGCGGGGCGTGCAGTGCAGGCCGCTCCGGCGCAGGGACAGGCGATTCCGGCTCGGAACCGACCGGATATGAGTCGGATGCGGATGTCGCGGAACGACGGGCCGGTGCCGCCGGGGATTCCGAGCGGGGCAGTGGCGAGTGGCGGTTCGGCGTCTGCTGCGGACGGGGGAAAACCCATGCCGGTGCATGCGGAAAAACGGGTGGGGCGCAACGATCCGTGTCCGTGCGGCAGCGGCAAGAAGTACAAAAACTGCCACGGGGCGGCGTAAGGTTTTTTTCTTCGGGATTTCCTCGGGGGGGCTTCGGGATTGCCAGCGGAGTTGTATTGAGGTTTCTTTGGAGTTTCTTCGGGGCTTCTTTGGGGGTGCTTCGGAGTTGTATTGAGGTTTCTTTGGAGTTTCCTCGGGGTTTCATCGAGGTCGCTTTGGGAAATTCTTCGGGGTTTCTCCGGGATTGCTTCGGGGTTGTATTGAGGTTCCTTGGGGGGTTCCTCGGGGTTTCATCGAGGTCGCTTTGGGAAATTCTTCAGGGTTTCTTCGGGATTGCTTCGGAGTTGTATTGAGGTTTCTTTGTGGAGTTTCTCGGGGTTTCATCGAGGTTGCTTTGAGGAATTCTTCAGGGTTTCTCCGGGATTGCTTCGGAGTTGTATTGAGGTTTCTTTAGAGTTTCCTCGAGGTCTCTTTGGAAAATTCTTCAGGGTTTCTTCGGGATTGCTTCGGAGTTGTATTGAGGTTTCTTTGGGGGTTCCTCGGGGTTTCATCGAGGTTGCTTTGGGAAATTCTTCAGGGTTTCTTCGGGATTGCATCGGAGTTGTATTGAGGTTTCTTTGGGGGTTCCTCGGGGTTTCATCGAGGTCTCTTTGGAAAATTCTTCGGGATTTCTTCGGGATTTCTTCGGGATTGCATCGGGAATTCATCGGGGTTTTGCGAAAGCCCGCCTTTGAGAAACTGGGGCGTTTTTTGAGAGAAACCTTGGCCGGAACGCGCGGTTGAAAGGGCCGTTTTAATCATAACAGAGAAAAGTTACCGATGTGGTGGTAGCTTTTCTTTGTTGTATCAATCTGCTGAGGAGGCCGGCAATTTTTGCGTGGCTCGGTGCGGTGCAATATAAACGTACGAATAAAATAAACGATATGGAATTGATCGACGGGAAAGAGGTCGCTGCCACCCTCAAACGGAAAATGGCAGAAGAAGTCGCCGCGATGGAACGCAAGCCCACTTTGGTAGCCATCCTGGTGGGACACGACGGTGCCAGCGAGACCTACGTGGGGCATAAGGAAAAAGCCTGCAAAGAAATCGGATTCAACTCAGCAGTGCTGCGGTTTGAAGATCATATCTCAGAAGAAGCACTGCTGGCCGAAATCGAAAAGCTCAATAAAGATCCGGAAGTGGACGGCTTTATCGTCCAGATGCCATTGCCGCAGCATATCTCGGAGCAGAAAGTGATCGAAGCGATCGACCCGCGCAAAGATGTGGACGGCTTCCATCCGGTGAATGTAGGGCGGATGATCCTGGGATTGCCCGCCTATATTTCGGCGACACCGGAAGGCATTTGCGAACTGTTGCGGTACTACCGGATTCCGACCGCGGGGAAAAACTGTGTGGTGGTGGGAAGAAGCAATATCGTCGGGCGGCCGATGGCCAACCTGCTGTCGGACAAGGAATTCAACTGCACCGTGACACTGTGCCACAGCCGGACGGAAAACCTCGCGCAGATTTGTGCCGGGGCGGACATTCTGGTGGCGGCGCTGGGCAAGGCGGAGTTCGTCACGGCGGATATGGTCAAACCGGGCGCCGTGGTGATCGACGTCGGTATTACGCGGGTGGCGAGCGACAGGACGAAAAATGGATGGAAACTGCTGGGGGATGTGAAGTTCGATGAAGTAGCCCCGAAGTGCAGCTATATCACACCGGTGCCGGGCGGCGTCGGGCCGATGACGATCGTCAGCCTGATGAAGAATACGCTGCTGGCAGCCAAGGGGGCTATTTACGGGAAGTAATTACCTGGGCGGCGGGGGAACGTTATACGGACTGCGATAATTACTTTTCGGTGTCTCTACCTACAACCCCTTGCCGCTGGCGGTAGCCGTTGCGACCCCATTATATGAATGTAGGTTTATTTAGCACAGGACCGTTTGTGTCCCTTTCTTGAAAGAAAGGCCCCATCGGGAGCTCCGGGCTGTAATTACCCGATTGATCAGGCTCTGCCGTCCCACTGAAAGCTCACCCCGCCCGCAAGCGGTCTCGGAAATTGCCGGAAGTACGCTTCTTATCTGAGCCTCGCCTTGAGCGTCCTGATGCGGTCGTTGGCCTGCGCGATGCGCTCGCGGGAAATCCGCCCCTGCTCCACCAAACGGCAAAGGATGTCGAAAGTCCGCTGTGTCAGGTCCGGCTCGTAACTTTTTCCGTTGTTCCCGATGATGACCATGTCCGCACCGGCATTGATCGCCAGTTCCAGCGCCCTTTCGAGCGAATAATGATCCACGATGGCCCTCATGTTGAGGTCGTCGGTGATGACCACGCCCCGATAGCCCAATCCGCCGCGCAGAATCTCCGCGATCCACCGCTGCGACAGCGAAGCGGGATATTCCGCATCTATATCCCTGTGCATCAGGTGTCCCACCATGACGAAGTCGGCATATCCCTCGTCAATCAAAGTCCGGTAGGGGGCCAGCTCTTTGTCCTCCTGCCAGGTTTGCGTAATGTCGGTCAGCCCCAAATGGCTGTCCGCCCGCGAGCTGCCGTGGCCGGGAAAATGTTTCAAGGAGGCCAGCACACCCCGCTCGTGCAAAGCATCCGTCCAAATACGCGCCTGTTCCGCCACGACAGCCGGATCGCCCGAAAAACTTCGCCCCAAGGCCCCGATCACAGGACACTGAGGGTCGATATTTACATCGACGCAGGGCGCGAAGTCGACGTTGATTCCGGCCTGACTGCATGTCATGGCCGTCAGCGACGCCCATTTGCGCGTCGTGTCGGGATCGTTCAGGCGGCCCTGGTGTTCGGCGCTGACGCTCGCCGGAAATCCGTAGGCGGGCTTGAGTCTATTGACTCGCCCTCCCTCCTGGTCGATGGTGATAAAGAGTTTCGGATGGCCGCCGGCTTGCGCCAGCCGCTGCAGTTCCGCGCTCAGTTTCTGCAACTGTTGCGGCGAACGGACATTGCGCCGGTTTCGTGCCGCAGGCACGTCCCTGTCGAAGTAGATCACTCCGCCGATCCCGAGCCGCTGTACGGCGTCGGCTACTTCTCCGGTGGCGTCGAAACCGCGGAACCCGGCCACGATCATCTGTCCGATCTGTCGCCGCAGCAGGCTGTCTTCCGTTAAAGCATTTGCCCGGGGCGTCGTGCAGAGCAAGGTGCAAAAACCGAGCAGGGGGAGAATGGGGTGTCGCATGGGGGTTATCGGTCGAGTTTGAAACGTATGCGGAGAATGCCCGAATCGTTGTCGTAATCGGTGGAAATCAGGCGTATATGGCCGATTTCGGAGGTGTTGGTGACGTGCTCGCCGATGCAGGGGCAGCGGTCGTAGTCTCCGACGCATACGATGCGCAGTCCGGTTCCCGGTGTGGCTGCGACGGTTTCGGGCAGCCTCGAGAGGTCGAATTCCGCGGCTGCTTCGGTGTAGGGTATTGTCTGGAAGGTGACGGCCATATGTCTGTCGATCTGGTCGTTGACGATTCGTACCACCTCTTCGGCTTCCGCTGGGGTGAGGTTGCGCCCGATATTCCGGAAGTCGAAATCTGCTTTCGATTTCTTTTTCTCCAAATGAGTAGTCACTGCGCGTCCGCAACCGAACATCCTGACCATGGTCCCGCCCAGTATATGCTCGGCGGTGTGCATCTCTCGCGGATATACTTTATCACTCATGAGTTTAGCTGAATTTTAATCGTAGGTTTTATTGTACGTGTTCGGGAGGGAACTGTTCTCTTTAACTTCGCTCCGCTCGTTTTCCTCGCGCTATCTCGGCATAGTCCGCCAGCGGCCTCTGCTCTCGAAACGCTGCTCGGTTGTGAACAAAGAGAACCAGAAAACCGACGCAGCAGCCAGCCCGGAGGCGCCCGATGGGTTTTCAATAATCTATTTTCCCGGTTCTCTTCCACAGCATCAGCAGCAAGAAACCGAAGAGCATCCCCCCGACATGGGCGAAATGGGCGATATTCGAGCCTTGCTGGGTGACACCGAGGAACAGTTCCAGCACTCCGTATACAATTACGAACCATTTGGCTTTCATCGGGATCGGCGGGATCAGCAGCATAATCCGGTCATTGGGATGCAGCATCCCGAAGGCGAGCAGCACGCCGAACACGGCTCCGGAGGCGCCGATAGTCACGACACTGTCGGCCCACATCTGCAATTGCTGCGGTGCGAACTGGGCATAACCGAGGCGCACGAACCGGTCATATTCAAACCAGTTGACGGCGAGGTTGCACAGTCCGGCTCCGATGCCGCAAATGAGGTAGAAAATCAGGAACCGTTTCGCCCCCATATCGTATTCCAGTATGCGTCCGAACATCCACAGGGCGAACATGTTGAAAAAAAGGTGTTCGATACCGCCGTGCAGAAACATGTAGGTGACCGGTTGCCAGATGCGGAAGTCTGCCGATTCCCAGAAGTGGAGTCCGAACAGGTCGATCATCCGTTCGCCGCCGATGCCCTGGGGCAGCAGGGTCTGGGCCAGAAAGACGATGACGTTCAGGATAATGAGGTTCATGACCACGCTCTGCCCCCACGAGGAGGAGCTGCCGTGCGTGCCGAAAAGGTTATTATTGTTCATTCGTTATTTTAAAGTGTCTTGTTTGTGCGGCCGCGCGGGGCGTTTGTTTGGTTTGCACGGTTTTTTACCTGTCGCAAGGCCCCGTCGGGGCGTCTATTCTGGGTTTGCACTGCTTTGTTTAAGGTAGTACAGTGCGGCTGCCCGGCCGAGGGCGGTACCCCCTGGTGGCAGAGCAAACTCTTCGGCTGGATTGCCCAATGGCACCACAAGGCCGGCGATGCTCACGTATCGCGCTGCTCGCTGCGGTAGTGACAGCCTAATTCTTAATCCGGTGGCACCCGCGCGCCACGCCGGAAAAGGAAAATCGACGGTTTCAACGTGAGTTGAAAGCGATTGATTTTCCCGGCGCGCGGAAAAGTACAATTTCGGGTCGCAGCCTGCGGGATTGGGGGTAGTTACAGCCTCACCCGAATGCCCCGCAGCACTCCGGACGTTCGGCCCGAAAATTAGCCATTTGGTCGGCAGTCAATGCCTTTTCGCCCCGTCAGCGCCCCCCGAAAGCCACGCCAGCCTCAGGAACAGCCCCCCGAACTTATTTTCCCTCCGCAAGCTGCTCCTGCAAAGCCCGCACCTGTTTGGCCAGTTCGCCGACCTGCCTGCGCAGCTCCGGCAGCTGTTTGACCGACGCCTGTATCCGGTGCCCCTCTAAGCCCGGATAAGCCGGCGATCCGAACACCGTGACGCCCGGTGTCAGAATATTGTTCGGGATGCCCGACTGCGAACCGATCTTCACCCCGTCGGCGATCGTGATATGCCCCACGACCCCCACCTGGCCCCCCATCATCACACCGCTCCCCACCTTCGTAGAGCCCGCGATGCCCACCTGCGCCGCCATGACCGTATTCTCGCCGATCACCACATTATGCGCCACCTGGATCAGATTATCCAGCTTAGCCCCCTTCCGAATCCGTGTGGAGCCCATCGTCGCCCGGTCGATCGCGCAGTTGGAGCCGATCTCGACATCCTCCTCGATCACCACATTCCCGATCTGCGGGATTTTCTGGAACGAACCGTCCTCCGTGGGTGCGAAACCGAACCCGTCGCCCCCGATAACCGTCCCCCCGTGCACCGTGACCCGGTCGCCCAGCACACAGTCTTCGTAAATCTTCACCCCCGGATAGAGCCGGCAGCCGGCCCCGACCCGCACGCGGTCGCCCACATAGACCTGCGGCCACACCTGCGTTCCGTCGCCCACCACGGCATTTTCGCCGACCACGGCATATTCCCCCACATAGACCCCCTCGCCCACCCGGGCCGAAGGATGGATAGAGGCCAGCGGACTGATCCCCGTCTTGACCGGCTTGTTGGCCACATAAAGATCGAGCAGCGAAGCGAAAGCCTTGTAAGCGTTCGCCACGCGCACCAACGTCAGCCCCTGCGGCAGCGCCTGCCGGGCCTGGAAATCGGCATTGACGATCGCAATCGTCGCGCCGGTATGGTAAATATGCTCCTCGTATTTAGGATTGGAAAGGAAAACGAGGTCGCCGGCAGCGGCTTCCTCGATCTTGGCCACGGAACCGACCGCGGCCTGCTTGTCCCCCTCGACGGTTCCGCCGAGGTAACCGGCGATGATCTCTGCTGTGAACTGCATGATTATAACTGTATTACCGTTTGTTGACGAGTGAATCGAGCGTGGCGTAGAAAGCCGGGTCTTCGCCGGTATAGCGGGCGACGATCACTCCCTGCGGGTCGATGACCATCTTGGTCGGATAGGCCTCGAGGCCGAACCTGACGGGAATGTCGTCCTCCGCAGCCCGCACGTTGATCCACGGCAGCCCTTGCGACGCAACAGTCTGTTTCCAGTCTTCTTCCGTGTCGCCGCAGTCGACGCCGACAAATTCCACGGAGGCCTTGTATTTGCCGTAAGCCTCCTTCATGGCCGGCATCCCTTTCATGCACCACCCGCACCAGGTGCCCCAGAAGTCGAGCACGGTGTATTTCCCCTTGCCGTACAAGGAAGACAAGGTGAAATCCTTCCCCTCGGTATCCGGCAGGGTGAAGTCCGGAGCCGCCGCACCCGCCACGACAGTTTTCCGGGCCTCTTCCGCAGTGAGCATTCGGCCGGTCATTTCATTTTGCAAGTCGAGCCACTCCTTCAGCGGCCCCTGTCTGACGCTTTCGTCGAGCAGCCGGTACAGGCTGTCAGCCGTGCGGCCGTCGTTGAGCGTGGCCAGGAAAAAGCCGGAAACCGGATCGGCAGGATGGGCCCCGATATAAGCCGCCTTGAATTGCAGGATGCTGTCGGTGAGCTGCCCGATCTGCTTGTAGATGCTGTCGTCGGGATTTCGCCGCTCAGGCGAGATCATCATGGCGATCGTACTGAGCATGTCGAGCCGCAGCTGCAAAGGTTCGACGGTCTTTTTCTGTTCCATCCACCGCTGCTGGTCCGGCGAGCCGTCTAACGAGTAGTCGATCGTCCGGTTCTTCGGCTCGTAGACAGCCCGGACATGGGTTCCCTCCCCAGGAAGCAGAAAGAGTTCGATGTTCTGCCGGGGCCCGTCGCCGCGGAAGCTCTGCGGGGCGAGGAATATTTTGTAGAGGTGCCCGTCGTCGGGAATGTCGATCGAAAAGTCGACGTCGCCGCCGTTTCGGGTGCCGCCGACCAGGAAGGTGGTCATGTCGCCGCGTTCGCGGATGGTGGCTGGGGTGAACCACGAGCAGATCAGGCTGTCGTCGGGCAGCCCCTGGACGGTGACGGTGAGCCGGCCCTTGCCGCCGCCGGAGCAGGCGGTGAGCAGCAGAACGGCGCACAGGAGGCCGGTGAGATGGTTTTTCATGGATGGTGCTTTTTTGTAAAGTTATTATAAAATCCGTGCGATCCGCAAGGCCGCCGGTCTCTGCGACGCCGCAGGCTCCGGAATTCCCGCCCGGAACGAAGCCCTGTCTCTATTTCTTATACTTCAGCCGCGAGCGCGTGATGGTGCTCTCCTGAATCGGTTTGTGCGGTTTCGACGCGATATTGAACTGGAGCCCGAACCCCACCGATTGGTAAATCTGCAGGTAGTCCCACGGCTTTGGCACCCGCCCCTCGTCCCGTTTTTCCTGCGCGTTGGGCGTGGTGATCTGGTCGTTGTAGATCATGTTGACGATCAGCTGGGCCGACACCACATTCGTAAACTTGAAGTTCAGCGTGTTTCCCCACGTGGCCGACGGCGGCAGCGTGTAATTCCAGAACGATTCGAGTTTGGTGATGTATTCGATCTTGTCTTTGGCGAACTTCGTCTTGTAGTTGATCCGCACCTGCGCCCCGATTTCCGCCTTGAATTTTTTGCCGGTTTCGACGCCTAATCCTCCTTTCCGCGCCAGCGAATCGTTCAGCACGAAAGTCATCTTGCCCGCGATCGGCGCCAGCAGGATATTGAGCTTCTTGCTCGGCGGTTCGTAGGTGAAACCGCCCGATATTTCGACCGTTCCCGGCGCCATGAACGACGACTTCCACACCTTCGGCTTGTCTTTCGGATAGTCGTAGCTCTTGGAGAACTGCGACCGCCAGATCAGCGAGCTGGAAAGCTTCCACCGTTCCGAGATATTCCAGCTCGGGGTGGTCGAGACGTTGAAATAGTCCACGTTCTTGCGCGTCTGCCCCGTGGTGCGCATCAGTCCGTACTTCGCGTCGAACACGGTCTTGATGCTGAACACCGGTGCGGTGTAGTTGTGCTCGAAATTGAGCGACGCCAGCCCCGAGTAGGAGTTGTCCCCCCCCTGCTGCCAGTTGTTGAAGCTCACTTGCGTGATCGACAGCCCCGGTTTGAAGGTGTAGCTGTTCCGCTGTTTGGAACGCAGTTTGCGCAGGTACTTGTCGTATGCGTCGCTGTACAGCTCGAACTTCAGTTCCGTGGTGGGTTTGGCCGGTTTGATCAGCGTATCGGGCACCGCTTCGAGTTTGGCCGCCTGTTTCTTCGGGTTGAACTGCGCCGCAGCAGGCCCCGCCCACAGCAGCAGGAACAGGGCCGGGAGCAATGGATTTCTGAACAGAATGTGTAGTTTTGCAACCATAAGGCATTCCACGATCCGACCGGATCGGTCGATGAGTATAATGTGCAAATTTAACAAAAATAGTAATAGCCATGAAATATTTCGGAGCGCATGTCCATTCGGCGGGCGGGGTGGAGAACGCCCCGCTCAACGCGGAGAAATTGGGGGCCGGAGCTTTCGCCCTTTTCACCAAGAACCAGCGGCAGTGGGCCGTCCCGCCCCTCACTCCGGCGCAGATCGACGCTTTCCGGAGCCGTTGTGACGCGGGGGGCTACCGGCCGTTCCAGATTCTGCCCCACGACAGTTACCTCATCAATTTGGGCCATCCCGATGCGGCCGGGCTCGAAAAATCGCGCCGGGCTTTCAACGACGAGATGAAGCGGTGCGAGCTGCTCGGGCTCGACCGGCTCAACTTCCACCCCGGCAGCACGCTCCGGGAGATCGACGACGAAACTTGCTTGGCGCGGATCGCCGAGTCGATCAACCTGGCGTTGGAGGCGACGGCAGGGGTCACGGCGGTGATCGAGAATACGGCGGGACAGGGTTCCAATCTCGGCTGGCGGTTTGAACATCTGGCCTATATCATCGACCGGGTGGGGGACAAGAGCCGCGTGGGGGTCTGCATCGACACCTGCCATGCTTATTCGGCCGGGTACGATCTCGGCACGGCGGAGGCCTGCGGGCGGACGTT
>NZ_CANQYJ010000034.1 GCF_947628055.1 uncultured Rikenella sp.
GAGTAGCGCAGCTATCTGAAAGTCTTTTGGGTACCTTTTCTTCAGAAAAGGTACGGTTGCCTCCAACTAAGGCAGAGGATAAACGAACGGATAAAAAGGCAGTATATATGACATCACAGCAGATATTCGAGCAGATTCAGGTCAAACAAAGCTTTCTGTGCGTCGGGTTAGACACCGACCTGAAGAAAGTGCCCCAACACCTGTTGGGCAGCGAAGATCCGATTTTCGAGTTCAACAAAGCCGTGATCGACGCCACCGCGCCGTATTGTGTCAGTTACAAGCCCAACCTCGCATTTTATGAAGCCGCAGGCGTGAAAGGATGGAACGCCTTGGTAAAGACCGTCAGGTACCTGCGCGAACACTATCCCGAACAATTCCTGATTGCCGACGCCAAGCGCGGCGACATCGGGAATACCTCACAGATGTACGCCCGCGTATTCTTTCAGGAGATGGACTTCGACGCCGTGACCCTCTCGCCCTATATGGGGAGCGACACCGCCGAACCCTTTTACGCCTATCCCGGGAAATGGGCCGTGCTGCTGGCATTGACCTCCAACACCTCCGCTCAGGACTTCGAGACCCTGCCGTTAGCAGACGGCGGCATGCTGTACGAGCAGGTTATCAAAACCTCGATGGACTGGGGAACCGAAGACAATACGATGTACGTCGTCGGCGCCACACGTGCGGAACAGTTGGGAACCGTGCGGGCCATCGTGCCCGACCATTTCCTGCTCGTGCCGGGCGTCGGGGCGCAAGGCGGTTCGTTAGAGGAAGTGGCAAAATACGGTATGAACCGGAAATGCGGCCTGCTGGTCAACTCCTCGCGCGGCATCATCTACGCTTCGTCCGGACGCGACTTCGCCGAAGCCGCCGGTCGTGCGGCGCAGGAACTGCAACGCCGGATGGCTGTCCTGTTGGAGCAATACGGTAAAGAATAAAAATTAAAAAACAAACATATGGACATCACCAAAATGCCGCTGTCCGGCAAAACCCGCAAAGAACACGACCTGCTGGGCGAAATGGAAATTCCGGAAGAATACTATTTCGGCGTGCAGACCATGCGCGCACTCGACAACTTCCATATCAGCAGGGTGAGACTGTGCATGTACCCTTATTTCATCAAGGCGCTGGCCATGGTCAAGGAGGCGGCGGCCAAAGCCAACCGCGACCTGGGCGAGATCAAGTCGGAAGTGGCCGATGCCATTATCGCCGCATGCCACGAAGTGGAGCAGGGAAAATGGGACGGCCAGTTCGTCGTCGATATGGTGCAGGGAGGCGCAGGGACATCCACGAACATGAATGCCAACGAAGTCATTGCCAACCGCGCGCTGGAAATACTGGGGCACAAACGCGGGGAATACCAGTACTGTCACCCGAATAACGACGTGAACCATTCGCAGTCCACGAACGACGCCTACCCGACGGCGGTGAAGATCGCACTCATCTACCAGACGCAGGACTTGATCGGATCGCTCAAGGAGTTGATCGGTGCGTTCCATGCCAAAGGGATCGAGTTCGCAGACGTCATCAAGATGGGGCGGACGCAATTGCAGGACGCCGTGCCGATGACCTTGGGGCAGGAGTTCGACGCCTATGCGGCCAATCTGGCGGAGGAAATCGACCGGCTGGAGCAGAATGCCAAACTGCTGCTCGAAGTGAATATGGGGGCAACGGCGATCGGAACGGGAATCAATGCCGATCCGCAATACAGCCAGATCTGTATCCGGTACCTGCGCGAGATCACGGGACTGCCGGTGACGGCGGCTACCAATATGATCGAAGCCACGAATGATACCGGGGCGTTCGTGATCTACTCGTCGGCCGTGAAACGAATGGCGGTCAAACTGTCGAAGATATGCAACGACCTGCGCCTGCTGTCGTCGGGGCCGCGCACGGGGCTGAACGAAATCAACCTGCCTCCGATGCAGCCGGGGTCGTCGATCATGCCGGGAAAGGTCAATCCGGTCATTCCGGAAGTGGTGAACCAGATTGCATACAAGGTGATCGGGAACGACCTGACGGTGACCATGGCGGCGGAAGCGGGACAGCTGGAGCTCAACGTGATGGAACCGATTATCGTGTACAGCATTCTGGAGTCGATCGTGATGATGGCCAACGGGATGGATACCTTGCGTGCCAAGTGTATTCTGGGAATTACGGCCAACAAGGAGCGGTGCCGGGATATGGTGTACCACAGCATCGGATTGGTGACGGCGCTCAATCCGTACTTGGGGTACGAGACCTCGACCGAACTGGCGAAAGAGGCGCTGCATAGCGGTAAGGGGATTTATGACTTGGTGCTGGAGCGGAAACTGATGTCGCAGGACGAGTTGGATAATATTCTGCGGCCGGAGAACATGGTGAAACCGCGTAAGTTCTTGCGGAAGTAGTCATTAGTGGGGTGGCGCGGCCTGTTTTTGAGGCTGGTTATTTTGCTGTCGGCAGACCTTTTGGGGTAGTTCCGGCCATAGCGAAACGTAGTTTCGCAAGCCCACCGCGGGGCCCCAGTGGGGCTTTTATTGGTGTTTGAGAGGACTTAGTTAAACGGCCCGCCCGGCCCGAGAGCGATTCCGTACTTTAGGGTAGTTTATCTTGCTGCCGGCAGGCCAATAAAACACCCGAAGGGTGCGGATCGCGTGCCGAGTGGCACCGGCACCCGCGCGCGACAGCTGGAGAAGGAAATCGTTCAAAAGCATAAATTGCTTTTGAACAGGATTTCCGCCCGCGCGCGGGAAAAATAAGTTGGATTAGAAACTACCCAAGCGAAACGCAGTTTTGCAAGCCCACCGCGGGCACGCGGGGCCCGCCCGGCCTGAGGGCAGTTCTCTCAAACTCTCCGCGCGCCGACGCCGAAAAAGGAAAATCGACAGTTTCAACGAGAGTTGAAAACGATCGATTTTCCCGGCGCGCGGTTTTTGCCTTGGGGTAGTTCCGATCCAAGCAAAACGAAGTTTTGCAAGCCCGGCGGGGTCACCCGGACGCTGCCCGGCCTGAGGGCGGTACCCTCTTTGGGGTAGGTTATCTTGCTGCCGGCAGGCCAGCTGAACACCCGAAGGGTACGGATGGAGTGCCCAGCGGCACTGGCACCCGCGCGCGACAGCTGGAGTAGGAAATCGTTCAAAAGCATGAATTGCTTTTGAACAAGATTTCCGCCCGCGCGCGGACAAAGAATAGTTTTCGAGGTACAGTCGGCGGAGAATATTTCGGGTAGTTGCAGCCTGGTCTGGGTGCCGAGCGGCATTATGCCGGGACAAATAATCGTCAGAGAACCTTTTCGTGCTTGTGGGCAGGTTGGGAAGGTTATCGGTGATCTCCCCATGTCAGGCCGGAGCCCCCGGCTGCGGAGGCCTGCAACTCGCTTTGCTCGTTATCCGGCCCCGCTGGCTCCGGCCAAGAAAGGGTAGTTACAGCCTGGCTTGGGTGCTGAGCGACACCAGGCCTCCGCGGGGGCGGCTGCGGCCTGCGCAACCTGTGGTCACAAATAGTGCCGAAAAAACAGTGCGGTTGATCTCAATGATCTCTTTTTGTCAGGCCGGAGCCACCCCGCTGCGGAGGCCTGCAACTCGCTTTGCTCGTTATCCGGCCCCGCTGGCTCCGGCCAAGAAAGGGTAGTTACAGCCCGGCTCGCGTGCTGAGCGACACCCGGCCCCGCGCGGGAGCGCAGTCTCCTCAAACTCCCCGCGCGCGACGGCTGGAACAGGAAATCGTTCAAAAGCAATTCATGCTTTTGAACAGGATTTCCACCAGCGCGCGGATAAAGAATGTTCATCCCCCGGCGTGCGGTCAAAGAATAATTGAGTAGTACCGGGTCGCCGCCAGCGGAAAGAGCAACGAGCTCCGCCGGAGTTGCTCGCGCCGCGCGGGGTGGCGGCGACTCGCGCGACCCGTCGGGTCGCGGTTTACTTGGCTTCCGACAGAGAAACGGCCGGAGCCAGCGGAGATGATTGGGAATGAGGCTGACTGGCACAGGGAGATTGCCGCAGACAAGTCCTTTCGCATCCCAGCGGCACCGGGCCTCCGCCCGGGGCGGGGTTGCGGGCCGACCGGTTCTGTGAACCGGAGTTTCGCCGGCGCGCGAGACAAAGCATAGTCCTTCTTTGCTGCAAAATAGGCCGGCGCCAGCGGAACTTTGGGGCAGAGGCGGCCAATAAACCAGTCAACGGCTGCGGCTCGCGTGCCCAGCGGTACCGCCTTTCTGTGCAAAACCAAAACAGAGACAGGAAAACAACATATATATAACGTCTCGCAGTTAGAGGGCACTTCCCCTTGAAGGTCATTAGGCTTGAGAAGAATGCTTGGAGCCCCTCTCCCCGCAAAACCTTTAGACAAGGCCTTTAGAGCAGAAAAGTCCGATTCAGACAGACTCGTATAGAACTCCGGGAACAGCCGGACGCATGAAAACACCCCCTGCGACGCAGAGAAACAGATACAGAACATATAGACATTAAAAATGGTAGAGAAGATACAACGCCGGATATCCGAATCGCGGACAGCACGGTGGGTCGTGCTGCTGATGGTCTCCCTGACCATGATGTGCGGCTATTTTCTGACCGACGTGCTGGCCCCCCTCAAAGGGCTGCTGATCGAACTGTTCCATTGGGACAACACCGACTTCGGCCTGTTCAACAGCGGCTACGGCTGGTTCAACGTTTTCCTGCTGATGCTTATCTTCGGCGGGATGGTACTCGACAAGATGGGAGCCCGGTTTACAGGGGTGCTCTCTGTCGGAGTGATGCTCGTGGGGATCGGCATCAAATACTACGCCATCGAATTTATGGAGCCGGGGCGGATGGTCGATTTCTGGTTCTTCGGGGCGCAGACTATGAAAGCGCAAGTGCTGACCGCATCATTGGGGTATGCCTTGTTCGCCGTCGGATATGAAACGATCGGGATTACCGCCAACAAGATCGTCGTGCGGTGGTTCAAAGGGAAAGAACTGGCTTTTGCACTGGGGATGAACGTCGCCTTCGCGCGGCTCGGGACATTCCTTGCGCTGGCCTTGCCGCTGCCCATTGCCAAAGCCTTCGGCAACTCGATCGGCATGCCGATCCTCTTCGGGATGATCCTGCTGCTGCTCGGATTTCTGACCTTTCTGGTCTATATCGTTATGGACCGCAGGCTCGACAGCGAACGGGCGCAGGAAGGATTGGGCGACGATGAAAGATTCCGGTTCCGGGACATCTTCTCGATTTTCCGGATACGCGCATTCTGGTATATTGCCTTGTTATGCCTCTTGTTTTACGCCGCAGTGCACCCGTTCGTCAAGTTCGCCGTCGACCTGGTCGTGCAGAAATTCGGCGTGGCAGGCGAATATTCGGGGCTTATCCCGTCGCTGCTGCCGGTGGGGACATTAGTGCTGACCCCGCTTTTCGGGAGTGTCTACGACCGCAGAGGCAAGGGCGCGTCGATGATGATCTGGGGGGCGATGATGCTGGTGCTGGTCTATGCCGGATTCTCCATGCCGTGGATTACCCACTGGGCGGCGGCGGCCGTGCTGGTCATTATTCTCGGCGTGGCATTCTCGTTAGTGCCGTCGGCCATGTGGCCGTCCGTGCCGAAAATTATTCCCGAACATGAGTTAGGGACAGCTTACGCCTTGATCTTCTGGGTGCAGAACTGGGGGCTGGCCGGCGTGCCGCTGCTGATCGGCTGGGCATTGGACCGGTGGGGGACGCTGCCGGCGGAAATCACCGAAGCGGGGGCGACCGTGGTGCACTACGACTACACCGTGCCGATGCTGATCTTTCTCTGCCTGGGATTGCTGGCCGTACTTTTCGGATTCCTGCTCAAACGCGAGGACAAAAAGAAAGGCTACGGACTGCAGAAACCCAATATCGAAAAATAGAACCTTGATATTTAAGATTTTCCGGACACCTGTCCGCTTCCGGCAAAAAAATGGAACAGTTATTGGTTAATTGGAAAATCATTCCTACTTTTGTCGGGTAGGAGAACATGTCGTCCTCCCTTTATTTGAATGTAAAGGGGGGTCGGAAATGATTCCGGGGCCGATATTTCTCGACACTTTGTTATTCAGTAGCAAACAGATACAACCTTCAAATATGAAACATCTCTTACTCTCATTGTCCATGCTTTTCGCGGCGGTGGCGGCCTAGGGCCAGGGCGGTGAAGTGATGCAGCCCGGCGTATACCAGGATGGCATCTCCGTTGTGATGCAGAACGGCAAATACGGTTTGGTCGACGTGACCCATCGGATATTTACTCCGGTGATCTACGAAAGTATATCCCCGTTTACGGACGGATTGGCCAAAGTGAAGAGAGACGGGCGATATGGGTTCGTCAATACCTTGGGGGTCGAAGTGGTGTCGCCGGTTTACGACTCCATTACGCCGTTCCAGAACGGGGTGGCCAAGGTCAAGAAAAACGGATATTACGGTCTGATCAACCGGTCGGGCAGGGAGGTGGCGAGCGTGAGCTACGACGTGATTACCGACTTTGAAGACGGGGTGGCCAAGATATGGAAACGCGGACGCTGCGGGTTGATCAATATGTCGGGATATGAACTGGCGCCTTGCATTTACAACGCCATCGACGAATTCGTCAACAAGATCGCGATGGTGTACAAGGATGGGCGTTTCGGCCTGATCGACAACGCAGGGAACCAGATCGCACACCCGATTTACAAAGAAATCGCTCCGTTCGATGAGAACGGGTTGGCATTTGCATCGCGGGATGGGAAATACGGCTATCTCTCTTATACGGGGGATGAGGTCATTCCGGTGCAGTACGACGAAATCTCGAATTTTATCGACGGGGTGGCCAGGGTTTCCAAGAATGGCCGCTACGGGTTCGTCAATACGCTGGGGCAGGAGTTCATTACGACGATTTACGACAGCGCCACAGCGTTCTCGAACGGGCTTGCCGTGGTCGAAAGCAATGGGCGTTTCGGCATCGTGGATGTTCAGGGCAGGACGGTGGTGCCGTGCAACTATGCTACGCGCGAAGATGCGGTGCGCGCTTTCGACAACCTGACCGTCGTGAAGAGCGGCGCCAAGAAAGGCGGCAAGGAATCCGGGACGGTATCTTCCAAGAAAGGGACGACCAAGGCGGCGGTGAAGAGCGCGGAGTAGGGTTTTACACTTGCGTATATTATCACTCCTGCTTATTGGGGGACTGTTGAAAAATCTTTGTTATTTTTTAATATGGATAGCGTGCCTGTCGGGAACCGACAGGCACGCTTCGCATTTCCGGACTGTGCTGCGGCAGGGGGCGGCGGACGGTTTGCGGCCGGCGGCATGAAAACGCAGGCTACTCTCGCGGAAATTCAGTAGATTTGCGGTATGGCGAAAAAAAGGAAACTCCTCCTCTTCCGGGGCGATAAACCGTTGTGGATTATCGTCGCCGCCCTTTTTCTCGTCTCCCTGTTAGTCGTCTATTCCGCCACGGCCGCCATGGCCTACCGCAAAGTGGACGGAAACACCTCCTACTATCTGTTCCGGCAGGCACGGTTCATCATGATCGGCTTCTTCGTGATTATCGTCGTCCACTGGATCGACTACAAATATTACGCCCGATACGCCAAAGCCCTGTTCCAGCTCAGCGTGGTGCTCGTTATACTTGCCTATATCATCGGCGTATCGTTCAACGATGCCGCCCGTTGGATCCGGATTCCCGGCCTCGGCTTCACATTCCAGCCCTCCGAACTGCTGAAAGTGACCCTCGTCGTCGTTATCGCCCAGCAATTGGGCATTCGGCAGGGCGTGATTGCGAAAATACCGATTCTGCCGCCGCTTACTCCCGGCGGATGGGCCCGGAACCCCCAGCGGAGTTTCGACACCTGGTACAAAACCACACGGCCGCTGATTCTGCCGATCGTCGTCGCCACACTCGTGGTACTTCCCTCCAACTTTTCCACCGCCGCTATTCTGTGGGGGACGTGCATGATCATGCTGATGATCGGCCGCGTGAGGCAGAGCGAACTGAACCGGCTGATACTCGTCGCCTTCGCATCCGGTGTCGTCATCGTCGGCGGCATGTATGTCGCAGGCGTGGGCCGGGCCGAGACGTGGGTGAACCGCATGATTCAGTTCGCCGGGCCGAGCGAAGCGGTAGCCGACAGCCGCCAGTCGAGCCAGGACAGTTACCAAGTCGAACAGGCCGAGATCGCCATCGCTTCGGGCGGAGTGATCGGCAAAGGCCCCGGAAACAGCACCCAGCGATCGCAGCTGCCACACCCGTATTCAGATTTCGCATATGCCTTCATCATCGAAGAGTATGGGATCGTGGGCGGAATCGTCGTCTTTGTTTTGTATCTTTGGATATTCTACCGCGCAGGACTGATCGTGCGGCGCTGCAACCGGCCTTCCCAGGGGTTGATGGTGCTGGGATTGAGCCTGATCGTCACGATGCAGGCATTCGTGAACATGGCCGTCTCGGTGGGACTGATGCCGGTGACAGGCCAGCCGCTGCCGTTGATCAGCATGGGCGGGTCGTCGGTATTCTTCACCTGCGTGGCGATGGGGATGATACTGGGCGTAAGCCGCGAGAGCGAGCGCGAACAACAGGAGACGGAAGCCCGGCAGCGGCGCGAAGCGATCTTAGCGGCGGGAGGCGATCCCGATGCGGTGGATACCGGTGAAAACACAGCCGTGCAGCAGCCGGTGCAGGAAAGTGCTGCGGCCGCGCCGCGGAAGCGGCCGCTGATTTTGGGAAAACGTCGCAAAACGCCGCAGGATACGGCGCTTTCGTCCGAAAACGACGATCAAGAGGCAAACGAGTTGACACTGGTCGACCGGAGCGACGGATTGGATTGGAACGACAGTCCTTCTGCGGACAGGCGGGAAGTGATAGATTTAATGGATGAAAACGATGAATAATAGACCTTTGCGGGTGATTATCAGCGGCGGCGGGACCGCCGGACATATTCATCCGGCGGTGTCGGTGGCCGATGCGTTGCGTTCGTTGCTCGGTGAGGATGGGGTGGAGATTCTTTTCGTAGGGGCCGAGGGGAAGATGGAGATGGAGCGGGTGCCGAATGCCGGATACCGGATCGTGGGGCTGCCGGTGGCGGGTTTGCAGCGGCGGCCTTTGGTGTCGAAAAACAACTTGGCTCTGCCGTTCAAGGTGGTGCGGAGCTTGCGGCGGGCGCGGCGGATCGTCCGGGATTTTAAGCCGGACATTGTCGCCGGCTTCGGAGGATATGCCAGTGCGCCGGTACTGTGGGCGGCACAGAGGATGGGCGTGCCGACGATGATTCAGGAGCAGAACTCCTATGCGGGGCTGACCAACCGGCTGCTCTCGAAAAGGGCCCGCGCGATCTGTGTGGCGTATGAAAAGATGGAACGCTTTTTCCCGGCGGCGAAACTCGTGTATACGGGCAATCCGTTGCGGGGACACTTTTCGGGGCTTGCGGAACTTTCTGCGGCTTTGAAGGCGGAGGCTTGTGCGCATTTCGGCTTCGATCCGGCGTCGGGGCGGAAGACACTGCTGGTGGTGGGGGGAAGTCTCGGGACGCGGACACTCAATCGGTGCATGCTGCGCTGGCTCGATACGCTGGCGGAGCGGGAAGACGTGCAGGTCATCTGGCAGAATGGGAAATACTATGATGCACAGATCGCAGCCGCAGTCGAAGCGCGGGCGGGAGGGCTGCCGGAGAATGTGTGGCGCGGAGCGTTCGTCGAGCGGATGGATTTGGCGTATGCCCTTGCCGATGTGGTAGTGGCGCGGGCCGGGGCCTGTACCGTGTCGGAGCTGGAGTTGGTGGGGCGTCCGGTGATTTTCGTGCCGTCGCCGAACGTGGCGGAGGATCACCAGACCCGGAACGCGCAGGCGCTGGTCGCGGCAGGTGCCGCACGGCTCGTGCCTGATGCGTCTGCAGAAGAGGAGGTCATTCCCGATGCGTTGGAACTGCTGGCGGATGATGCGAGGCGGGCGGAGATGGTGCGGAACATTCTGAAACTGGGACGGCCCGATGCGGCGTTGAAGGTGGCGGAAATCGTACTCAAGATTGCGAATGAATATGGCGAACGAAAAGAAAGATAAGGTATACTTCGTGGGGATCGGCGGCATCGGGATGAGCGCTTTGGCGCGGTATTTCGCGCACGAAGGATGGCAGGTGGCGGGCTACGACCGCACCCCGTCGCCGCTGACGGAGGCGCTCGAACGGGAGGGGATCGCAGTGCATTACGAAGATTCGGTCGAGGCGATTCCGGCGGCTTTCCACAGCCCGGCCGATACGCGGGTGATTTATACCCCTGCCGTGCCGCCTGACCACAGTGAACTGCGCTGGTTCCGGGCAAACGGGTTCGAGGTGTTGAAGCGTTCGCGGATGCTGGGACTTTTGGGCGAGGGAAAGGATGTGATGGCGGTGGCGGGAACGCACGGCAAGACGACCACGACGACTATGGCGGCCCATTTCAATGCGGTGGGGGCTGGGGAGGGGTCGGCTTTTTTGGGGGGGATTTCCAAGAATTTCGGTTCCAATCTGGTTTTGGGCAAGGGGCGGCGGATGGCTGTCGAGGCGGACGAATTCGACCGCTCGTTTTTGCAGTTGCATCCGCGTGAGGCGGTTATCACGTCGGTCGATCCGGATCATCTGGACATTTACGGCACGTATGAGGCGGTGCGGGAGGCATTCGCGCAGTTCGCTTCGCAAATCGTGCCGGGGGGGACGCTTATACTCAAATATGGGGTGTCTCTGCCTTTGGAACGGACTGATATTCGGCGGTATACGTATCATGTTTCCGATCCGGCGGCGGATTTTCATGCGGAAAATCTGAGGGTGGATGCGGGGGGATACTATGCTTTCGACCTGGTATTCCCGGATCGGAGGATCGATGGGTGCAGATTGGGAATCCCGGGGCTGGTGAATGTCGAAAACTGTGTAGCGGCGGCGGCTTTGGTGTGGTGCGAGGGCTTTCTCTCCGATGATGGTCTCAGAGAGGCGATCGCGACGTTCCGGGGGGTGCTGCGGCGTTTCGATTTCTGGGTGAACGATCCGGAACGGCCGGGCGGGACGATTTATATGGATGATTATGCGCATCATCCGGCGGAGTTGCGGGCGATGCTGACTTCTGTGCGGAAAATGTTTCCGGCGCGGGAGCTGACGGTGGTTTTCCAGCCGCATTTATATACCCGGACTCGCGATTTCGCAGGGGAGTTCTCGGAGGTGCTGAGTTTGGCGGATCGGGTCTTGCTGTTGCCGATCTATCCGGCGCGGGAGCTGCCTATTCCGGGGGTCGCTTCGGAGATGATATGGGATGGTATCGGTTCGCCGCAAAAGAAATTGATATCCAAGGAGCGGTTGTTGCCTGAAATCGAGGCGTTGCCTGAGGGGGGCGTATTAGTGACGGCGGGGGCTGGTGACATCGATCGTTTTTGTGCACCGATAGCGGAGCTGGTGCGGAGGAAAAACGGGTAAGGTGTCTGGTGTTCGGCATGTCTTTGGCCCGAGAATGAACTGTAGGGCTTATATTGCACGTTCCGGAGGGAACCGTTCTTTCTTTGAAAAGAAAGGCCCCGTTGGGGGCTTTCCGGGCTGTAATTACCCGACTGCTTAGGCTCCCTTGGGCATCGAGTTTTCTTTGGGTCGGAGCCAGCGGGGCCGTTTAGGGTAGTTACAGCCCGGTTCGAGTGCCGAGCGGTACCGGGCCTCCGCTGCGGGAGGCTGCGGCCCGACATAGGGAGATCGCAACCAAACCGAATTCCCACTGGCGCGCAGGTTTTGTTCGGGGTAATTCCGGCTCAAGCGAAACGCAGTTTCGCAAGCCCGGCGGGGGCACCCGCGGCCCGCCCGGCCCGAGGGCAGTACCCTCTTTGGGGTAGTTTATTTTGCTGCCGGCAGGCCGATAAAACACCCGAAGGGTGCGGCTCGAGTGCCAGCGGCACCGGCACCGCGCGCGACGGCTGGAGCAGGAAATCGTTCAAAAGCATGAATTGCTTTTGAACAAGATTTCCGCCAGCGCGCGGGAAAAAGCAAGTTCATCTCCGCGCGCCACGCCGAAAAAGGAAAATCGACGGTTTCAACGAGAGTTGAAAACGAACGATTTTCCCGGCGCGCGAATCACAAGCAATTTGTACCCGGCAGGTTCCGGCAAAACGAAGTTTTGCAAGCCCACCGCGGGCACGCGGCCCCGCGCGGGAGCGCAGTCTTCTTAAACTTCTCGCGCGCGACGGCTGGAATAGGAAATCGTTCAAAAGCATGAATTGCTTTTGAACAGGATTTCCGCCAGCGCGCGGGATAAAGACCGTTTTTGATTTGCAAAGGGCCGCAGCCCGCGGAAGATATTTCGGGTAGTTACAGCTCGGCTCGAGTGCCGTCGAGTTTGCTTGAATGGCCGAGGCGCCAGGAGGAAGGTGAAGCCAAACTTTTTGAGATGCTTGCGCATCTCTTGAGCCTGCCGGGTACCTGGTTTAGATTCTTTTGGGCCGGAGCAATAGACCGCTCTATTACTCCTCAGTTCGACCTCGCGCCCACCCTAAGGCTGAGCAAACTCCCGGTCGGAGTGCCCGGCGGCACCGCAGAGGTCGGCGGTTCCAAAGGATCGCAATATAAAGAGCGGTCTATTGCCCCGGCCCAAAGCAAACGCAAAGAAAGAGAACTGCGGAGCCTAAGGAGTAGCGCAGCTATCTGAAAGTCTTTTGGGTACCTTTTCTTCAGAATCGACGCTGCCAGGTGCCGCTCGGCACTCGAACCGGGCCGCCTCTACCCTGAGAGCGGCGAGGAGAAAAACGAGCGAAGCGAAGTTAAAAGGTACGGTACCATACGGCACGGTACTAAATAAACCCTACACGCGTCGGCAGGTGAGCCGCCGACACGAGACTCCGGCGAACAATCCAGAGTCTGTGATACAGAAAACATACATAAAATAAATAAGAATATGAAAACAACCGCATTTACCGAATATCACATCGCAGCCGGAGCCAAGATGGCGGAGTTTGCAGGCTACAACATGCCCATCGAATTCACCGGCATCAACGACGAACACCGCACGGTGCGCGAAGGCGTCGGCGTGTTCGACGTTTCGCACATGGGCGAAATCTGGGTCAAAGGGCCGCAGGCATTGCCATTTCTGCAATACGTCACCTCGAACGACGTATCGGTTTTGTACGACGGGAAAGTGCAATACTCCTGCTTTCCGAACGGACGAGGCGGGATCGTGGACGACCTGCTGGTCTACCGGATCGACGCCGAGACCTACCTGCTGGTGGTGAACGCCGCCAATACCGTGAAAGACTGGGAATTTCTCTGTACACACGCGCCGAAATACGGTCTGACACCAGGCAAGGAACTGTACAACGCCTCGGACGAGATCGCACAATTAGCCGTGCAGGGGCCGTCGGCGATGAAGCTGGTGCAGGAACTCTGTCCCGATCGCGATGTCCAGTCGATGGAATACTATACTTTCTGCAAGACCACGGTGGCAGGGATTCCGAACGCCATCCTTTCCATTACCGGCTATACCGGAGCGGGCGGATGCGAGATTTACGTGGCCAATGAAGATGCGCCTAAGCTGTGGACCGCATTGTGGGCCGCCGGGGAACGGTACGGACTGAAAAATATCGGCCTCGGGGCGCGGGATACCTTGCGTTTAGAGATGGGCTTCTGTCTCTACGGGAACGATTTGGACGACACCACCTCGCCGATCGAAGCAGGGTTGGGCTGGATCACCAAATTCACCGAAGCCAAGGGCGATTTTATCGACAAGACCTTGTTAGCCGGGCAGAAAACCGATGGAGTGAAGCGGAAATTGGTAGGCTTCGAGATGATCGAACGGGGGATCCCGCGGCATGGGTACGAAGTGGCTTCGCCGGCCGGTGAGGTGATCGGCGTGGTGACATCCGGAACGCAGTCGCCGAGCCTGAAAAAGGGAGTGGGGCTGGCATACGTGAAGCCGGAATTTGCCAAGACCGGGACGGAGATCGCAGTCCTGATCCGCGGCAGGCAGATCAAAGCGCAGGTAGTGCGTCCGCCTTTCTACAAGAAATAGGGCGGCCGGAAGATGATCCGGTTCGCAGGCAGAAGCAGCGAGCCGAAATCATTCATCGCATTGAACAGCGCTGCGCAGTCATACATGCCGTTATAGAGAGCCGTAGCAGGTATTTCGCAGGGGACGATCGTCCCCTGTTTTATTAGATATTCCCGCATCGTGCCGCGCAGCAACGGTTCCGCCGGCGTGTGCCAGACTTCGGGTGACGAGCCGGCCACACGGAACGCCGCATTGCAGAACGTAGTGTCCGTCACCTTCCCGTGGCGGATGATCAGTGCGTCTCCGCACCCTTCGGCTGCGGCCTGCCCGTGCCAGGCCGTAAGCCGCAGACGGTCGTTGTATTTGTAAGGATAGTCCGCATCGTCGTCCGCTACCGCCAGCAGCGAGCCGATCCGCGGCGGCGTATAGGGCAGGTACTCCACATGGCCGACACCTTGCGGGCCGTACACGACACGGCATTTCACCGTCCCGCTGCGCAGCGCCGGCGGCACCGGCATCTCCGCCAATGCGGCGGAAAGGTCGTATCCGGCGAGCAGACCGTACAGCTCCCGGCACGTGCGGCCGATCCGCTCCTGGTGGAGAGCCAGTATCTCCGGAAGCGGCAGCCGGCCGTCAGCGATCCAGATCGTTTCGACGCAAAGGCACATAGACTTTCTTTTTCATCTCTTCGTACTCCGCCCCGCGGTCGCTGCGGTGCGTGATCCCGCCGCCGCTCTTGAACAGGTATTCCCCCTCCGCACCGCCGACAGGCTGCTCGAGGAACCGGATCATCACTCCGCTGTCCAGTTTTTCGCCGTCGAACAGGCCGCATATTCCCGTATAGTAGCCCCGGTCGTATGTTTCCGCTTCGGCGATGATTTCTAACGTCCGCGGCTTCGGCGCGCCCGTTACCGACCCGGCAGGCAATAATTTGAATAAAACGGAGCCGATCCGTCCGTGCCAGTCCGGGGACAACTGCCCCCGGATTTCCGAACTGACCTGCAAAAGGTCGCCGCAGTGAGTGCGGATGCGGTCGACATAGCGATAACGCGCCACTTTCACCCCCGCGGCCACCCGGCTGAGGTCGTTCCGGATCAGATCGACGATCGTGGCATGCTCCGCCGCCTCTTTCGGGTCGTTCAGAATCCGCCGCTCCGCGTCCGGCAGCCCGGCATCGATCGTTCCTTTCATCGGAAACGAAGCGATTGTTCCGTCCGAACCGATCCGCACGAACGTTTCCGGCGAAAAGCAGACGAAACGGTCGGCGAGCCCGATCTTATAACGGGCTTCGGTCAGCTCGAATATCGCCGGCAGGCTCAGGTTGCACCGCACCGGCGTGGCGTAGGTCAGGTTCGCCAGGTAGCTGTTCCCCGCCCTCAGCTGGCGCATCACGGTGTCGAAAGCCCTGTCATATTCCTCCTGCGGGCAGAAACGCGGTTCCCACACCCATTCCGGCAGGGTCTCCCGTTTTCTCGCAGCGGCGTTCGTCCGGCTGCCGATCGCATAGAGCAGCCGCTCCGGGTCGATCTCCTCGAGCGGCTCCACGACACACTCCCGCATCGCATAATCGACTAAGAACAGGAATGGCCGCCCTTCGGCGCCATAGCGGTTCATCCGTTCGGCCGCTGCCGATGCTTCGTAGGTGTCGATGTTCATCCCTCTCGTTGCGATTCGCAGAATCGCCGTCCCGGTCGCCCGGGCGGCTATGCCGCTTCGGGGGCGGGAGACGGGCCGAATGCTTTTCCGCACCCTTCGCCCCGATTCGCCGGGTAAAATTAGCATTTTCGCCGCGAACCGCGTATATTTGCCGCGTCTTAGATAGGGGTGCTCCGCCGGGTGCGGGGCTGAGATCATACCCATGGAACCTGATGCGGGTAATGCCGCCGAAGGGATTCGGAAAGGGTGTTAAACGGATCTGTTTAACGCGGTTTTCCGGACGGCTCAGCGCGGGCCTCTATGCGCCCGGCCGTCGGGAAACCTACAAAATCATTCTAACGAACGATGGAAAAACTCGTTTCGCTCGGGATAGTCGAAAACTATTTCGGAAAACTGAAAGCCAACCTTTCAGTCGATGCCGCCATTGTCGGCGGCGGCCCGTCCGGCCTCGTGGCCGCCTATTACCTGGCCAAAGCCGGGAAGCGCACGGTGCTCTACGAACGGAAACTCGCCCCCGGCGGCGGCATGTGGGGCGGCGCGATGATGTTCAACGACATCATCGTGCAGCGCGAAGCCTTGCCGATTCTCGACGAACTCGGCATCAATTGCAAACCTTATCGGGAAGAGGCTTTCGTGGTCGATTCCGTTCATGCGACCTCGGCGCTGGTCTATGCCGCTACGAAAGCGGGCGCGACGATCTTCAACTGCTACTCGGTCGAGGACGTGATCTTCCACGACGAGGAGGTGGCCGGGCTGGTGGTGAACTGGGCGCCGGTGACACGCGAGGGAATGCACGTCGATCCGCTGATGGTAACGGCGAAAACGGTGCTCGAAGGGACGGGCCACGACTGCATGATCGCCCGGCTGGTGGCCCGCAAGAACAACGTAAGACTGAATACTCCGACGGGAGAGGTGGCCGGCGAACGGTCGCTGAACGTCGAGGAAGGCGAGCGGCTGACGGTCGAGAACACCAAGGAGATCTATCCGGGGCTGTTCGTGAGCGGCATGGCGGCCAACGGCGTGAGCGGCAGTTTCCGCATGGGGCCGATCTTCGGCGGCATGCTGATGTCGGGGAAAAAGGCGGCCGAATTGATGATCGCCCGGATCGATGGATAATTTCGGCCTTTATGTGATCCTGACGCGTCCCGCCGTCGGGCATGTGGCGGCGGCGGAGATCGCTGTGCGGCGGGGCGTGCGGATGCTCCAGCTGCGCGAGAAAAATCTGCCGGACGGGGAGCTGCTGCGGATCGCCCGCGAGGTGCGGGCGGTGACGCGGGGCACGCAGACCCGTTTCCTTGTCGACGACCGGCCCGACATCGCGGTGTTGTGCGGGGCCGACGGTGTACACGTGGGGCAGAGCGATCTGCCGGTGGCCGAGGTGCGGCGCATCGTGGGCGAGGGGATGATCGTGGGCCTATCGACCCATTCCGTTGCGCAGGCGACGGCGGCGCAATCTGCAAAAGGGGTGGATTACATCGGTTTCGGCCCGGTCTATCCGACCCCGACCAAGGCGGTGCCCGATCCGGTGGTCGGTACGGCGTTGCTGAAAGAGGTGCTGGGCTTTTCGCGGCTGCCGGTGGTGGCGATCGGCGGGCTGTTTCCGGAAAACATCGGCCCGGTGATCGATGCCGGGGCGAGGAATCCGTGTCTGGTTCGTTATTTTATGGAGCCGCCGGATCCGGCGGAGGTGGAGCGGCGCATCGCGGAAATCCAGCGGATGCTGCTTTGAACGATTCGGGTCGGCAATCTCATTGAGATTGCCGACCCGATTGTTATCATGCCGTCTATGACACCGCTATTCTATATATTCCACCTGCCACCGCACCTCGTTTGCCGTTTCCTGCGGCAGGCGGTTCAGGGTGTCCGTAACGCATCCCCGCAGCGCAGGCCGGTGCCGGTAGATTTCCCGCAAGGCATACACCGCCGATCGTTCCGTCGCTGCCGGGCCGAAAACAGTTTCGTTATTCAATAAAACAGCTATTTCGGTATCCGCAATGCCGGAATCGGTCGCGGCTAATTTGCCGAGCATATAGAATGCCGCCAGCCGCCGAAGGGGCATTTCCCGCGAGGCCCACTCCGCCGCGACCCCGAAAGCCGCCGGGCTTCGCCAGAAGAGCTGCATGGCGCACTGTTCCGCCAGTTCCGGCGCGCGCCAGTCCGCACTCCACGCCTCCATCTGTCCCGCCGTAACGGCTGCCGGTTCGTCGATGAACAGGGCGGCGATCTTCAGCTCCCGCACATCCTGCCGCCACAGGAGCCGGGCCAGTTCGTGATCCGGCGCATATTCCCGCGCCACATCTTTGATCGTGGGCAGCGACACGCCGTAGTTCAGTCCGTATCCCTGCCGTCCGCCGCCGTACTCGCGCATGGCGTCGGCGACGGCTCCGTTCATTTCGATTCTCAGGCGGCGCATCAGGGCCGCCATTTTTTCGGTTCCAGTCATACGTTCCGACATTCAGGGTGTACGGTGCGGGTAATTTCCTCGAATTTCGCCACCGCTTCGCTCATCGGGCCGTAGTACCGCCCCCCTGCAGCATTCTTGTGTCCTCCGCCGTCGAAGTACTCGCGGGCGAAGCGATTGACGTCGAAATCGCCTTGCGACCGGAATGAAATCTTGATGCAGTCGAGTGTCTCGATGAACATGGCCGAAAAGTCGATGCACTCGATCGAAAGTGGCATATTGACGATCCCTTCGGTGTCGCCGATCTGGTGGTCGAAGCGGGTTTTTTCGGCGCGTGTCAGGGTGATGTATGCGGTGCGGTGTCCGCAATCGACTTTCATTTTCTCGGACAAGAGGTAGCCGACCATCCGCAGGCGGTGTTCGCTCTGGGTGTTGAACACGGCGCGGGAGATTTCGACCGGCTGCACGCCTCGTTCGACGAGTGCGGCTACGGCGCGGTACAGTTCCGGGGTCAGGTTCCCGTAACTGAGGTTCCCGGTGTCGGTCACGATGCCTACGTACAAAGCGGTGGCTGTGTCCGGGGTGATCGCTTCCGGCCCGGCCCATGCGCAGATCAGGTCGTAAACCATGTGCGAGGTGGAGGAGTAGTCGGTGTCGGAAAAACTGAGCTCGTATTCCGGCGGGTCCAAATGGTGGTCGATCAGTACGCGCGGGGCGATAATGTTGTCTTCGATAGCGGCGGTCATTTTGTCGAGCCGACCGATCTGGTTGAAGTCGGAGCAGATGATGAGGTCGGCGTCGGAGATATAGCTGCGGGCGGTGTCGCACGCTTCGCTGTATATTTCAACTTGCCCGGAACCGGGTATGAAACTGAGAAATTTCGGAAAGTGGTTGGGTACGAAAAACCGAACGGTGTGTCCTTGCGCTTTCAAAAAGGTGCTGAGCGCTATCCCGGAACCGATGGCGTCGCCGTCGGGGTTGGTGTGGGACACGATGGCGATGGTGCGGGCGGCGGCAATCATCGCTTTCAACTGTATAATTTTTGCAAAATCAAAAGTATTTTTCATATCTTTAGTTCATTAACCGTTCGTTTATTCGCTACCCTATGTTTGAGGGAACTGTTCTCTTTAACTGCGCTTCGCTTGTTTTCCTCGCGCTACCTCGGCATAGCCCGCAAGCGGTCTCTGCACTCGGAACGCTGCTCGGTTGTGAACAAAGAGAACCAGAAAAACTTTCTGAGATGCTAACGCATCTCTTGAGCCTGCCGGGTACCCTTGTCTTTGATTTGTCGGGGTGCGGGGAAGCGGGCCGATATGATAAGGTTCAGCCCTTAATCGGCCCGCTTCCCGCGCCCCGAACCCAATGCAAAGAAAGAGGACTGCGGAGCCTAAGGAGTAGCGCAGCTATCTGAAAGTTTCTTTGGTTCTTTCTTTTCAAAGAAAGAACAGTCACTCACAGTGGGGTACAGAATAAACGAACGATTAAAGAACAAAAGTACGACAAAAGGCGATGTTGCGCAAGATAGCGATGTTTTACTACGAAGGGTTTCGGGAGATGACCGTGGGGCGCACCCTATGGATCGTGATCCTCGTGAAACTCGCCATTCTGTTTTTGGTACTGAAGATATTTTTCTTTCCCGCCACCCTGCGCGGCATGGACGACGCCCAGCGAGCCGACTACGTCAGCCGCCAACTGATCGACCGATAAATTCAAAAAAACACGATATGCAGTTACTCGACACAGCTTTCGGCGCGACAGTCGATTGGTCGCGGGCCCAGTTCGCCCTGACCGCCATCTACCACTGGCTGTTCGTACCGCTGACCTTGGGGCTCAGTTTTTTAGTCGCCTTCATGGAGACCCGTTACGTGCGCACCGGCGACGAATTTTGGAAACGCACCGCCCGGTTTTGGATGCGCCTGTTCGGGATCAACTTCGCCATCGGCGTAGCCACCGGACTGATCCTCGAATTTGAGTTCGGCACCAACTGGAGCAACTACTCCTACTTCGTAGGCGATATTTTCGGCGCACCGTTAGCGATCGAAGGGATCATGGCCTTTTTCATGGAATCCACCTTCATCGCCGTCATGTTCTTCGGTTGGGACAAAGTCTCGAAAGGCTTCCACCTGACCGCCACGTGGCTGACCGCAGTGGGGGCGAACCTCTCGGCCTTGTGGATATTAGTGGCCAACGCATGGATGCAGTATCCCGCCGGGATGCGCTTCAATCCGGAAACCGCCCGGAACGAGATGGTGGACTTTTGGAACGTGCTTTTCTCGCCGGTGGCGATGAACAAGTTCTTCCATACCGTCACGTCGGGTTTCGTGCTGGCGGCGGTGTTCGTGGTGGGAGTGAGCGCGTGGTACCTGCTCCGGGGTCGGGAGCGGGAGATGGCCTGCAAAAGTATCCGGATGGCTTCGGTGTTCGGATTGATCAGTGCGATCTGCGTGATCTGGACAGGCGACGGATCGGCGGTTCGGGTGGCCGAATACCAGCCGATGAAACTCGCCGCGATGGAGGATTTGCGCAACGGACAGACCCGCGCGCCGCTGACGATCGTGCCGGGGATTCGGGTGCCGGGGATGCTCTCGGTGCTGGCCCATCATTCGGCGGACGCTTACGTGGTCGGGATCGACGATCTGATCGACGGGAATCCGGAACAGGGCATTCTGTCCGGCGACGAGAAGATCGCGCGGGGACGGCAGGCGATCGAGACCTTCGCGGCGTTCAAGGCGGCCCAAAAGGAGAACGATGTGGCGGCTGCGGATTCGATCGCGCGGCTGTTCGACCCGGCGACGGAGGAGGGCCGGGCGTTCCGGGACGATTATTTCCGGTATTTCGGCTACGGCTACCTCGCCTCGCCGGAGGAGACGATCCCGAACGTGCCGCTGGTTTTCTGGTCGTTTCGGGTGATGGTGGGATTGGGGATGTGGTTCGCGGTGCTGTTCGTCTGGATGTTAGTGCTCGAAAAACGCCAAACGCTGGGCCGCAAACGGTGGCCGCTGCATCTGGCGCTGTGGTCGATCCTGCTGGTCTATGTCGCTTCGCAGGCGGGCTGGATCGTGGCGGAGGTGGGGCGGCAGCCGTGGACGATTCAGGACTTGCTGCCGACGGTAGCGGCGGTCTCTCGCATCGATGCGGCTTCGGTGCAGGTGACGTTCTGGATTTTTGCGGTCTTGTTCACGACGCTGCTCATCGCGGAGATCGGGATCATGACCAAGCAGATCAGAAAGGGGCCGGCGGACTAAACTTTTTTATATAGTGTCTTTTGCCCGGGTTTTCCGGGCAGAGGCTGGAGGAGGTGTTGCGTCTTTTTTAGAGTTCTTTTCGGCCTGGTTCGAGGGGCTGCCCCAGCGAAACTGCGTTTCGCTTGCTCACCGCGAGGGTGCCGCTCGGCACTCGATCCGAGCCTATCGATAGCGGAGATTTTAAGGTAAAGGCTACCCCAGCGATGCGGGAAATTGTTTGGAAAGGCTTCAGTTTCAGCAAAACGCAGTTTTGCAAGCCCGCTGCGGGGGTGCCGCTCGGCACTCGATCCGAGCCTATCGATAGCGGAGATTTTAAGGTAAAGGCTACCCCAGCGCGCGGGAAATTGTTTGGAAAGGCTTCGGTTTCAGCAAAACGCAGTTTTGCAAGCCCGCCGCGGGCACGCGGGGCCCGCCCGGCCCGAGGGCGGTTCCCTCTGGTCAAGGCAGAGCAAATTCACCGGCTGGAGTGCCCAGCGGCACCCCGCGTGCTGCGCCTTACAGAGCGAAATCATTTCGACAAACAACAGTTTGTTGAAATAAGATTTCGCTGGCGTGCGGGAAAAAGAACAGACGTAAAAGCGGCACCCGCGCGCGATTGCTGGAGAAGGAAATCGTTCAAAAGCAGCATGCGCTTTTGAACAGGATTTCCGCCAGCGCACGGACAAAGAATTGTTCATTTCCGCGCGCCACGCCGAAAAAGGAAAATCGACGGTTTCAACATAAGTTGAAAACGATTGATTTTCCCGGCGCGCGGAACAAAGAATAATT
>NZ_CANQYJ010000035.1 GCF_947628055.1 uncultured Rikenella sp.
TCCGACAAGTCGTGCAGCGTGATGACCCCCTCGATCACCCCGTATTCGCTGATGACGGCCGCGAAGCTGCACTTATGCTGCTTGAAAAGTTCCAGCACCCGGGTGGCCGGCAGGTTTTCCGGCACCAACAGCGGTTCGGTGGCGATGGACCGGAGGTCGAATGCAGTCTCGTTGCGCCATAAGCCGATTATGTCTTTCACGGAAACCATGCCGAGAATATCCGACGAAGATTCTCCGCACAGCAGGTAGCGGCTGTAATGTGCCGCGGCGATCGTATCCAGCACCTCTTCCCTGCTCTGCCGGGTATAGAGATAAACCAGATCTTTGCGATGCGTCATCAATTCGTCGGCATGTTTGTCGGTAAACCGGAAGACATCTTTGATCATCTCGGTCTCCTCTTTTTCGAGAATACCTTGTTCCGTACTTTGAGTGATGATCATTTTGATCTCGTCTTCGGTCATGGAACGTTCGTCGCTGCTCCGAACGCCCAGTATCTTATTGACCAGCCGGGTCGAAATGCTCAGCAGCCAGACAAAAGGATAGGACACCTTGGTCAGTCGGCGCATCAGCGGCGTCAGGGCCATAGCGATACGCTCCGGATTGTTCAGGGCGATGGATTTCGGAACCAGTTCGCCGATAACCAGCGAAAAATAGGTGATGACCGCCACGACCGTGACCATGGCCAGGTCGCGGGCATAAGGTTTCAGAAATGCCGCTTTCTCGAACAAGGGGCTTACGTCGTCCGCCAGCGCGACACCCCCGAAAGCTCCGGAGACGATGCCGACCAGGGTGATGCCGATCTGGATGGTGGAAAGTATTTTTTCCGGTTCGTCCAGCAGCCGGAGCGTGGACTCTGCTTTGCGGCTCCCGCGCGCCGCTTCGTTTTGGAGGCGCGCCCTGCTGCTCGATACCAATGCGATTTCATACATGGCGAAAACGCCGTTCAAAACGAGCAGCAGGACGATTATGACTATTTCCATTGTCCCGTAACGATTTTATTTAAAAAGGTTACAGGGCGAATATAGCGTTTTTCTACGGACGTGCAACAGTCTCCACCTCGTCGATCAGAATTTCGTCCTCTTTGGTAATGGTTATATTGCCTTTCGGGGCGGCATCGCCGCAAGGGAGGGTAAATATCTTGTTGTACCGCCGTTTGATGACAGTGGGATTCGACCGGTCGCGGAGGACGACCTTCGTGCCGTCGCCTTTGACCCAGGTGATGGAGATCGGGACGGTTTCCGAATAGTTGTCGTCCGTCCAGTCTTCGGAGCTGAGCGAATGGGCGAATGTAAATATCTTTTTGGTGATGGCACCCGGATTGCCAGGAGTAAGCGTCAGCATCGGAGCCCCTTCCATCTCTATCTCGATACTTCCTTCCGTAAATTCTTCGGGAACGATGGTCAGGGCGAAACAGACCCATTTCAGTGCGATAGTCAGACTGCTGTTTTCGGTGGGGGTAAAGTTATCGACGACACCGTAGAAGCGGCTGACCGGAGGCCGGTTGTATCCGGCCGGTTCGGCCCCTTCCCCAATCAACATGGCATAGCCCGAATTCATTTTGTTGATATAGGAACTGAACGACTGAGTGAAGGCACGGGTCACTTTGCCTGGGCCGGCATCGAAGCCGCCCGTCATGAACGGTTCCCGGTAGCCTCCGTTCTCGCCTTTGGCGATCACCGAAACTCCGTTCGGTACCATCGTCATTTCGATCTTGTAGGTCGAACCGGCAGGCAAGTCCAGCACCATATCGTTCTCATTGTCGAAAATGCCGTAAGCGTATTTGCCGTAATTGCCCGTTACCCCTTTTTTGTAAACCTGCACCGCATACAGGTCGTAAGGTGCACCTTTGACCATCGTCAAAGGTTCGTCTGCTTCCTGGATAGTCCGTTCGCAGTCGACATTCAGTCTGACCGAGTAGGTAGGTTCCTGCGGCAGCGGTTCGGGTTTGTCCAGACGGCAGGAGACCAGGGCGGCGGACAGCCAAAGTATAAAAACAGGAAAATGGAAATGTTTCATCACGCTCATTTTTTTGACAATGGCGATTCAAACTTAAGTATTACGTCGAAACATTATATTTTTTTCGCCGACTGAAGCGAATATATGTCTTTATGAGGTATATATCGTATTTTTAGGATTATGAAATAGGTGGCCATGAGTTGTCCTAAATAGAACAGTTCCGAGATTTTTTATAATTTAGCTCTGCCGTTACAGAACAGCGGGACGCAGGATATACGGCTTCCTGTTTCGGGTGGCCACAGCGAACGCTCGGCATCCCGACCGGAGAAATCGACAGGCCGGTTCGAGTCTTGCGGCCAAACGTTAAAGTAACGGAGCCTCGGATTCGTTACTTTGGAAATGTATTAATTCCGTAAAAACAGTTTATGAAAAACCTGAAAGAAGAATCTTTACGTTACCACAATTCCGCCCCCAAAGGCAAGTTGGGCGTAGTGCCGACGAAACCTTACATGACTCAGCGCGATCTGTCTCTGGCCTACACGCCGGGCGTAGCGGTTCCGTGCATGGAGATTCACGATGATCCGGGAAAGGTCTATGAATATACCGGAAAAGAGAATCTCGTGGCCGTGATCTCGAACGGAACGGCAGTGCTGGGATTAGGCAATATAGGGCCGCTGGCCTCGAAACCGGTGATGGAGGGCAAGGGGCTGCTGTTCAAGGTGCTGGCGGGGATCAATGTCTATGACATTGAGATCGATACGACCGATGTCGAAGAGTTCGTCCGGACGGTGAAGATGATTGCGCCGACGTTCGGGGGGATCAATCTGGAGGACATCAAGGCGCCGCAATGTTTCGAGATCGAGCGGCGGCTCAAGGAGGAAGTCGATCTTCCCTTGATGCACGACGACCAGCACGGCACGGCGATCATCACTTCGGCGGCGATGCTCAATGCGCTGGAAATCGTCGGAAAGAAGATCGGCGATATTCGAGTGGTGATCAACGGCGCGGGAGCTGCGGCTACGGCATGCGCGAAGCTCTACCTTTCGTTGGGGGTCAAATCGGACAACCTCGTCATGTGTGACAGCAAGGGGGTGATTACCCGAGGACGCGCGGGCTTGACCCCGGAAAAAGCGCAGTTCGCCACCGACCGGGATATTTCCACCTTAGCGGAGGCGATGAAAGATGCCGACCTGTTCCTGGGGGTTTCAAAAGCAGGCGTACTGTCGGGCGAGATGGTCAAGACCATGGCTCCGGATCCGATCGTCTTCGCGTTGGCCAATCCCGATCCGGAAATTCCGTATGACGAAGCCAAGGCTTCGCGTCCGGACCTGATTTTCGCCACGGGGCGGAGCGACTATCCGAATCAGGTGAACAACGTGATCGGATTTCCCTACATATTCCGGGGGGCGCTCGACGTGCGGGCCACCGCGATCAACGAGGAAATGAAGATCGCAGCGGCGCGGGCGATTGCGGGGCTGGCCAAACAGCCGGTGACGGGCGAAGTGCTGCATGCTTATAACCTCGACTCCTTGTCGTTCGGCCGCGATTATCTGATTCCGAAACCGTTGGACAAACGGCTGCTGACGACCGTTTCGATCGCTGTCGCCAAAGCGGCCATCGCGTCGGGTGTGGCGACGAGGGTCATTACCGACTGGGAGGCTTATGCCGCCGAGCTGGTTTGCATGCTGGCCCGGGTGCATAAGAACACGATACTGAGATGATGGAAGGGCCGGTGTCGAACCGGCCCTTTTCGATTATTTGACGATGATATCGGGGAGCGCTCTCTGCAACTTCTCCTTATCCACCGTATTGTAGTGGTACGGATACAAGTACGCCGGGCCGATGATCTTGGCCGCCTCGACAAACTCCTCTTCGCTCATGGTGAAAGGCAGCATCAGCGGCAGAAATGCAATAAAGATGAAGTCGATCCGGCGCATTTCGGGTGTCGGTTCCGTGTCCCCTGCAATGTATATCCGTTTGTCGTCTAAGGTCAGAATATAGCCGTTGCCGATCCCCTGCGGATGGAAAGGCTGGCCCGGCGCCCGTTCGCGTACGACATTGTAAGCCGGCACCGCATCGATGCGGATCAGGCCTTTGTACTCCGTCGAATCGCCGTTCGCCAGTACGACGATACGCTGTCCGAAGCCGTCCTCGCGCAGGAGATCGGCCACTTTGGGCGGTGCGATGAACGTCGTTTCCGGCGTCGCAATTTTCCGGATGGCTTCCGGATCATAATGGTCGTAATGATCGTGAGTGATCAGGATGGCCGTCGCCTCGGGAAGCGCCGAATAGTCGGCCACCTCGCTATACGGATCGACAGCGATCCGTTCGTTTTTATAGCTCAGGTAAAGAGCGGCATGCCCGATCCGAGTGACGCCTATTTCGCCGTAGCGGTCTGTGGTATTCGGAAGTGTTCTCATGGTACGGGTAAAAATAGCATTTTTCGTACCGAAATCAGAAAAAACTTGGAAGTCCGGATAAAAAGCGTACATTTGACACTGTATACTTAAACCCGTTTGATGTCATTCATTCCTGAGCTCATCGCTCGCCAGTTATCCCTCTCCTCTCTCAGTCAGGCAGAAAATACGATCCGGTTGCTGGACGACGGGTGCACCGTGCCCTTTATCAGCCGCTACCGCAAAGAAGCTACGGGGGGGCTCGATGAAGTCGCGGTGGAACGCATTCGGGAGCTGTACGGAAAATACTCCGAATTAGAAAAACGCAAGACGACCGTTTTACAGACGATCGGACAGCAGGGGAAACTGACGCCGGAACTGGAGGCCTCCATTACGGAGTGCTGGGATGCGGCGGTGCTGGAAGACCTTTATCTGCCTTATAAGCCCAAGCGGCGGACGCGGGGTTCCATGGCACGCGACAAGGGGCTTGAGCCGCTGGCGGCGATGATTATGCGGCAGGATGCCGAACCGAACGGGCTGGCGGCCCGTTTTGTGAACGGGACGGAGGTGCCGGATGTTGCGGCCGCTTTACAGGGGGCGTCGGATATTATGGCGGAATGGGTCGGCGAATCGGCAGCAGCAAGGGATGCGGTGCGGCGAACCTTTTCCTCTCACGCTGTCATTTCGTCCAAAATAGGCCGGGGGATCGATCCGAAAGAGACCGAAGCGGCCAATTACTCGGATTATCACGACTGGAGCGAGCCGCTCCGGCGGTGTGCGGGCCATAGGCTGATGGCGATGGCAAGGGGAGAAAAGGCGGGGATTTTACGGTTGTCGCTTGTGTTGGAACCGGCCCGGGAAGACACTTTGGCGGATCGGTTGGAACATATTTTCGTGCGGCGGGATGCACGGAACCGGGAGGCGGCGGCGTTGGTGCGGGCGGCAGTGGCCGATGGATACAAACGATTGATAAAACCATCCATCGAAACCGAATTGCTGGGCGTGGCCAAAGAGCGGGCGGAGGAGGAGGCGATCCGGATGTTTGCGGAGAATTTGCGCCAGCTGCTGCTGGCGGCTCCGCTGGGACAGAAAAATATTTTAGCATTGGATCCTGGATTTCGGACTGGGTGCAAGGTGGTTTGTCTGGACAGGCAAGGGAATCTGCTGCATCACGAGACGATTTATCCCCATGCGCCGCAGAACCGCCGGGCCGAGGCAGCGGCGACAATCGAAGAATTGGTTCGCCGGTACGCGATCGAGGCTGTGGCCGTCGGGAACGGAACGGCGGGACGGGAGACGGAGCGATTGGTGCGGGAGCTGGATTTGCCCGGAGTGGGGATTTACATGGTGAGCGAAGACGGAGCTTCGGTCTATTCGGCTTCGGCCGTGGCGCGCGAAGAGTTTCCGGACTGCGATGTGACGGTGCGCGGTTCGGTGTCGATCGGGCGGCGGCTGATGGATCCTCTGGCGGAATTAGTCAAGATCGAGCCGAAGTCGATCGGCGTGGGGCAATACCAGCACGACGTGGATCAGACGAAACTCAAGAAAAGTCTGGATACGGTGGTGGAGAGTTGCGTGAACCGGGTGGGAGTGAACCTCAATACGGCATCGAAACACTTGCTGACTTACGTATCGGGACTGGGGTCGGTGCTGGCGGCGAATATCGTGGCATACAGGACGGAGAACGGAGCGTTCCGCTCGCGGAACGAATTGCTGCATGTTCCCCGGTTGGGGACGAAAGCGTTCGAGCAGGCGGCGGGCTTCCTGAGAATAGAGGGGGCGCTCGATCCGCTGGATAATACGGCGGTGCATCCGGAGTCTTATCCTGTGGTAAGAAAAATGGCAGCCGATCAGGGCGTAACGGTCGGCGAGCTGATCAAAAACGAGACACTACGCCAAAAAATCAATCTTAACCACTACGTAACAAAAGGCGTAGGCATTCAAACACTCACACAAATCATGAACGAATTCTCAAAAGAAGGGCGCGATCCGCGCACCGAAAAGCAAGACTTCCAGTTCGCAGAAGGCATTCACTCGATCAATGACCTTCAAGAGGGCATGGTGCTTCCGGGCATCGTGACCAACATCACCAGTTTCGGCGCTTTCGTCGATGTAGGGGCCAAACAGGACGGTTTGGTTCATATCTCGCAGATGGCCAATAAGTTCGTCCAGAATCCGGCGGACATCGTCAGCCTGAACCAGCCGGTGAAGGTCAAAGTCATGGAGGTGGATCTGGACCGCAAGCGCATCAGCCTCTCGATGAAAGCCCTGCTGAACGATTAATTTTTCAGGATCGTTCCGGCGGTCTTGTTCCATGGAACAAGACCGCTTTTCTATATCTGCGGCACAGGGTTTGCAACCTTTGCAGGCTAAAAAACTTATCGTCATGAGATTTGCGAGTATGACCGTGGGCGAAATCGCGGCTGCCTATCCCGATGCCACCGATATTTTCACCCGATACGGGATCGATTATTGCTGCGGCGGCCGGCGCAATTTTACGGAAGCCACCCGTTCGCGCGGATTGGACCCGGATCAGATCGGACGGGAAATCATCGGCCGCGAAAAAGATGCGGCCCGGCTGACCGGCAAACGCAATCCCTTTTCCATTCCGCAAATCATCGACCAAATCCTGCAATACCATCATGCTTATGTCCGGGATAAGCGGCAGACTTTGCCGCCGCTGGCCAAGAAAGTGGCTTCGACGCACGGCGGAAAGCATCCGGAGCTGTCCGCAGTATCGCAGTTGACCGAAAATTTGTTCGACGAGCTGGAAAATCACATGCGCAAAGAGGAAAAGATTCTTTTTCCGGCCATCCTGGCCTTAGTGTCGCACCGGGAAAACGGCACTCCCCTGCCCCAGGTGCGTTTTCAGTCGATCGCCCAGCCCATAGCGATGATGGAACGCGATCACAGCCAGACAGGCAGGGAATTGTACGGCCTGCAACGGATCACGAACGACTTTACCGTCCCGGAAGACGGTTGCGTCTCCTATAAAGAGCTCTGCGAAAAGCTGCGAGATGTGCAGGCCCATATTTTCGAGCACCTCCATCTGGAAAACAATATTCTTTTCCCTCGGGCGCTCGAACTGGAACGCACCTTGAGGGAGAACCCGCGGGATAATGGCTTTTCGTTTTAAAATGCGTAATTTTGGGCTGTTTTTTCCGAAAGCGGCCTTTACGCATGTATCCTTTCCGCCATTACCGTTTCGATTATCGCGAGTTGCTGAAGCTCGGGTTTCCGATTATGATCGGACAATTGGGTGTCGTCATAGTCGGCTTTGCAGATAATCTGATGGTCGGGCGATACGGAATGGACGATCTGGCCGCAGTGTCGTTCGTGAACAGCGTCTTCAATATACCGATCCTGTTCGGGCTCGGTTTCTCATACGGTTTGACTCCGCTCGTCGGACAGAGCTTCGGAAAGGGCGACACCCGGCAGATAGGCGTCCTGCTGAAAAACAGCCTGCTGGTCAATGTCCTGTTGGGTTTTCTGATGATGGTCGCGATGGGCGGAATTCTGTTGAATGTGGAGCATTTGGGACAGCCTGCGGAGTTACTTCCCCGGATACGGCCTTATTATGCGTTGCAATCGGTATCCCTGCTTTTCGTGATGCTGTTCAACGGATTCAAACAGTTCGCCGACGGGATCACCGATACGCGGCTGCCGATGTATATCCTGCTCGGGGGGAATCTTTTCAACGTGATCGGCAATTATGTACTGATCTATGGAAAGCTGGGATTTCCTGCGATGGGGGCGACCGGAGCGGGCCTCTCTACCCTCTTGACCCGTGTGCTGATGCCAGTGGTCTTTGCGGGAATCTTTTTTTACGGACACAGATACCGGCGCTACCGCTCCGTTTTCCGGAGCGGAGCGATCGGAAGAACGACCCTTCGCAAACTCGTTAAAATGGGGACGATGGTGGGCCTCCAGATGGGGATCGAGAACGGTATGTTCAGCATAGCCGGGGTGATGATCGGTTGGTTAGGAGCGATTGAACTGGCATCGCATCAGGTCATTTTGTCGGTATCCACTTTGGGTATTCTGCTTTATTACGGCACGGGGGCGGCGATCGCCATCCGGGTCAGCCACTTTTACGGACGCGGGGAGATCGACAGCGTGCGCCGCACGGTAACGGCAGGCTTTCATCTGATGGCGGTCATGGCGGTGGTGATTGGCTGCGCTTTTCTGGTTTTGCGGCCGTTCATGGGACGGATATTCGACGCTCCGCCGGAGGTCTGCCATATCGTGTCGGTATTGATGTTGATTCTGCTGACTTTGCAGGTCGGAGATGTGTTCCAGGTGACTTATGCGAATGCCCTGCGGGGAATGAACGATGTGACTTGGATGGCGGCGATTTCGTTCGTCGGCTATTTTGTGCTGGCCCTGCCGCTGTGTTATGTTTTCGGTTTTACTCTGCACGGCGGGATAGAAGGGATATGGTGGGGGTTCCCGGTCGGGTTGCTTTCGGCCGGTCTGATGATGATGGGGCGGTTCGGATATTTGACTAAAAGAAAGGGAACGCATGAATAAGCACACGACGATTCGGGTTTCGTTGGTGGTGGCGATCGCTTTTTTCATGCAGTTTCTGGATACGACTGCGGTCAATACGGCGATCCCGGCGATGGCGGATGCTTTCGGAACGGACGTTGTGCATCTCAGTACGGGCGTGACTTCCTATCTGATGGCATTGGCCATTTTCATTCCGGTCAGCGGTTGGATCGCCGACCGTTTCGGAACGCGCAAGGTGTTTTGCGGGGCGATCGCTTTTTTTATCCTCTCCTCTACCCTTTGCGGGACTTCGCAAAACCTGTTCCAGTTCGTCCTCTACCGGATCATGCAGGGGATGGCCGGGGCGATGATGTCGCCTGTGGGGCGGCTGGCAGTGCTGAAAGTGACGCCGAAAGACGAATTGCCCGCGGCCATGAATTACATCACCGTTCCGGCGCTTGTGGCGCCGATCGTGGGGCCGTTGGTGGGAGGCTACCTGACGACTTTCTGGTCGTGGAGATGGATCTTCTATCTCAACGTGCCCATCAGTATCGTTTGCATCCTGCTGGCCTGGCATTATATACCCCAAGAGGGGCTGCACGCGGGAAAAGCAGCGGTGAAAAAGCCTTTCGACTGGACGGGTTTTGTGCTGAGCGGGCTGGCGCTGGCGGGATTTATGTACGGGGTCGAGATGTTCAGCAAAACGAATGTTTCCTATGGGGTGTCTCTTGCGGTCGTAATCGGCAGCCTCGCGGTGCTGGTGCTCAACGTATGGCATGCGAAGCGTACGGTGGCGCCGCTGATCGACTATTCGGTCATGAAGGTGCGGACTTATAGCATTACTATCTGGGTCGGTTCTGTGTCGCGGATTGTGATCGGGGCTTTTCCCTATCTCGTGCCGCTGATGTTCCAGGAAGGGTTCGGTCTCACTCCTTTCCAATCGGGTCTGCTGTTCCTATCCACCATGGCGGGCAATCTGTCGATGAAGTCGGCCACGGTGTGGATCATCCGTCGTTTCAAATTTCGGAACATTCTGCTGGTCAACGGTTTTTTAGTCGCTTTGTTTACTTTTTTCACGGCTTTGCTGTTGCCGGATACACCGGTATGGATCATCGTCGTCACGCTGTTTTGTTCGGGATTAGTGCGGTCGATGCAGTTCAGTTCGCTTACGACTTTGGCTTTTGCCGATATTGCCGAACGGAAAATGACGGCGGCCAATACGTTGTACAGTACGATCCAGCAGATGTCTACGGGTATGGGGATTGCGGCGGGGGCGGTGGCTTTGCGGTTCGCCAATATGATCCACGGCGGAGTACCGGGTCGATATACCGTGCCGGATTTCCGTCTGGCTTTTCTGTTTATTGTGGTGATCGGTTTTTTACACTTGTTCGGTTATGGGTTTCTGAAGCCGACGGCGGGCGATGCGGTGCGGATCAAACGCGGGGTATAATCTTGGATTATTCGGCTACGCAAAATGAAAAAAACGGCAACAAGGAGAGTTTGCCAAAAAGATTCATAATGTTCTTGATGAAATTCATTGCAAAAGGCCTTATTCCATAACCTACGCAAAAACGAAGAGCCGTCTAATGACGGCTCTTCTTGTTGTATATGCTGCATCCGTTCTTTAAATATCACCTATGAAACCGATGATAAAAGAATCCCAAAGCATAGTTCAATAATTTATTCTTGTTGTTGATTTTCTTGTTCACGCTGCATATCCTTGAATTGCTGCTTTGTTTTAAATCCGTCGTTTATGTTTTCGTCGTCTGATATATACTTTGACAGCAACCAGTGGTATACATTCTGACCGGAAGCCCCCGTTCCTAAGGTTATAGCATAGGCATCTTCAAATTCCCACCCAAGTTCACCCATGTAGTTCATGGCGTCCACCATTGAATTGAATGTGATTTTCTTTCCGTTTTCGTCCACGAGTTTACTGTTGTCGTGCGGATTTTGTCCAAAGTCTACTACTACGGTTACTTTTGCGCTTAAAAGTTTCCTTACCCCCAATAATTCGCAATATACTTTCTTCGGGGAGGTCTGTGCATTTGCTGTGCCAGTGAAAAGAATGGCTGCGATAGCCAAAAACAACAGTTTTTTCATTTTTTTGAGTGTTTAGTTAAACAATATTTTGCTCTTCGTTGAGCCTTTGCCGACAGATGGCAACCGTTTAACTACAAAAAGAAACGTGGGTTATAGCTTACTGCAACGAGGTACGACCAAGCACCCACAAAAACATAAGCACAACCCACGCCATACGGCGAGGGCATTCAGTGTGCTTATTGGTGTCTTTGCTCTTAAAATTGGTCGTTTTCGTTGCAAGCCAATAGCCTAAATGCCATCAAAAAACGCATTACCTATCCGGCAATGCACTACAAATATAAAAATCTTTTGGAAAAGTTTTTACTCAAACATTACATTGTTAAGCGGGTTCATTCCAAACTCATCGGGAAAAGATTCGTTAATCCTGCGATAGGAGTAGTTCACGCTATCTTATCCAAAAGTTTAATATGTTAAAATAGTGAAGCCTCGCAAATTAATATTTGCGAAGCTTCACTATTTATAACATTACCTTTGATTGGCGGAGAGAGGGGGATTCGAACCCCCGGTACAGATTACTCCGTACGGCAGTTTAGCAAACTGCTGGTTTCAGCCACTCACCCATCTCTCCCGGCGCTGAAAGCACCACAAAAGTAGTGCTTCCGCTCGTTATTTCCAAATGAAATTACACCGCTCCGCCGAAAAATCCCGGCAAATTATTGTTTGCTGATATCGCCCGGTTTCCCGATACTTTCCCGCATCGAAGTATCGGCCTGAATGTTACGGAGTTTGTAGTAATCCATAATCCCCAAATTCCCGCTCCGGAACGCTTCGGCGATAGCCATCGGAATCTCTGCCTCCGCCTCGATCACTTTAGCTCGCGCTTCCTGAGCCTTCGCTTTCATCTCCTGCTCCAGCGCCACAGCCATCGCCCGTTTCTCTTCCGCCCGAGCCTGAGCGATATTCTTATCCGCATTCGCCTGATCCATCTGCAAAACCGCACCGATATTCCGCCCCACATCGATGTCCGCAATGTCGATCGAAAGAATTTCAAAAGCCGTCCCCGCATCCAATCCCTTTTCCAATACGACGCGTGAAATGAAGTCCGGATTTTCCATCACGCTCTTATGCGAGTCCGACGAGCCGATCGAAGATACAATCCCCTCCCCCACTCTGGCCAGCACAGTCTCCTCCCCAGCACCCCCCACCAGCTGCTTGATGTTCGCCCGCACCGTCACCCGCGCCTTGGCGATAAGCTGAATCCCGTCTTTGGCCACCGCCGTGACCGGAGGCGTATTGATGACCTTCGGATTGACCGACATCTGCACCGCCTCGAACACATCCCGTCCGGCCAAGTCGATCGCCGTCGCCATTTTGAAGTCCAGCGTGATATTGGCTTTCTGTGCCGAAACCAACGCATGCACCACATTCGCCACGTGTCCCCCCGCCAGATAATGCGCCTCCAGTTCGTTCGGATTCAGGTGCAGCCCGGCTTTCGTCCCCTCGATCATGGCCGAGACGATCGTTCCCGGCGGCACCTTCCGCCACCGCATCAGGACGAGTTGAAGCAAGCTCATCCGCACGCCGGAAACCATGGCCGAAAACCACAGCCCGATCGGAATGAAATAGAGAATGATCCACAGCAGTACGATGGCGACCGCCGAGATAATGATTGCCGTTGTCGAAAATTCCATAATATTTTCCGGATTTAGTCAGTTTGCGTAATTTTTTATTCCTCAGTCACAGGCCGCACGACAATATGGGCATTGTCGTATCCGATCACGATCACCATCCGTCTCGGATCGATATAGCTGTCGAGCGATTTCGCCTCGAAAATGCGGTCGCCGATCCGGACGTTCCCCATCGGGGCCAGCCGGGTCATTGTCATCCCCCGCACCCCCACTTCCACCTGCTTGTCGATCTGCTCCGGCTGCACTTGCGATTCGATATTGGTTTTGAGCGCCACACGATTCCATGTCCGCGGCCGCAGGAACAGTGCAGTCAGAATAAGCAGCAATCCGACGACGATCCCCAGTACGGTAAATCCGCCGGCAGCGCCATTCTCCACGAATGCCCATGCCACAGCGCCCACCAAGCAGCAGAAAGACCCCACCGCCGCCACGGTAATCCCCGGCAGCAATACCAGTTCCACCACGAAAAGCAGCAACCCGAAAAGAATTAACAGTATGATCCAAATTGTCATAGTCCCACAACTTTGATTTTAGCATTCGGCTGGCTGCGGAGTGCCTCCGCCACCTCTTCCGCTTCCGTTTGAGTGGCGAAACCGCCCACGGAATAGATCACTTCCGATCCCGACGAGTTCCGGACAATAGTTTTACCCGGTGCCCGCGAGGTAATAATCTCACGCATAGCAGTCGGCAGCCGCAGTTCCGCCGGAACGATTTCTATGGTGTATCCGCCCGTCCTTCCTTTCTCTGCCGTTTGTCGTGCCGACGTTTCGAGCGCCTTCGCCTTTACTGCCGCAGTGCTTTTCCCGTCCGCAAACGCGACGACGGACGCCCTGAATCCCGCCCTGACCATCTGGCCCGCCGCCGCCTGCGCATCGCTGTAAGCCGTAAAGCCTCCCGCCGAATAGCGCGTCTGTCCGTTGCTCAGTTTCTGGTACATTACCGGAGCCATCCCTTTGAAAGCATCGACACTTTTAGGAGGTGTCGTATATAAAGCGATCTGCACCGTATAATAGACCCCCTTTTTCGGTACATGCAGTACCGGCACATCCTCGACGGTCGAGTAGTTTCGCTGTGTTTCATCCTCCGTCCTGACAATCGGCCCGTACACCACCAAACTCCTCGGCGCGAACGGAATGTCCGGATAGGTCATTTCTTTGGCAGCGGTTTCCGCCGAAAATTTCCCCGCCTCCCCCGTCAGCGAATCTTCCGCCAGCTTCAGTCCCAAAGCTTGCGCCATCGTAATTTCATAATCCAGCGCTAATTTTTTTTGCAACGGATAAGTGGCTACCAAAGGTGCCAGCTGCTCTCCCGCCAATCCTTCGGCCCTTCTTACCTGTCGGCTTTCCTGGTCCAGCTGCTCGAGTTTCAGGCGGTCGATCGTCCCGATCTTATCCATCAGAACCAGATAGTTGTCCAATTTCCGGTTATAGATCGACAACCACAGCCGCTCCATCAAAGCATCCACCTGTTCGATCTGTTCTTTCAGCTCGCCCGCCCGCGTTGCCAGGCTGTCGATAATCTCCTGGTCATTCGCGGCATCGTACTGCCGTTTGACGGTGGTCAGCTGTTCGTACAGATCAGCGATGCGTTTGTTGATTTTCCCTATCTCCGGCTCCACTTTCGGCGTCACCGTAAACAAAGCGATGTCGTTTCGGGAAAGATTGTCCGTGAAAAACGGGTTGGCGAACAGCGTCCTCACGCCTTCCCCAGCAGGAGCCTCCGCCGTCGCATCGTCCATGTGTTCGACAATGTATTCCTGTTCGATGGCCGCCACCTGTGCCGTGATCTGACCCATGCGGTTCCGGATCTCGAACAATTCGCCTTCCAGCCGCACGATCTTCTCCCCGATCTTGTCCCTGTCCGTGCTGTTTTCAAACAGTTTGCGGCTGCTGTTGATCAACGAGACCGTAGAGTCTTCGCAGCGTTTGAGTTGCAGTTGCTGCCGCAGCAATTGCATGTAATCTTCATTCTGCTCCAGACCGGCGATCCGGGCTTTTTGGGCATTCGCGGACAGGGCTGCGACACCGAGCAGCATGAGCGGCAATATGAATCGTGAAAAATTACGCATAACTTCGATACGAAACGAAGATAGTCAATATCTGTTTATTTCCAACTGCGGAGCATGAAAATGTGGATGAATCCGAAAAATTCCAGACGCCCGAAAAGCATCAGGCCCGACAAAAGCCATTTGGCCGCATCGGGCAATATCCCGTAGTTGTCCAAGTTACTGACTTTACCAAATCCCGGGCCAACATTGCTCAGGCTGGCGATCGTCGCGGTAAAACCGGTCAACAGGTCGATGTTCATGGCTGCCAGTATCATCGTGCCGCCCAAAGCGCTCAGCAGATAGATCATCACCAGCAGGATCGCCGCATTGACCATCCCGTCGTCCTGCGTAATGCCGTTCTGTTTGATGCGTATCACGGCATTCGGGTGCTGGAGTTTCAAGACCCGTGCCTTGATCGCCTTGAACAGCAGCAAGATCCGGTCCGTTTTCAATCCCCCGGTCGTCGACCCGGCCATGGCGCACTGCATCGTACAATACATCATGACGATCATCGCGAGCGGAGGCCATAAAGAGTCGTCGGCCGAAGCGAAACCGGTGGTCGTCATATACGACGTCACCTGAAAAATACCGTAACGGAATGCCTCCGCCACCGTGGTGTAATTATGGTGCAGCAGCAGGCTGGCCGAGACGATCACCGTACATACCGCCAACGACAAAATGTAGAACCGGGCCACTTCCGACCGGAAAAGGTTGTTGCGTTTGCCCCGTATCGTCGCATACACCAGCCCCATGTGCAGTCCGGAGATGATCATGAAAAAGGTGATGATCATTTCGACGGTCACGCTGTCGTAATACATGATGCTCAGGTTCTTGGTACAGAATCCTCCTGTGGCTATGGTAGAGAACGAGTTGGTGACGGCATCGAACCAGTCCATGCCGACAGCCATCAGAGCCGCTGTTTCGCACAGGGTGAGGCCGACGTAGACGAAAATAATGATCTGGAGGACTTTTTTGGTGGAGTACCGGAAGTTGTCTTTGGCCATCATCGACATTTCGGCGCTGGAGAGACTCATTTTGGTTTTGCCGACCGACGGGAGGATGGCGATCGCGAACAGAATGACGCCGATGCCGCCGATCCAGTGCGTGCTGGCCCGCCAGAACAGCAATCCTTCGGGCAGCGCCTCGATGTCGCTGAGGATGGTCGAACCGGTGGTGGTAAAGCCGGAGGTGCTCTCGAACCAAGCGTTCGTAACGGTAAACTCGCCGCCCCAGATCAGGTAGGGCAGCATCCCCAGCAAACACGATATGACCCAGGACATAATGACGATGACGTAGCTCTCTTTGTTGGGCAGGTTATTGTCATTCGGAACGAAAATCAGCGGAAAGGCACCGACGATCGCCGTAATCAGGAAACTGAGCAACAAAGGATAGAAACCGGTATCCGGCCCGTTGAGCAGGGATATGACGGCGGAGATCAGCATGAATGCCGCATTGAGCAGCATCACCAGCCCGACGTAACGTATGACCAAACCGATTTTCATCCCTACTGCCTCGTTTTTTTATGGGCCGAAACCAGTGCGGCGATATGCTCTTTCAAAGTGTTGATCTCGTCACGTGTGGTTATAGTGACTTCAAAAGGCAGTCGCGAGTCGATGTATCCTTGCAGTGATCGCGTAATTTGCAGCACCGGGCCGATAAAGTAATTGTTCAGCATGAAATAGAACACCATCAGCAGCAGAATACCCGCACCCAATGCGATAATCCCCACCATGGAAGCCCGGTAAGCATTCCGTTCCAATTGAGCGGTATAGTCGATCGTCCGCTGCTGAATCTGAACCATGAATTCCTTTATGGCATGGGTCAGGTTGTAGTAGGAAGTTTTGTAAACATCCGTAAACCAGGTTATGTCGGTACTGTCGCTCACTTGTGAAACGATGCTGTTGTAGTACTGGGATGCCGTGCGGATCGTCTCCAGCTGCGCCGGGTCGCGAAGCGCATTCTGCACAGACCGGAAAGCCTGGCCGAAATCCCGGTCTCCCTTGACGATCAGCGAGTCGTAAACCGCGCTTCGGCTGCTGTCCGTAATAAAAAGCAACAAGGCGGTATTCTGTTCCTGTACGGCATCGAGCATCTGTTTGGACATCTCGATACTCCTTTGGCTCCGGGTCAGCAGGTTGTGCGTCGTGCGGTTGAACCTCGCCAGTTCGAGCGAGGATATGATCCCGGAAAGGAACAGCAGTATGCCGATCGTAATGAATCCGAGACGGATCTTATGTTTGATACCCATCTTGTTGGCAGCTAATCGAGCGTAAAATTAGGTTTTTTTTCGGACTTGTCCGTGTCTGTTTCAGGCGACGATCTCCACGAGGTTTCCGTCCGGATCGACCGCGACACTTTCATAGAATCCGTCACCGGTCGTACGTGGCTCGGAAACAATACGATAGCCGTCGCTGCATAAACCGTTGCGACAGGTTGGGCAAAACGGTTCTGCGGACCCGTTTTATTCCAATACGAGCAAACGTTTAAATAAATCGCCTAACGTGTTGCTATCTAATATTTCGATCGGAAATCCGAAAATATATGTTCGTCCGTTTCGCACCCCTTCGGCCGGCCAGTTTTCCATCCGGATAGTGCTGCCCCCGGCCAGCGGGCGCAGCCGGTCGAATGTGGGGGTATAGTACGAGCCGCCGGTCATCTCCTGCGGATTGGGAATCCGTTCGGAACAAGTATAGCCCAATAAATTCCGGACGGTTTCCGATAGACCCGGGTCGCTGCCTATATAACTGCCTGAAACGACAACCGGAACCTTAGCTTCCGTTAAATCCTGCAATCGTTTTATTATCAACGGACTGAAAATCGAATATCGTCCCGGATAGCTGCGCTGGGCGCCCAAAATCAGGTCGATCATCCGATACTGCGAAGGTCGGATCGGCATTTTCTCGAACGCAGCGCGCGAGACGCTCGCAAAGGAATAGCCCGCTTTCAACAAGGCTTCTCCGTGGATGGCCGGATAATCGAATGAATTGCCCGCCGTTCCGTCCGGCGTCCGTGCTGTGGAAGATGCGCCCCAGCCGGGACGGTCGTTGTCCTGGAACGGAGACAGAGGGTCGAAATCCAGTTGTTCGCCGACCACCGCCCGATCCCGGATATAAGGGACGCCCGGATCCGCCTTCATGTCGAACCCCAGAATCTTGCCGTCGGCGTTTTTTTTCAAAGCCGGAGGACTTACTCGGGTGAAACCGTTTACAATCAATACCTTACCCTTCTCACCGTCAGCCAACCCGACGGAAAGGATCTCGCTCGGAAAACTCTCGCCGCCGTCGTTAATCGCCGTGACTTTGTAGCTGTAGACCCGGTTGTCCCGGTTCAACGGCAATCCGATCTCCGGGAAACGCACTTCGACCCCCTCGTCGAAAGCGCCTTCCCTGCCGATCCGCCGGTAAACCCGATAGCGGTTCGGCCCGGCGGTCGGTTCCAACGGGTCTTCCGTCGCCCGCCAACTTAGCCGAACCGAGTCGCCGCCGATCAACTCGGCCCGGAAACCTGACGGCGGCAGCGGCTGCACCGTGTAACTCCGCCCATACCGATCGGCCAGAAAACGCAGCACCCCTTTATAGACCGCCCGCGCCATATCAAAACGGAACGCGGGATCGAGAGCGACTGCCATGTCGTTCGCATTCTGGTGGGAGAACATTTCGACCAGTATGGCCGGCATATCGGGCCGCGAAATCTCCGCATAGCTTTTGTCGTACATCGACCGTCGAGTCCATGTCGAATCGTATTTCATGCGCAAATCGTTTACGATCTGCGTTTGAACCAGGTCGGCCAGATCGCGTCCGGCCAATTTGCTTTTGCCGTTCGTATAGCTGGCCCGCGCACGGTCTGTGTAATGGATCGTCAGCGTGCCTGTAATCGAATCGCAGATGCCGGCATCGGTATGCAAGCCCAAAGCCAAGTCCAGCGGGATGCGCTTCTGTTTCCTGAGGTAATTGCACCAGTCGCCGTTCCCCTTGAAATTGTCGATATAATCGAGCATCTCGGACTCCTTATTATCGGGCGACAAAGTCTCCTGGGCGTAGATCGAATCCGGCACGCCACTGTACTGCATCCAGTACCGCGCCGCCTCTGAGTATCGCGACACACCGCTGGTTTGTCCCGCCCGTTCGACATTTCCCATTCCTCCGCCGATCTTGACCGCATCGGCTGTCAAGGTGCCTTCTGCGAGGTCGTTCGGTGCGCTCAGCACGATTTTCGACTCGCTGTCCAGATCGAAAACGCCCAGCCAGACCCACATGGAACCTCCGATGCGCTGATTGACTTCAAATTCCGCCTTTCCGCCCGCATGGCAAACCGTGTACCGGGCGTTCGTCGGGTTAGTCGGCAGAGCTTTCCAACTGACGTACACGCCGTATCTTCCCGGTTTGTCCAAACCGGGAAGATAGGTAATCCTGGGCTTTACCTCACTGCCGATTTCAGCCTGGAACACAGTCCCTTGACGAAAAGGATTCCCGGCATGTAAAGTGTCCCGGAAAGCAAATCCTCCCGATTTTCGGTGCCAATCCCCGACGATTTCGATCCGTGCATTTCCGGTCGAGCCGTCGTTGTCGATCAGAATCTCCCGCTGCTGCGGATCGCGTTCGCGGGCCATAACGACCACAGCCCCCGCATTTTCCAGCATCGGAGCAAGATACTGCGTCGCAAATTCCTGGGTATTCAAGTCTTCGATCGTGCAGAACAGAGCGGGGCGCTGCCATTTCCAGGCGGAATCCTCTTTTTCGTGATAATATTTCCCGTGACCGCCCCAAAGCGCGATATGCCGCCCTCCCAATCCGCGCCCGTATCCCGACCGGTAGATACGCCTCACAAGCGGTCTGCGAACAATGGGAGTGCTTTCCCGCTTGGGATCGCGGTCGGCCTTTTCCCGGTAATAATTAGGAATGAAGCGTTCCGCCGGTATATTGTAGGCGTAGAAACGTACTTGACAGTCTTGATAATCCGCTCCCAGTTTTTTCCGGACGGCATCCGCCCACGTATCGAGCAACTCCTGCCGAATGGCGATCTGCGCCAAACCTACATTGCAATAGAGCTTCAGGGTTTTCCGGTCGGAGCTCAATTGCACGCGTTCGAGCATGACGCTCCGTACCGATTCGCATCGCCACGGCAGGAAAAAATCGGGACGTTTGCCTAACTTTTTGAGGATGGTTTGCTGTTCGGTCTTGATCGCCGTTACCGAAAGTATCGGTTCAGGTACGGATGCGTTAAGTCCATTCAAACAAAAAATTAAGAATAAAAGAAATGAGTATTTCATGATTTAGAACTCCCCCGCTTCCAACTCCGTCACCCGGTCGCCGTCCACGACAAAGCGCAGGGCTGTCCGCACTCCCTGATACCCGTACCCCGCCGCTCCCGGATTCATGTGCAATAAATTGTATCTCTTATCGTTAATGACTTTGAGGATGTGCGAATGTCCGCTGATGAACAAATCCGGATGCACCTGTTCGATCCACATTCGGGCTTCAGGTTCGTATCGCCCCGGATAGCCGCCGATGTGGGTCATTACGATGCTCATTCCTTCGCAGACGATGTGTTTGAATTTCGGATAGACTGTGCGTACCCGGTGGTCGTCGATGTTTCCGTAAACGGCGGTCAGCGGCCGGAATGCGTCGATTTCGTCGGCCAGTTCCAACGATCCGATGTCGCCGGCGTGCCAAATCTGCTCCACGGGGTCGAGAAAGTGTTTGATTCGGTCGTCGAATGTGCCGTGGGTGTCGGATATTAAACCTATTTTGATCATCTGATCGCAAAGTTATATACTTTATTCTTTTTTGAACTGGCGGGCACTTTTTTCTGAGCCGCCTCAAGCCGGCGGGGCTTTTACTTTCTTTGTCAGCAAAGAAAGTAAACAAAGAAACTGCCTCCAGCCGGTTTCGCCTTGTCGGGTGTCCGCGCGTCCTGCGCGTCCCCCTCAAGGCAAAACACGACGCTTCCGGAGGTACTTCGCTCTTGAAACCAGTATCTTCCTTAATTGCGGGTAGACACAGCAGACCCGGGAATGTCGTGTTTTGACTTAAGAAGCCCGTGCGGGTGCGCGGGCTTCGACAAGGCGAAACCGATTCCCGGTGACTTCTTTGCTTCCTTCTCTTGGTCACCCAAGAAAGGAAGTGCCCGCCCGGCATGAGGGCATCAAAAAAAGTTTTATATAAAGAACAAAAGCCCCGCCGGCTCGAGGCAGTAAAAAATAAAAGCCCCCGCGGCATGAGCGGGAGGAGAAGAAAAAACTCTACCCCTGGCGAGGGAACGCCCGTAGAACTTTCCGCCGGAGAGAAAGCCCGCCGGCCCGAGACAATTATCAAAGAAAAAAGCCTCCCGGCCTGAGCGGCGAAGTGAAAAGAAAGTGCCGCCCGGCAGAAGGGCAATGAAAAAAGTGCCCTGCCGGCGAAAGGCATATAAAGTAATAAAGTTCTACTCGTTGGTTGAATTAGAATTTTAAGGATATATAAATGAAAAAGTTGCGCAATATGCAGATTTTTAGTAAATT
>NZ_CANQYJ010000036.1 GCF_947628055.1 uncultured Rikenella sp.
CCCGTATCCCCCCAGCGACTCCTGATAAGCCCCCGTGTGGAAAAATCCGATGTACTGCGTGTCCCCCGGGCAGAGTTTCGGCAGGAAAATCGCGTTCTGATGCGCCTCGGCATTGTAGTAGTCCTCGCTGTCGCACGTCAGCCCTCCTAAGAAAATCCGCTGGTACTCCTTGTCCCAGTTGTTGATCGGCAGCATCATGTACCGCTGGTTGATCCCCCACGTGTCCGGCAGCGTCGTCATGAACGACGAGTCGATCATGTACCACAGCTCGCGGTCGTTCTGCTGCTTCTGGTTGATGATCGAGTATAAGGTCGCGCCGCTTTCCCCCACGGTGAACGATCCGAACTCGGTGAATAGGTTCGGCTCTGCGATTCCGTTCACGTTACAATAGGTCTTGATCTGGGCGACGATCTCTTCGGTCATGTATTCGTAGTCGTAGTCGAAAGCTAATGAGTTCTTGATCGGAAACCCGCCTCCGATATTCAGGGAGTCCAGCTCCGGACATACTCGCTTCAGCTCGCAATACACCGCTAAGCACTTCGACAGTTCGTTCCAGTAGTAAGCCGTGTCGCGAATCCCGGTGTTGATGAAGAAGTGCAGCATCTTGAGCCGGAATTTTTTGTTCGGTTTGATTTTTTCGAGGTAATAGCTCTTGATGTCGCGATACCGGATCCCGAGCCGTGAGGTGTAGAAGTCGAATTTGGGCTCCTCTTCCGATGCGATGCGGATGCCGATGTGGCACGGTTTCTTGATCGCCGCGTCCAACAGCTCGTGTTCTTCCTTGTTGTCGATCACGGGGATCGTGTTGATGAATCCGTTGTGGATCAGCCCGGCGATGTTCTCGACGTACTGCGGCCGCTTGTAGCCGTTGCAGACGATGTAGGTGTCTTTGTCCAACATCCCGCCGTCGTACAGGGCGTTGATGATGTGGATGTCGTAGGCGGACGAGGTCTCGAGGTTGATCTTGTTCTTGAGCGCCTCTTCGAGCACGAACGAGAAGTGCGAGCTTTTGGTGCAGTAGCAGTAGTTGTAGGTGCCTTTGTAGTCGACCTTGGCCATCGCCACGTTGAAGAGTTTCTTGGCTCGCTGTATCTGCGAACTGATCTTGGGCAGGTAGGTGATTTTCAGCGGGGTTCCGTACTGTTTGATGATGTCCATCAGCGGTACGTCGTGGAAGTTGAGGTTGTTGTCGACCACGGAAAATTCATCCTGCGGGAACTCGAAGGTTTGTTCGATCAGGTCGATGTATTTGTTTTTCATCTGTGGCGGATAGGACGGGTTAAGGGTCGTGCAACTGCGCTACTTCGGCCTTTTCGAGGCGATCCGTCCGTGCCGGATCCCGCAGGAGCGAAAAATGAAATGCAAATATGCAACCATTTTTCGGTTCTGCCACTATTGCGGCTGTAATTTTCAGCGGTTTGTCCGGACTTCCCGCCGGAATGGACGGAATTACCGTAGGATTATATTGCACTATGTTGCCTGGTACCGTTCTTTCTTTGAAAAGAAAGAACCAAAGAAACTTTGTGAAGCTACTCCTTTAGGCGCCGTAGCCCCAACAAAAAAGCGCGCTTCCCCCACGAAGGAAAAAGCGCGCCCATAAATACAGATCCGGATGCAATCCCAAGGAACTACCACCCCAGAATATAAGCGAACATCAGCGGCGCCACGATCGTCGCATCGCTCTCCACGATGAACTTCGGCGTATCGACATCTAACTTGCCCCACGTAATTTTTTCATTCGGAACCGCCCCCGAATACGACCCATAGGAAGTCGTCGAATCCGAGATCTGGCAGAAATACGCCCAGAACGGCGTCTCCTCCCAGCCCAAATCCTGATACATCATCGGCACGCAGCAGATCGGGAAATCCCCCGAAATCCCCCCCGCAATCTGGAAAAAGCCCACACCCTTTCCTCCGCAATTGTGTTTGTACCAGTCACACAGGAACATCATCGTCTCGATCCCCCCCTTGACCGTCGAAGCCTTCATCTCGCCCTTGATGACATACGACGTGAAGATATTGCCCATCGTCGAATCCTCCCAGCCCGGCACGATAATCGGCAGATTCTTTTCGCACGCCGCCAGCATCCAGCTGTTCTTCGGGTCGATCTCATAGTACTGTTCCAGCACCCCGCTGCGGATCAGCTTGTACATGAACTCATACGGCAGGTAGCGTTCTCCCCGTGCGTCCGCCTCTTTCCAAATCTTTTCCATGTGCCCCTGCAGCCGGCGGAAAGCCTCCTCTTCCGGAATGCAAGTGTCCGTCACCCGGTTCAGGTGATTGTCCAACAGCTCGCGTTCCTGCTGCGGCGTCAGGTCGCGGTAATGCGGCACCCGCTTGTAGTGCGAATGCGCCACTAAGTTCATCAAATCCTCCTCTAAATTCGCCCCCGTACAGGTGATAATCTGCACCTTGTCCTGCCGGATCATCTCTGCCAGCGAAATCCCCAATTCGGCCGTGGACATCGCCCCGCCGAGCGTGATCATCATCTTGCCCCCGGCATTCATATGCTCCTCATACGCCTTGGCCGCATCCACCAGCGCAGCGGCGTTGAAATGACGGTAATTGTGTGTAATGAACTGTGAAATCGGTCCTTTGCTCATCTTTAACGGGATTTAAAACATAAAACTGGCACGAAGGTACGATTTATTTTGCATAATGAATCCCTTTTCCCGCATCCCCGCATTAGCAGCCCGCCCGGAAGTGCCGCTCGAGGTGACTCCGGCCTGACAGCGGAAGATCGGGGGAGATTGCGGGAACGCTTGCAAGGGCCTAAAATAAACCGTACCTTTGTTAGCGTCGAACGAAAATTACGGATTATGTGGAGCAATCTGCTGTGGGTGGGGCTCGGCGGCTTCGCCGGATCGGTCTTGCGGTACGGCGTGGGGATCGGGATCGCCACGTTAGTTGCCATGCGCGGCGGAGGGGGACGCTTCCCGTGGGCGACTTTGGCAGTCAACGTCGTCGGATCGTTCTTGATCGGAATGCTGCTGCGATACGTCGAACAAGGATCGGCACAACATCTGCTGGGCGTGGTGGGTTTTTGCGGCGGGTTCACCACCTTTTCCACCTTTTCGCTCGAAAGCGTGCGGCTCATCCGCGACGGACACCACACCCTCGCTTTGGCATATATAGGTATGAGCCTCGTGCTGTGCATCGGGGCGACTTTCCTGGGAATGACAATAAAAACCACCAGATAATGGAACTTTTAGACAGAATCAGAGAACAGGCACGGTCCGCCAGACAGCGCATCGTGCTGCCGGAGGGCAATGAAGAGCGCACTATGCGCGCAGCGAACGAAGTCGTGGAACAGGGGATCGCCGACATCACACTGATCGGCAATCCGACCGAGTTGCGTGATTTGGCTGCGGACTGGGGGCTGGAACACGTTACCAACGGGGACATTCACATCGTCGATCCGGCCAATCATCCTAAGAAAGAGGCATATATCGACCTGATGCTGCAAATCCGCGCGGCGAAGGGATTGATCCGCGAGGATGCGGAACGACTGATTCTCAATCCGTTGTACCTGTCGGTGATGATGATCAAGGCGGGCGATGCGGACGGCGAAGTGGCGGGGGCGGGGAATGCGACGGGGGATGTACTTCGGCCGGCATTCCAGTACGTGAAGACCAAACCGGGCATTTCGGTGGTGTCGGGTGCGTTCATCATGTTGCTGAAAGACAAGCACTACGGGGAAAACGGGATGATGGTGTTTGCGGACTGTGCGGTGCATCCGAATCCGACGGCGCCGGAGCTGGCGCAAATCGCGGTAGAGACGGGCAAGACGACGCGGACGATCGTGGGCATGGAGCCGCGGATCGCGATGCTGAGCTTTTCGACCAAGGGGTCGGCCAAACATGAAATGGTGGACAAGGTGGTCGAGGCGACGCGTCTGGCGCAGGAGATGGCGCCGGACCTGAAGATCGACGGGGAACTTCAGGCGGATGCGGCGCTGGTGCCGGGCGTGGGGGCCAAGAAGGCGCCGGGGTCGAAGATTGCGGGGCGGGCCAATGTGCTGGTATTCCCGACTTTGGAGGTAGGAAACATTGCATATAAATTAGTGCAGCGTCTGGCGGATGCGGAAGCGATCGGGCCGATCCTGCAGGGGATGGCGGCGCCGATCAATGACCTCTCGCGGGGCTGCTCGGTGAGCGACATCGTCAATTTAGTGGCCATTACGGCTTGCCAGGCACAGGCGGAACATAAATAGATTCTTGATTTTCAATCGTCCGGTTTTTATTACTCCCTGCAGGTAACCGTACTAACAAACAACTTTCGCTTGGGCCGGGCCGGAGCCAGCGGGGCCGTTTAGGGTAGTTACAGCCCGGCTCGAGGCGATAAATAAATGTACGGGTTTTAATTGTTGCGATCCTTTTGTTAGGGTAAGAGAGCGCCCCATGGGGTACGGTACCGGACAAGCAAAAAACGGTCGGTAAAAATGCGGGGACAGTAAGAGTATATAATTGTGAAAATATAAAAAAACGATTATATACAAATTTACACCGATGGTAATCCAAAACCGCATAACCTTGCGGATTCCGATCGAAGCCCCCGCCTTGGCGGGGGCTTCGATCGGAATCCAATTTGCAAATGCGGCTTCGCCGCGAGAACCACGACCGACGGCGATGCAAATCCAATCACGAATTTAATTCGGTGTAAAATAGTGTATAGTTACCTAAAAAAGGGGGTGTGGTTCCGTTGGAAACCACACCCCCTTACTCATTAAAGTGTATCGTACTATTGCTGTTCCGGCCGTTTGCGCAACAGGCGGAAAGTGTCGGATGCGATTACGAGTTCCTCGTTGGTGGTGGCAACCACGACTTTGACCGGCGAGTTCGGGGTCGAAATAATGGCATCCTCTCCGTAAGCCGCATCGTTGGCCTGGTTATCGAGGTAGATACCCATGGATTCCAAGCCTTTGCATACCGTGTAGCGCAGTTTCGCCACATTTTCGGCGATCCCTCCCGTGAACACGATCATATCCGTACCTTCGAGCTCCGCCATATACGCTCCTACGAACCGTTTGATGCGGAACATGTACATGTCCAGCGCCAACTTGGCCCTGTCATTGCCGTTCTCAGCCGCTTCGCGCACGTCGCGCCAGTCCGAAGAAACCCCGCTGACCCCCAGCAATCCCGACTGTTTGTTGATCAGGTCGGTGGCCTTTTGGGTATTCAGCCCCTCTTTGTCCATAATATCCAGCAGTACGCCGGGATCGATTTCCCCGCTGCGGGTGCCCATCATCAGACCGTCCACCGTGGTGAATCCCATCGAGGTGTCGAACGACTTCCCGTCCTTGATCGCCGTAATGGAAGCCCCGTTACCGATGTGGCAGGTGATGATCTTGGAGTGCTCGAAGTCGAGGCCGGTCATCCCGCAGGCCTTTTGCGCCACGTATTTATGGCTGGTTCCGTGGAACCCGTACCGGCGGATGCGGTCTGCCTCGTAGTATTTGTACGGGATGGCATAGAGGTACGATTCCCGCGGCATGGTCTGGTGGAACGAGGTGTCGAATACGGCTACCTGCGGAATAGTGGGCAGCAGGCGCTCGATAGACAGAATCCCTTTGAGGTTCGCCGGATTGTGCAGCGGGGCGAGTTTGAAGCAGCTTTCGATCTGCTGTTTGACCGTCGGATTGACAATCGCGCTGTCGGAGAAGTATTCCCCGCCGTGCGTCACGCGGTGTCCGGCGGCCGAAATCTCGCTCAGGCTCCCGATCACGCCGTGGTGCTCGTCGATCAAGGCGTCGAGGATCAGGTTGATCCCGACCGAATGGTCGGGAATGCTTTGCACGAATTCGTATTTCGGTTTCCCGGTGGGTTTGTGGGTCAGGATGCCGTCGGTCAGGCCGATGCGTTCCACAACTCCTTTGGCGAGCAGCTGGTGTTCGCTCTGGCTGCTCATCCGGATCAATTGGTATTTGATGGAGGAGCTGCCGCAGTTCAATACGAGAATAATCATTTATGCTGTTTTTATGGGTTCGGTTTATTTCTACCCCGCTGGAGGGTTCGTTCTCTATTGTTCCTTAGTTCGACCTCGCGCCCACCCTTAAGGCTGAGCAAATTCCCGGTCGGAGTGCCCGGCGGCACCGCGGAGGCCGGCGATCCGAAAGATCGCAATGACAACAAATAACCGTAGGTTTTATTGTACGTGTTCGGGAGTGAACTGTTCTCTTTGTGAACAAAGAGAACCAGAAAAACTTTTTGAGATGCTAACGCATCTCTTGAACCTGCCGGGTACCCTTGTCTTTGATTCTTTTGGGGTGTGAGCAATAGCGGGCATTTAGGTAAGTAACGTCTTAAGCCCGCTATTGCCACACCCCAAAGAAAATGCAATGCAAAAGGACTGCGGAGCGTAAGGAGTAGCGCAGCTATCTCAAAAGTTCTTTGCGCCGCTTTCTTACAAGAAAGCGGCAGTTCCATCCGGCACAATGCAAAATAAACCTACGATAAAGTATATTAATCGCCTAAACAAAATCACTCCCACTCGATCGTTGCCGGCGGTTTCGACGAGACATCATACACTACCCGGTTGATCCCCCGCACCTTGTTGATAATATCATTCGACACCTTCGCCAACAGCTCGTACGGCAGATGCACCCAGTCCGCCGTCATGCCGTCCGTCGAAGTCACCGCCCGCAGCGCCACACACGACTCATACGTCCGTTCATCCCCCATCACCCCCACACTCTGCACCGGCAGCAGCATCACCCCCGCCTGCCACACCTTGTCATACCAACCCGCATCCCGCAAAGCCTGGATGAAGATCGCGTCCGCCTCTTGCAAAATGCGCACCTTCTCCCGGGTCACCTCCCCTAAAATTCTGATCCCCAGCCCCGGCCCCGGGAACGGATGCCGCCCCAAGAGCAAGTCCGACAAGCCCAGTTCGCGCCCGATCCGGCGCACCTCGTCCTTGAACAAAAGCCTCAGCGGCTCCACGATCCGCAGATTCATCTTCTCCGGCAGCCCTCCCACATTGTGGTGCGACTTGATCGTCACGCTCGGCCCGTTCACCGACACCGACTCGATCACATCCGGATAGATCGTCCCCTGCGCCAGCCACTTCACCCCCTTCAGTTTCTGCGCCTCCTCATCGAACACCTCGATAAAGTCACGTCCGATGATCTTCCGCTTCCGCTCCGGATCCGTCACCCCTTTCAAGTCCCCCAAAAACTTGTCCCCCGCATCGACCCCGATCACATTCAGCCCCATATTCTTGTAAGAATCCAGCACACTGGCGAACTCATTCTTGCGCAGCAAGCCCATGTCCACGAAGATACAGGTCAGATTCATCCCGACAGCCTTGTGCAGCAGCATCGCCGCCACCGACGAGTCCACCCCTCCCGACAAGCCCAGCACGACTTTATCATCTCCCAATTTTTCCCGCAGCCCGCGCACTGTCGTTTCGATATACGACGCCGGCGTCCAATCCTGCCGGCAGCCGCAGATATCCACCACGAAATGCCGTAAAAGCTTGATCCCCTCCGTCGAGTGGTAGACCTCGGGATGGAACTGAATCCCCCAAGTCTGTTCCCCCGCGATATGGAACGCCGCCACCCGCACATCCTCCGTACTCGCGATGATCTCGCAGCCGGTCGGCTCCTTGACGATCGTGTCCCCGTGCGACATCCACACTTGTGTCGGATCGCTCAAATCGCGGATCAGCGCATTGTTCCCCTCCACCTTCCTGAGCATGGCCCGGCCATATTCCCGTGAATTGCTCGGCGCCACCTCGCCCCCGAAATGGTGCGCCAGGTACTGCGCCCCGTAACACACCCCCAGCAAAGGCAGTTTACCCTTGATTCCGCCGAGGTCGATCTGCGGCGCCTCCTTGTCCCGCACCGAATACGGACTGCCCGACAGAATCACCCCTTTTACAGATGAATCGATCGCCGGGTAACGGTTGTACGGGTGTATCTCGCAATAGACATTCAGTTCGCGCACACGCCGCGCGATCAACTGCGTGTACTGCGATCCGAAGTCGAGTATCAATATCTTTTCCTGCATATAACGGTGTTTAGATTTTGGTCTTTTTGTTCATTGTAAGTCCAGTCATTGGCTGCTGTTGTTTCACTGCGCGTACCTATTGTGACTATGGGGTTGGGAACAGCGGTGCCGCTCAACACGCGATCCGCAGCCGTTGGCTGTTTTATGATCGTTTCTACCCCACACCTCTACCGACTTCGCTGCCGGTCAAACGGTTCTTCGCCCCTACGCACCGGTAAAAATCCGGTTCGACAGAACCGAGCGGGCCGCAGCCCCGGGCATGCGGAGGGCCGGTGCCGCTCGGCACTCGAGCCGAGCTGTAACTACCCGAAATATCTTCCGCGGGCTGCGGCCCTTTGCAAATCAAAAACGGTCTTTTTCCCGCGCGCTGGCGGAAATCCTGTCCAAAAGCGCAAGCTGCTTTTGAACGATTTCCTGCTCCAGCCGTCGCACGCGGGGCCGGTACCACTCAGCACGCGATCCGCACCCTTCGGGTGTTCTGCTGGCCTGCCGGCAACAAGATAAACTACCCCAAAGAAGGAAACCGCCCTCGGGCCGGGCGGGCCCCGCGTGCTCGCAGCGAGCGGGCGATACTTCGTATCGTTTGGGCCGGGACTACCCGAATCCCGCACGCGACCAATGAACCCATGCTAAAACACAAAATTACACCATTCGGCCGAAATATACACCAACTCCCCGCCTAAATCGAGCCGATTTTCAGCGAATGGTCTTTCTCCAAAGTCAGGACAAGCCCGTCGCGCCCCAGCACCGTGTCCGGGAATTCCCCCTGCGCCTCCGTCAAGAGTGGTTCCAGCTCCTTGTATCTGGCCGAATAGTGCCCCAACAGCAAATGGTGCACCCCTGCTTTTTTCGCCAGCCGGGCCGCCTGCAAGGCCGTGGAATGTCCCGTTTTCTCCGCCAGCGCCCGATCCGCATGCAGATAGGTCGCCTCGTGATAAAGCAAGTCCACCCCGCGCACGATCGAAGCCACCTTTCCCGAAGCCGTCGTGTCGCTGCAAAAAGCGTAGCTCCGCGCCTCGTACGGTCGATAAGTCGCCTCCGCCGCCGTGAGCGGCATCCCGTTCGCCAACACCGCATCCTCCCCCCGCTTCAATGCCGCCACCTGCAGCGGATCCAACCCGTATCCCTCGACCAAGTGCCGGTACACATTGAGTCCCGGCTCCCGTTCCCGGAACAGATAGCCGCAGCACGGCACGCGATGCCTCAAAGGCACACTGGTCACGGTCATCGTCCGGTTCGACCACACCTCCGCCGATAATCTGGCATCGATTTCCCGGATCTCCAACGGATACGGCAGCTCGATACCGAAAAACGAAAAATGCCCCTCCAACATCAAAGCGAAAGGCCTCGGCGCCACAATCGTCAGTGCCCGCTGCCGCCCCATCATCGCCATCGTCGAGAGCAGTCCGAAAATCCCGTACACATGATCCCCGTGTAAATGGGTGATGAAAATTGCATTGATTTTCAGCGGATTGATTCCATATCGTGCCATCTGGTACTGCGTCCCCTCCCCGCAGTCGATCAAAAAAAACTGCTCATGTACGTTCAGTACATGAGCAGTATGATGCCTGGAAGGCGTCGGCCGCGCCGAACTGCATCCCAGTATGGTCACCTGAAAGGTCATCCCGGCGAACTTAGAGAGGCCTTAGTTCTTCCCTTCCAGCTGCGCTTTGAGTTCAGCCAGCCCGGAAATGTCCCCCAGCGTGGTTTTTTCCATCGACGAAGAGAGTTTCTTCACCGCATCCTGCGTCGAGGCCTCTTTCACGGCATCTTCCTTTGCCTTAGCTTCTTCAAAGGTGCGGGTATGCGACAAGATAATCTTGCGATTGTTCTTTCCGAACTCCAGCACGCGGAATTCGAGGGTTTCCCCCTTGGTCGCCGTCGTTCCGTCGGCTTTCACCAACCCGCGACCCGGCACGAATCCTTCGCCCCCCTCGTTCAGCGTCACCACAGCCCCCTTGTCGTTGACCTCGGTGATCGTCCCCGTGTGGATCGAATCCGGCTTGTAGATGGTTTCATACACATCCCACGGATTTTCTTCCAGCTGTTTGTGCCCCAGACTGAGTCTGCGGTTTTCCTTGTCGATCTCGAGCACCTGTACGTCGATCATGGCGTCGATCTGGGTGAATTCCGACGGGTGTTTGATTTTCTTGGTCCAGCTCAGGTCGCTGATATGGATCAGGCCGTCCACCCCTTCCTCGAGTTCCACGAACACTCCGAAGTTGGTGAAGTTGCGCACCCGCGCACTATGCCGCGACCCTACCGGATATTTGGTTTCGATATTTTCCCACGGATCCGGCGTCAGCTGTTTGATACCCAGCGACATCTTGTGGTCTTCCCGATCCAAGGTCAGGATAACCGCTTCCACTTCGTCCCCGACTTTCATGAAGTCCTGTGCCGAACGCAGATGCTGCGACCAGCTCATTTCGCTCACATGGATCAAGCCTTCGACGCCCGGGGCGATTTCGATGAACGCACCGTAGTCCGCCATCACGACCACTTTCCCCTTGACTTTGTCGCCGACTTTGAGTTCCGAAGCCAGCGCATCCCACGGGTGCGGCGTCAGCTGTTTCAACCCTAATGCGATCCGTTTCTTGGCGTCGTCGAAGTCGAGGATCACCACGTTCAGTTTCTGATCCAGCTGCACGATCTCTTCCGGGTGATTCACACGGCCCCACGACAGGTCGGTAATATGGATCAGGCCATCGACCCCGCCGAGGTCGATAAAGACCCCGTAAGAGGTAATGTTCTTGACCGTCCCTTCGAGAATCTGCCCTTTTTCGAGCTTGCCGATAATGTCTTTTTTCTGCTGTTCGAGTTCGGCTTCGATCAGCGCTTTGTGCGACACGACCACGTTCCGGAACTCCTGGTTGATCTTCACCACCTTGAATTCCATGGTCTTGTCCACGTAAATATCGTAATCGCGGATCGGTTTCACATCGATTTGAGAACCCGGCAGGAAAGCTTCGATGCCGAATACGTCGACGATCATCCCCCCTTTCGTTCTGCACTTGATGTATCCTTTGATGATTTCGTCTTTTTCGAGCGCTTCGTTGACGCGATCCCACGAGCGGAGCTGACGTGCTTTCTTGTGCGAGAGGATCAGCTGGCCTTTTTTGTCTTCGGCCGATTCCACGTACACTTCGACTTTGTCACCCACTTTCAGATCCGCGTTGTAGCGGAATTCGCTGCTGGCGATCACTCCTTCCGATTTGAAGCCGATGTTGACCAGCACTTCGCGTTTGTCGATAGCGGTCACGGTACCTTCCAGCACTTCGCCCGCCTGAATGTTGGAAAGGGTCTGGTCGTATTCTGCGGCGATCTTTTCTTTCGATTCGCCGCCGTACAGGCCGGCTTCGGTTTCAAAAGCCTCCCAGTTGAACGATTCGACCGGAACCGATGCGTTAGAAGGTTTCTGTGCCTTCGTTTCTTCTGCGTTTGTAGTCATTTTGTCGATTTGAATGAAACTAAACGGGTTAGACATTATGTATTGACGCCTCTCGACAGCCGCCTCCGAAGACAGGGGCAGGTGCCGAAAGGCGTCGCAAAGGTACGATATTTTTTTTATTTACAAGCTGTTGTCGGGTTTTTAGCGTTTTTCGAGGCCGACGCGGATGACCCAATAGTGCGGCATGTTGTCGAAAGCCTGGTTATGCATATCCGCCGCCATTTCATTCTCCATACAAAAGCGATAGAGCGATGCGTGGTAACGTTCCGATAATTCCGCATCGTACCAGAACGCCCCGAACAGCATGACCGGTACTACCTTTCCGGCCTCCAATCCCTCGAACTTAAACGGCCGCGGCCGATAGCTATTAAATTTCTTGAAATCCGGCTTCGCTCTGTTGAATTTCAACAACTCGCCCCGCTGCCCCCTATCTTCCAGATCGCAATAAAACATGGCCGTCGAATCCGTTTTCGGCACTATCAGGAACTTAAGGCTTTTCACGTACGACGAATCCCGCTGCGACCAGATGTCCCCCAGCACTATCTTCCGCACCGGCCGCACCGAGTCGCGTCCGAAATATTCGTCGATTTGCACGACCACCCGCAAGGTCGTATCTCGTATGCCCGACAAATCGTATTTGCGGATATACATGCCTTTCAATTCCAGCAGTTCCTGCAAATCGGCAGTTTCGGTCTGCACTTCCCGCATCGGAAAAACGCCGGTTTGCGCCGGGGCTGGCTGAGCCGGCCGGACATTCTTTTTCGCAACGGCCGCTCCCGCCGACATCAGCGCCAGCAGTGACCAGCATAAAATCTTTTTCATCGTTATTTAGTAGTGTGGGTTAGAAATGTGTTGGTCAAAGGTACGGTAAATAAGCGATGTCTGGAATTGCGGCCATAGGTCGTGCGGGCCGGAGCCGCTCTGGCGGAGGCCTAGTGCCGCTCGGCACATGAACCGGGCTGGAACTACCCGAGGTCTCCCGGGCGTTCGACCCAGTGCCGCTGGGACGCTAAAGGACTTTTGGCTGTGATCTCCCTTTGTCGGGCCGCAGCCTCCCGCAGCGGAGGCCCGCAACTTCGTTGCTTAGCTCCGCAGGCTGCAACCCGAAGCTGGGCTTTATCCCACATGCCACTCGAAAGTGCTTTTCGACTGTGATCTCCTCATGTCAGGCCGGAGCCACCCCGGGCGCAGGCCCTGTGCCGCTCGGCACTCAAGCCGCAGCCGTTGGCTGTTTTATTGGCCGCCTCTACCCCAAAGCTTCCGCAGGCTCCGGCCGTTTTACTGTCGGAAGCTAAGTAAACCGCGGCCCGTTGGGTCGCGCGAGTCGCCGCCACCCCACGCGGCGCGAGCAACTTCGACGGTGCTTGTTGCTCTTTCCGCTGGCGGCGACCCGGTGCTATTCAGAATCATTCTTCGCCGCGCGCCGACGGAAATCCGGTTCGCAGAACCGGGCGGACTTCGCTCATGCCGCGGGGCACTTCCTTTCTTTGCCACCAAAGAAAGGAAGCAAAGAAAAGTGCCAGGAATCGGTTTCACCTTGTCGAAAGCCGGTCGTTCAGCCCGGCTTTCTCAAGTCAAAACGCGACATTCCCGGGGGTGCTTTCGCGCTCAGAAAAATACCTCGGCTGTGATTTCCCGTCAGGCCGGAGCTATCCCCGGGCGGAGGCCTGGTGCCACTGGGCACCCGAACCGGGCTGGAACTACCCCAATTCCGCAGGCTGTGGCCCTTTGCAGATCAAAAACAGTATTTGCCTATGCGTCGGGAAAATCCGGTTCGCAGAACCGGGCGGGCCGGACGCCTCCCCGTCGGGAGGCCCGCAACTCGACGGTGCTCGTTGCGTTCTCTCCCGGGCGTCCGACCCGATCACATTTAAATCCATCTCTGCCCGCACGCCAATAAACATTCATTGCCCGCGCGCTGGCGGAAATCTTGTTCAAAAGCAATTCATGCTTTTGAACGATTTCCTTCTCCAGACGTCGCGCGCGGGGCCGATCAACACGCGAACTGAACCGCCTTTACCTCTGCTGTCTCTCCTGCGCGCCAGCGAAATCTTATTTTAACAAACTGTCGTTTGTCGAAATGATTTCGCTCTTTAAGCGCAGCGCGCAGGAACTGCTCGGCACTCCAACCGCACCCTTCGGGTGTTTTATTGGCCTGCCGGCACCAAGATAACTCGTTCAAAAGGAGGGTACTGCCCTGCGCGGGCGGCGTCCGGGTGACCCCGGCGGGACAGGCGAAACTGCGTTTCGCTGGAACCAAAGCTCCCCCGAATAATTTCCGCGCGCCAGGAAAATCAATCGTTTTCAACGCGAGTTGAAAACGTCGATTTTCCTCTTTCGGCGTAGCGCGCAAAAGAACTGTTCTTTCCCGCGCGCTGGCGGAAATCTTGTTCAAAAGCGCAAGCTGCTTTTGAACGATTTCCTTCTCCAGCCGTCGCGCGCGGGCGCCACTTGGCACTCAAGCCGGGGAGTTTGCTCCGCCACAACAAAAGAGAACTACCCTCGGGCCGGGCAGCCGCGCTTAATAAGTTCTCTCAAACTCCAACAAAATCCACAACGGGGCCGCGCGCCGAGCAAAAAGTCGTACAAGCCCCAATTAAAAACTCCGAGAGGCGGCCCCGCGCCGGGCTTGCGATACTTCGTATCGCTTGGGCAGCCTCTACCCCAAGCCGGAACCGGACCGAGAAAACCCCATAAAAAATGCCGCATCGCCGGAACCGGAACTCTATCCAAGCCCAAATCCCCCCAAAAACACCGCAGCCAGAGCCTACCGATACGTTTCCAACGGTTCGCACGTGCAAACCAAATTCCTGTCCCCATACCCCGCATCAATCTTCGAGACATACGGCCAGAACTTGTTCTCCCGCACCCACGGCAGCGGGAACGCCGCCTGCATCCGCGAATACGAGTGCCCCCAGCCCTCTCCCGCCGCATCGGAATCGGCACCGCAGCACTCGAACGCCGTATGCGGAGCATTCTTCACGATATGATCCTCCCGCCCCACATTCGCCGCACATTCCGCCTTGATCGCAATCAACGTTTCGATAAACCGATCCAGCTCCGCCTTCGGTTCGCTTTCCGTCGGTTCCACCATCAGCGTATCGTGCACCGGGAACGACAGCGTCGGCGCATGGAAACCGTAGTCCATCATCCGCCGCGCAATATCCCCCGTTTCGACCCCGTAGTCCGCCCTGAAATTCCGGCAATCCACGATCATCTCATGCCCCACACGCCCCGTTTCGCCCGTGTAGACGATCCCGTAGTGTCCTTTCAAAGCACACGCCATGTAATTCGCCGCCACGATCGCCATCTCCGACGCCCGTCGCAACCCCTTCGCCCCCAGCATCTTGATATAGCCGTACGAGATGAGCTGCACTAATGCGCTCCCCCACGGTGCCGCCGAGACCGCCGTAATTCCCTCCGTGCCGCCCGTTTTCACAATGGAATGCGACGGCAGGAACGGGGTCAAATGTTTCGCCACCCCGATCGGCCCCACGCCCGGCCCCCCGCCGCCGTGCGGAATGGCGAACGTCTTGTGCAGGTTGAGATGACACACATCCGCCCCGATAAATCCCGGCGACGAAATGCCCACCAGCGCATTCATGTTCGCCCCGTCGAAATAGACCTGCCCCCCGTTCGCGTGGATAATATCGACGATCTCCTTGATCCGGCTCTCGAAAATCCCGTGCGTCGAAGGATAGGTAATCATCAGGCAAGCCAACTCCGCCGCATGTTCCTCCGCCTTGCTCCGCAAGTCGTCCACGTCCACATTTCCGTTCGCATCTGTGTCCACCACCACCACTTTCATCCCCGCCATCGCCGCCGACGCCGGATTGGTGCCGTGGGCCGAAGCCGGAATCAAGACCACCCGCCGCTGACTATCGCCCCGGCTGAGGTGGTAAGCCCGGATCACCATCAGGCCCGTGTATTCGCCCGCCGCGCCCGAATTGGGTTGCAGCGAGATCGCATCGAAGCCCGTAATCACCGCCAGATCATGCTCTAAACCCCGGATCATCTCCATATACCCCTCGGCCTGGTCCAGCGGCACGAACGGATGCACATTGCCCCATTCCGCCAGCGACAGCGGCATCATCGAAACCGCCGAGTTGAGCTTCATCGTGCACGACCCGAGCGAGATCATTGAGTCGGCCAGCGAAATGTCGCGCCGTTCCAACCGTTTGATATAGCGCATCAAGTCGGTTTCATTCCGGTACTTGCGGAACACCGGTTCGGTCAATATATCGCTCTCGCGCCGCAAAGCGCTGTTGAAAAAAATCCCCTCCTCGACCGCATCGACAGCCGGCACAGACTGTGCCCCCGCCTTTCCTGAGAGCGCCTCCGCAAAAATAGCGGCAATCGTATTCACTTCTGCCACCGTAGAGACCTCGTCGAAACTGATATGCACCACATCGTTCGCCGGATAGAACAGATTCAGCTTCTTGGCCAGCGCGATCGCCTCGATCCGTTCGACATCCTCGACCCGCACCTCGATCGTATCGAAATAGTCGTCCGACACCAATTCATACCCCAGCCCTTTGATCAGCTCCGCCGCCGCATGGGCGTGCGCGTGCGCATGCCGGGCAATCCGCCGCAAGCCCTCCGCCCCGTGATACACCGCATACATTCCCGCCATCGTCGCCAGCAGCGCCTGCGCCGTACAGATATTCGACGTAGCCCGCTCCCGCTTGATATGCTGTTCGCGCATCTGGAGCGCCATCCGCAAGGCCGGATTCCCTAACCGGTCGACCGACACCCCGATAATCCGCCCCGGCATATTCCGCTTATAGGCATCCCGAGTGGCCATATACCCCGCATGCGGCCCGCCGAATCCCATCGGAATCCCGAACCGCTGCGTAGAGCCCACCGCAATATCCGCCCCCCACTCACCCGGCGATTTGAGCAACACCAAAGACAATATATCCGCCGCCGCCGCCACCAACATCCCCCGTTCATGACATGCCGCCGCAAAAGCCGAATAGTCGGCTATGTGTCCATTGCACCCCGGGTACTGCACGATCGCTCCGAATTCCCTGCCGCTGAACTCGTATTCGCCGTACGCATCCACCGCCAACTCGATCCCGAGCGGCTCCGAGCGGGTCAGCAGCAAGTCCAAAATCTGCGGAAAGATATTTTCGTCCACGAACAACACGTTCCTCCCCTCTCTGACCGCCTCCCGCGACCGCAGGTTGAACATCATGATCATCGCTTCGGCCGCCGCCGTCGCCTCGTCCAAGAGCGAGCAGTTGGCCACCGGCAGCCCCGTCAGCGAGCTGATCACCGTCTGGAAATTGAGCAGCGCTTCCAGCCGCCCCTGCGAAATCTCGGCCTGATACGGCGTATAAGAGGTATACCACGCCGGATTCTCGAAGATATTGCGCATGATCGCCGCCGGGGTCGCCGTCCCATAGTATCCCATCCCGATCAAAGTCCGCAGCGGCTTGTTCTTCGCCCCCAGCTCGCGGATATGCGCCGCGAAATCGTACTCGCTCATCCCCTCTTCCGGCAGGGGGAGCGGCTTGGGCAGCTGGATCTGCGGCGGTACGACCTGGTCGATCAGTTCCGCAACCGATTTCACCCCGATTACGGAAAGCATTTCCCGCACCTCTTCCGGTCCATTGCCGATGTGGCGGTTTACAAATTGATCCTGAGCCATATATGTCATGTTTTTGAAGTCTTAGGAAAACAAAGATATATATAAAACGTGAACCACGGAAGAATGGGGTGACGGTTTTGGCAGACAGGCGGTTTGAGAAGGCGGCCTGAAAAACCGGACGCAACGGGAAGCAATTATATACTTTATTTTTTATTATATCCGCATTTTTCATTCACCCTTTTCCGGCTCGTGCCGCCTGGGGCTTTACAGTATTTCCCGTGGCTGCCCGTCGGCTGCCAACACCGCTTCCAAATCGCTTTCCTGCTTGTTTGTTACTGCGTTTTTGTCCACTTTCTCACATTTAATTGCTATCTTTACCCCTCATTGTTCTTTTAACGCACGCTTCAGCACAGAAAAGTTCCAGCCTATTTGAAGCATCAATCAAGGAAGCTCCTTGCGTTGCCGATACGGCACACGCTCGGGGCTATTCTTGATTGGGGCGGCTGGAACTGCCTCTGTGCTGGTAGTCTCTTGCCGTGTGCCTTTTTCATATAGTTTCCGAAAAAGATGCGCTACGGGATCTTTTTGTTTTTCTTATTCTTGCAGGTTTTCGGCGCCGGGGCGCAGGAGCATCAGAGACTGGTCGTCACACCGGGGAATTCCCCTCTGTTCGCCGCTGATCCGCTCACGAACCGTTACCGGGAGGGTTCGCTGGCGGCGGTGGCCGCCTTTGCCGAGGCGTGGCGGACGGAGCTGGGGGAGAAGAATCTTTTCCTTGTCGATATGCCGGTGCGGGAGCTGTCGTTGGGCGACCGTGTTTATGCGGCTCTGGCGGACAGCACGCTGCGCTCGAGAGTAATGCTCGCCGTCGGTTATGTGCCGGAGGGGGAAAAAGATTCGATACGGTCTCTGTTCGGCGTGACGCGCGGAGCGGTGGATTCGCTGGGCGAAACGGAATGGCTGGTGGCGGACAGATATACGGTGGACGGGCGTGCGGCGGTGCGGGTCAAACGGCAGGATTTCGGCGGGATTCGGCCTTTACGGGCTTTTGAAGAGCGGTTTGCGGCGGACGAAAAACGGGTGCGGCGGTTTTTTCTGGAGCCGGTGGCGGAGCTGGATACGACGATTTCGACCCGGGACGGATTTTTCGGGCCGTCGGCGTTCGCGGACTGGTTTCATCGGTTCCATTTCGATGTGGCGAAAGGGGCGGAGGTGTCGTTTTTTGCCCCGCCGGCGATGGACGCGACTCGGTTGAAGGGCTTTTTGTGTCTGAGCGATGTGCTGTCGCTGTTCCGGTTCGACAATCAGTTGGTGACGGTGCGCCTTTCCGGGCGGCAGCTGAAAGAATTTATGGAGAAGGTGTTCGGGATGCGGTTTTTCAAGATCGAGGGGCCGCAGTCGGACTTGGTGCGTTTGAAGGTGCCTTACTATCTGCATGACGACGTGGCGGGCATCCGGTTTCGGGTGGATCTGACGGCGCGCTATCATCACCGGGTGACGATCTACGAGACGGAGCGGGGCGAAAAGTTCGATCCGGAGAGGATTTATACGGTGGTGCTCAATTCGTTCCGGGCGCGGGATCTGGTGGAGATGGGGTTGGAGCCGGTGGTCGTGGCGGAGGATTACCGGCTGGCGCTGGCGCGGTGGATAGTGGCGCATCCGCATTTGTCGCCGAGGGCGCGGGATAACTGGTCGGCGGGGCCGGAACGGTGGGTGCGGGCGATTGCAGAACGGGAGAGGCGGACGATTTTCGAGAGGCGCTGAGGGGGCTGTGTCTCCCTGTATCGGGCGGGCGGCATCTCCAGCGGGCGGGCCTGGTGCTGCCGGGTATTCTTGCCGGGCTGTCGGATTTTAATCGTTTGGCGTTCTTCTCAGGCTGCGATCGTTTTATTAAACGTACGATTTATTACGACTATGATCTCCCCGTGTCAGGCCGGAGCCACCCCGGGGGGAGGCCCGGTGCCGCTCGGCACCCGAGCCGGGCTGTAATTACCCTTTTTTGGCCGGAGCCAGCGGGGCCCAACGAGCATGGCGAGTTGCAGGCCTCCGCAACCGGGGGCTCCGGCCTGACAAAGAAAGATCATTGAGATCAACCGCACTGTTTTTTCTGCACTATTTGCGACCGCAGGTCGGGTGGGCCGACGCCACCCCCAGCGGAGGGCCGGTGCCGCTCAGCACTCGAGCCGGGCTGTAACTACCCAAAATATCCTCCGCAGGCTGTGGACCGAAACCGAAGCTGTAATTGTCTCGCGCGCTGGCGGAAATCCTGTTCAAAAGCATAAATTGCTTTTGAACGATTTCCTATTCCAGCTGTCGCGCGCGGGGCCGGTGCCTGACGGCACGCAAAACAAACGGAGCGAAATGAAAAAGAACAGTACCCCGGCTGCCAAAGAAAAACAGATAATATCAGAGAATCCACGGAGATATTTATGAAATACAAGCACCTTTTTTTCGACTTAGACGACACGTTCTGGGATGTCCGCAGCAATCAGGAGGCGGCACAGCGCGAATTATTCTCCGTTTTCGGCATGGCAGATCATTTCCCGGATTTCGACACGTACTACCATACGTTCCGGGAGATCAACCAAAAGCTGTGGACGGAGTACCGGGACGGGATTGTGACCCGGGAGACGCTGCGCAACCAGCGGTTCGTGCGTCTGTTGGAGGCGGGGGGAATCCGCGACGAGCGGCTGGCGATGGATATGAGCAACGAATATCTGCGCATCTCGCCGACGTTCCATGCGCTGATGCCGCACTCGCTGGAGGTGCTGGAGTACCTACTCGGCAAAGGATATGCGATGTCGCTGATTACCAACGGATTCAACGAGGTGCAGTTCCGCAAGGTGGAGCACAGCGGGTTGAAAAAGTTTTTCCAGCGGATCACGACGTCGGAGTTCGCGGGGATCGGAAAACCGAATCCGGGGATTTTCGAGTATGCGATGCGCAAGGCGGAAGTGACGCCGGGAGAGTGTATTATGGTGGGGGACGATGTCTACACGGATATTTACGGGGCCTCGACGGCGGGGATGCCGTCGGTGTTCGTGAATCGGTCGGGGGCGGAGCATGACCAGCATCCGCTGTACGAGGTGCGGAGCCTGCTCGAACTGAAAGATATTTTTTAAACGGGTCGGTTAATAAAGCGGGGTCGCAGTCTGCGAAGTTGGGGTAGTTACAGTCCGGCTCGAGTGCCGAGCGGCACCGCCTGCCCGGCGTAAGGGCAGTTTTCTCTTTTTCGCGGCAAGCGGTACCGCGCGCGACGGATAGAGTAGGAAATCGTTCAAAAGCATGAATTGCTTTTGAACAGGATTTCCGCCAGCGCGCGGGCAAATACGTTTTTTAGTGGTAAAGAGGTCGCAGTCTGCGAAGTTGGGGGTAGTTACAGCCCGGCTCGAGTGCCGAGCGGCACCCTCCGCGGGGGGGAGGCTGCGGCCCGCCCGGTTCTGCGAACCTGAGTTTCTCGGTGCGCAAGCAAAGTACAGCTTATTTACAGAGAAAAAACGTCCCGGAGCCAGCGGAGTAGCAATGAGCTGTGCGAATTGCTCCCCTCCGCCTGAGGTGGCTCCGGGGCGTCATCGGGAGATCCCAGTCGAGCCGAATTCTGCCACTGTACAAGGCTATCCGCTTCATGGAATAACATTTTGCTTTGCCGCCTCGAGCCGGCGGGGCTTCTACTTTCTTTGCCACCAAAGAAAGTAGACAAAGAAAGTGTCTCCAGCCGGTTTCGCCTTGTCGG
>NZ_CANQYJ010000037.1 GCF_947628055.1 uncultured Rikenella sp.
CGCTTGTTTTCCTCGCGCTACCTCGGCATAGCCCGCAAGCGGTCTCTGCACTCGGAACGCTGCTCGGTTGTGAACAACCGACGCTGCCAGCGAATCCAGAGGCCGCTTGCGGACTATGGTGAGCGGCGAGGAGGAAAACAAGCGCAGCGCAGTTAGCGAGAACCAGAAAACCGACACAGCAGCCAAGAGCCATCGAGCTTGCTCGAATGGCCGAGGCGCCAGGAGGAAGGCGCAGCCAAACTTTTTGAGATGCTTGCGCATCTCTTGAGCCTGCCGGATACCCTTGTCTTCGATTTGTCGGGGTGCGGGAATCGAGCCGACCTCATGAGGTTTAGCCATTATCGGCCCGATTCCCGCGCCCCGAACCAAATGCAATGAAAGAGGACTGCGAAGCCTAAGGAATCGGGTAATTACAGCCCAGAAAGCCCCTATGGGGCCTTTCTTTCAAGAAAGAACAGTCACTCACGAAACGCTGCTAAATAAATCTACTATTTATTTTTAGTTATTGCGATTCCCAGAACCGCCGGTCTCTGCGACGCCGCCCAGCACCGGCCCGAGCCGAAAGATGCCCCAAAATGCCGGTGCTAAAAGTATATAAAAAAGCATATAATCGCCAAACTTAAGCCTTTCCCTGGAAGATGATCCCCATTTCGCACTCCGCACAATGGAATGACAACTCCAGACGTACCCCGTTGTTTTCCAGGAACAGCTTCTCGGACCGACATTCCGGATATTCCTTGAGACACCTACCCGTTTCCCTCCGAATGCAGTAGGGCGTGCGCATCACTTCCCGCCCGATCAAGTCAGGATCGTCCTGTGCTTCCAATGCCCGTTCGACGATTTCAAAACCCGCATCCCGATAGAACTTTTCGGCCAGCGCATTCGCCACATTGGCCCGGAAATCCCTTCGGATACCCGGCGGTAACGACAGGACAGCATCCGGCCGCCGATAAGGTTCCGGTCGCCGGTACGCCGCCAACCGCGCCGACAGCAACTCCTCTAAAAGTCTGCGCCGCAACCCGTTCAGCTCCGCCGCCGGAATAAACGGCAACGGGCCGGCCGGAACCTCCGGCACGGAAACCTCGGTAATGTCGAAAATCGTTCCGCCGCTTTTTGAAAAAGCATTCCGGATGTTTCTCTCCGCCAATTCCCGGTTCAAAGCCGGGTCGTAATCCTCCGGCAGCGGAACGGTTGCCGAAATCCCCGTTTCGTCCGTCGCCGTGACAGCCGAACCGGTAAAAACGACCGTCGTCGGGATGCTGCGCGTGGCCGCAGGCCGGAACGAGCGGTCGAAGTTCCGGTACACCTCTGTCCCCGGCGGCACATCGACTGTTTTGTTCAGGAGCAGCCGATTCCCTTCGGCCCGGTTCACCGAAGCGCCTTCCAATCGGCCCGAACCGGTCGGGAAACAAAGGCCGTCCCCGTTGTGCACGACCCTATCCGGCATGAGCCGCAAGACCAGTGTGCGACCGTCGCTTTGCAAGACCCTGCCGATGGCTTCCCCCAGCGACTTGGCCTCCGGTGCCAGCACTCCGGCCCGCTTCCCGTCCCAATAGTAGGTCGTAAACCCGCGCGAAAAACTTTTGGACGGGTTCGGCTCGAAGCCGCAAGCCACCTTCCCCGCCGACAGACGCGGAACGCCGGACGAATGGAGAAGCCGGTGATAATAGGCCGTGTTGTTGACCACATAATCCTCCTCTTTCAAACGCCCCTCGATCTTGAGCGAACAGACTCCCGCCCCGATCAGCTCCTCTAACCGGCCGCTCAGGTTCAGATCGCGCAACGAGAGCAGACATTTGTTTTGGATTAACGTCTCGCCCCGGTCGTTGACCAAGTTGTACTGCGAGCGGCAGGGCTGGGCGCAGGCGCCCCGGTTGCCGCCCCGACCGCACAACGCGTGGCCCAGATAACACTGGCCGCTGTACGATACGCAGATAGCGCCGTGTACGAATGCTTCCAGTTCGATATGATCGGGCAATGCCGAACGGATCTTCCGGATTTGCGCTAAAGAAGCCCCGCGTTCCAGTACGATGCGCGAAAAACCTGCCGAGGCGAGGAAAAGCGCCCGCTGCGGGGTGAGGTTGAATGTCTGGGTCGAAGCGTGCAGTGCGATCGGGGGTAGGTCGAACTGCGTGAAAGCCATGTCTTGGACGATCAGCGCATCGACGCCTGCTTCGTATGCGGCCCACGCTGTTCGCTGCGCGTCCGGCAGTTCGTCGTCCAGCAGCAGGGTGTTCATCGTCAGGTAGACTCTCGCTCCGAAACCATGCGCATATTTCACCAAAGCGGCGATGTCGTCCATGCTGTTCCCTGCCGCTGTCCGGGCGCCGAAACGTTCGGCGCCGATATAAACCGCATCTGCCCCGGCATCTATGGCTGCCTTTCCGATGGCCGCCGTTCCTGCCGGGGCCAGCAATTCGATTCTGGTCATGGCTCGAATAGAAAATGGCTTTTGAACGGGAATACGATAAAAACACGGCCATGTCTGGCGGAGAGGAGGAACCGAGCAGCGTTTCGAGGGCAAAGACCGCTTGCGGGCTATGCCGAGGTAGCGCGAGGAAGCCGGAGGCAAAACAAGCGAAGCGTAGTGAAGTTAAAGAGAGCTGTTCCCTCCCGAACACGTACAAAATAAATCTACTGTTAATCCTCAGTCCGACCGCCCTATCTCCGGCGCAGAAATAGTCCTCGCCCGACACCCTCCCGCAAAAGAGAACGCCCCGCTGCCGCGAAAACATTAACCGACAATCAGTACGCCGTGATCTCGTCCACGAACATCCACGCCGGATTCCCCTTCCCGATATGCCAGTCCGGCAACTCCCCATTCCGGATCACGAACCGGATATAGCGCGCCCGCACCCCGCCCGGTATCGCCGTTCCGAAGAAATGCGCACCGCTGCCCGCCGTTCGGCTCTCCTCGGTAATAATCGCCACCGGTCGATAAAAATTCGTTCCGTCCGCAGAGAAATCGAAGATCGCATCCCGCGGCAGGACGATCCACGATCCCGGTTCATTCGCCGCATTGAACCCCACATGAGACAAATGCCGCACCCGCCCCATGTCGATCACCCCCGCCAGATCATTCCCGTTGAACCCCACCCACTCAGGCCGGACATAGCTGTCGCCGCCCATCGCATAATCCACCAGAGCCGCCGCCCCGCCGTTCGCATACGGCGCCGAAGGCTCCCGCTCCAGCGTCACCGCCGCACCCCGCAGCACACTCTTGTAAAAACGGTAGTCCTTGACATAGCTCATACGCCCGTCATATCCCACCGCCCGCAGCTTCAGGTTCGTATCGCCCGTCAGTCCGATCCCCTGCGACCCCGCCTCCGCCGAAGAAAGCCCCGGTTCGCTGCCGTCCGAAGTATAGACGATCCGCATCCCCGGCTCGCGGCGGAAGAGTTTCGGCCGCACCGTCATCGTCGGCCCGAACACCCGCAGCGTATCTTCGACATACGGTTCAAAAATCACTTCCGACAACATCTGTTCTGCCGTCATCGCATCTTCCGCCGGAATGATAGAAACCGGCCGATCCTCAGCCGCCGCGCCGAACGCCCTGTTCGGTCGATTCCCCATGTGCAGCACCAACTTACCGCCCCGCTCGATCATCTCGTGCGTGATGTACGACTTCGTATACGGTTTCCCGTCCCATTCCGCCGATTCGATATAAATATTTTTCCCCTCCGAACCGAGCCCCTTCGCCTCGATAACGAAAGGTTTGCCGCCCGCCGGCGATGCGATTTCGACCCGCTCGAACGTCGGTGTCCCCAGCACATAAATCCCTGACCCCGGCGTCACCGGATAGAACCCCATCGCACTCAGCACGTACCACGCCGACATCTGGCCGCAGTCCTCATTCCCGCACAGGCCGTCCCGCGCCGCCGTGTACATCGTCCGCTTGATCTCCGCCACCCGTTCCTGCGTGCGCCACGGCGCCCCGGCATAGGAGTAGAGATACGCCGCCTGATGCGACGGTTCGTTCCCGTGCGCATATTGTCCGATCAGCCCCGACACGTCCGGCGAATGGTCGGCAGTCGCGGAAGGCGCACTGAACATCGCGTCGATCGCCGCCACATACGCGCTGTCTCCGCCCAGCATCCCGATATGGGTCGTCACGTCCTGCGGCACGAAAAACCGGTAATGCCAGGCATTTCCCTCCGTAAAGTCGCCCTGCCCGAGGATCGAGATCGCCGCCGGGTCGAACGGCGTGCGGAACGCCCCCGTCGAAAGCCGCCCTTTGAAAAATCCGTCCGTCGGATCGAAATGATTCTTATACGATTGCGCCCGCCGGATGAAAACCCGGTACAAGCTGTCGTTCCCCAACCGCTGCGCCATCTGCGCGATGCACCAGTCGTCGTAGGCATACTCCACCGCTTTCGACACCGAATTGTTCTCCTTGTCCGCCGGCAGATAGCCCAGTCTGCGGTAGTACGGCAATCCGCCGTAATCGTTCTGCATGGCGCTGTGCACCATCGCCTCCAATGCCAATGCTCCCAGCGAATCCGGCAGCTGTCCCTTGAAATAAGCATCCGCGATGACCGGCACCGAGTGGTATCCAATCATGCAGTTGTTCTCGTTCATATGCAGGTCCCACACCGGCAGCCGCCCGGTCTGTTCGTAATAACGGAGCATCGACCGCGCCACCGCCCCGTTCACCTCCGGTTGGACGAGGCTCAGCAGCGGATGCAGCGCCCGGAAAGTGTCCCACGTCGAGAAAACCGTATAATGAGCGTCTTCGCTACCGTTTGCAGCCGTCCCTGCCCCCTGGTGAATCCTGCCGTCCGCCCCCCGGTACCGGCCGTCGGTGTCCGAGAAGAGGTAAGGCGCCGTAAAAGCATGGTAAAGAGCCGTATAGAAAATCTTTTTGTCCGTGTCGCTGCCGCCCGAGACTGCAATCCGCCCCAATTCACGGTTCCAGCTCTCCTCGGCCGCATCGACTATCCGGTCGAATTTCCGTCCCGAAGCCTCCGCTTTCAGATTGGCCGCCGCGCCGTCGAGATCGACTGCCGAAATGCCGACCCGCACCTCGATCTCTTTGGAATGACCGCTCGGGAAAACCGCCAGCACCACTCTTTCCCCCTCGCCGGCATTGATCCCAGCCGTGTCGACGCCGTCGATCCGTGCCCGAATTTCATGAATCGGCTCCGAAAACTCGGCACGGAAATAGATCGTATGATCCGCCGCCCATCCTGTGGAGCGCCGCCACCCTTCGATCGTCCGGGCATCCACCTGCCGGAACGCCGCGCTGTGCACGTGGTCCTGTATCCCGTGCCGCAGGTCGATGATGACGTGCTGGTTGGTGGTGCTTTCAAAGATATAGCGATGCACGCCGGTATGCGGCGTGGCGGTCAGTTCGGCTTTCACCCTCGGATCTTCGAGGTAGACGCTGTAATATCCCGCCCGCGCCTTTTCGCTCTTGTGGCTGAAACGCGAGCGGTAGCCTGCGCCCGGATCGGCCTTGGTGCCGGGTTCAAACTGAACGGGGCCGGTGGCCGGCATCAGGAGAATGTCGCCCAAATCCGCCCCGCCGGTGCCGCTCAAGTGGGTATGCGAGAAGCCGATGATGCTCGAATCGCTGGTATGATAACCCGAACACCAGTCCCATCCTTCGGTATCGGTGTCGGGCGACAGTTGCACCAGCCCGAAAGGAGTGGCCGCGCCGGGAAAGGTGTGGCCGTGGGCGTCGGTGCCGATGAACGGATCGACGTATTGCGCCGGCTCGCGACTGGAGCCGCACGCGGCGAACAGGATCGCAGAGGTTGCGACCGACAGGAGTTTTTTCATAGGTTCCAGGTCAGTATGGCACAAATATATCGATTTTTAACACTACTTTTATATTTTGAACTGACAGGAAACCGTCTTTAGTATGGAAATGACTTTAATGTCCCCGGACGGGTGGAGGGACTATGAATTGATAGACAGCGGCGGCGGCCGGAAGTTAGAGCGATTCGGAGCGGTGGTCGTCGCCCGGCCGGAACCGCAGGCGCTGTGGGCGACATCGCTGCCGGAGGCGGAGTGGGAAGCGCGCGCCGAAGCCATTTTCCGTAAAAACAAAGGGAGCGAGGATCGGGGCGAATGGCTCCTGAAACGGGGTACGCCGCAGCAGTGGTTCATCGGCTACCGCAATCCGGCGGGACTGAACCTGAAAATGAGGTTGGGGCTGACTTCGTTCAAGCATGTGGGGATTTTTCCGGAGCAGGCGGCGAACTGGGACTATATCTACGATGCGGTGCGGCGTTTGCGGGCGGGGGGAGTTATCCGGCCTGCGGTGCTGAATCTGTTTGCCTATACGGGGGGCGCTTCGCTGGCGGCTTGTGCGGGGGGGGCGGAGGTGACGCATGTGGATTCGGTGCGGCAGACGGTGACGTGGTCGCGCGAAAATATGGAGGCGTCGGGATTGGAGGGGGTTCGCTGGGTGGTGGAGGATGCGATGAAGTTCGTGCGGCGCGAGGTGCGGCGGGGACGCAGGTATCATGGGATTATCCTCGACCCGCCGTCGTACGGGCGGGGAACGGAGGGGGAAAAGTGGGTGCTGGAGGAGCAGATCGGGGAGATGTTGTCGCTGTGCGCGGAGTTGCTCGAAGAGAGGGGGTGTTTCGTGGTGCTGAATCTCTATTCGATGGGGCTTTCGGCGCTGTTGGCGCGGACGTTGGCGGATTCGGTGTTCCCGCAGCTTGCGCGAGCGGATGCCGTGGCGGAACAGGGGGAGCTGTATGTGACGGATTCGTTCGGGAAGCGGCTGCCGCTGGGGGTGTTCTTCCGGTTCAGGGAATAAATCGTCCGGTTATCCTACCCAATAAGAGGGAGTTGTTCTCTTTAACTTGGCTTTGTTTGTTTTGCCAGCCGGTTTCCTCACCGCGCACCCCATTTAGGGCAGAGGCGGCTCCTGTGGAAGTCGGCACCGGCGCGAGCCGAAAAAATGCCCCTCTCCCCCAAAATGCCGGTACATAAATAACCGTGGAATAATACAAGAAGCCGGATTCCGACAAAAGGAATCCGGCTTCTTGTATTGATCCGCGGGAAACAGCATAAATCACTGCATCACCGACCGCGGCCGATCCTCCGGCGCCGCCCCGAACCCCTCGTTCGGCTGCGGCCCCATCACCAACTTCAATTCACCCCCGTCCATAATATCCCGATACGTAATATACGCCTTCGTGTACGGTTTCCCGTTCAGCGTCGCCGACTGGATATAGATATTCTCCGACCCGTTATTCTCAGCGATCACCGTGAACGTCCGTCCGCCGCCCACCGGGAACGTCACCTTGTCGAACACCGGACTGCCCAGCACGAACGCTCCGTTCGCCGGATTCGCCGGATAGAACCCCAGCGCATTGAACACATACCACGCCGACATCTGGCCGCAGTCTTCGTTGCCGCACAACCCCCCGGCAGTGTCGTCGAAAAACTCGTCCATGATCCGCCGCGCCAGCCGCGCCGTCTTCCACTGCTTGCCCAAGTAAGCGTAAGCGTAGATCGTCGAATGGTTCGGCTCGTTGCCCTGCGCATACTGACCGATCAGGCCCGAAATGTCCGGCGAGGCATTCGGCCCCCCGTCGTACGGCACCGCAAAAGTGCTGTCCAACTTCGCTTCCGCCGCCTCCGGAGAGGGGAACAGCGCGAACAGCCCCTCGAAATCATGCGGCACCAACCACGTGTACTGCCAGGCATTCCCCTCGCAATAGTCATCCCCGCGGTGGGTCGAATAGTTCGGGTTGAACGGCGTGCGCCAGCTGCCGTCCGCCAAGCGGCCCTTCATGAAGCAGTCCGTCGAGTCGAAATAGTGCCGATAGTTTTTCGACCGTTCGAGGAAGTATTCGTAATCCTCCTGCTTGCCCAGTTTTTTAGCCACCTGTGCGACACTCCAGTCGCTGATGCAGTATTCCAGCGCTTTGGCCACCGATTCCCCCTCCTCGTCCGCCGGAATGTAGCCCCGTTCGCGCACCTGTTTCAAGCCGCGCTCGTTCAGCTGAGAATACATCGCGATCGCACTGTAAGCCTTTTCCACGTCGAATCCCGGAATCCCCTTCAGAATCGCGTCGGCCACGACCTGCACCGACGGGATCCCCACCATGCAGTCCGTTTCGTTCCCCGCCAGGTGCCACACCGGCACCTTCCCCTGCTGCTCGAATATATGGATGAAGCTGTTCACGAAATCCCCCACCCGTTCAGGCGCCGTGATCGTGTAGAGCGGATGGGCCGCCCGATAGGTGTCCCACAGCGAAAAAATGGTATAAATATCGGTGGAATCCGTCTCGATGTAGCCGTTCGCCCCCCGGTATTCGCCCGTCACGTCGTTGAATACCGCTGGGAAGAACGAGGCGTGATAAACCGCCGTATAGAAAGTCCTCAGGCGCGCCGTATCGTCGCTTTCGACGCGCATATGCCCCAGCAGGTCATTCCACGCCTGCCGCGCCGCCGCACGGGTGTCGTCGAACGAGCGCACCGTGCCGTCGGCCCGTTCGGTTTCAGCAGCGAGGTTCACTTTGGCCCCCGCAATGCTCACCCCAGAAATCGCGACCCGGGCCTCGATCTGTCCGCCCTGCGGCATCGGCCCGAAATCAAGTATCCCGTATGAATCCGGCACCACGACTGTCCGTTCCGGCCGCCCGTCCCGGGCCGGAATGACGGTCGTATCCGCATACACGGTCAAACCGGCGAACGGTTTGGAAAATTCGGCCACGAAATAGACCCGGTCGTCCGGCGCCCACCCTTTGGAAAGGCGGTACCCCTCGACCGTCGAGTCGTTCACGGCCACCATCCGGAGTTGTGACGCCGCATCCCAGCCGATCCCGTCATACAGGTTGATCAGCACGCGCGCCGAGTCTGTAGCCGGAAACGTATACCGGTGAAACCCGGTACGCGGCGTGGCGGTCAGCTCAGCGTCGATTCCGTAGCGGTCGAGATGGGTCTTGTAATACCCCGCCTGCGCCGTCTCGCGGGCGTGCGAATACGTGGAGAGGTATGTTCGTGCCTTAACCGGCGTCGCCACCGTGCCGGTGATCGGCATCAGGAGAATATCCCCTTTGTCGCCGATCCCGGTTCCGCTCAGGTGGGTGTGCGCGAAACCGATCACCGTGGTGTCGCTCGCATGGTAGCCCGAGCACCAGTCCCAGCCTTCGGTGATATTGGTCGGGCCGAGCTGCACTCCGCCGAACGGCACGTTGGCTCCGACGAAAACATGTCCGTGGCCGGCGGAACCGATCGTGGGATCGACATAGCGCGCCAGATCGCGTTCTCCGCTGTCGGTCGAAGCGGTCGTGCAGGCGGTGAAAGCCCCCGCCAGCCAAGCGGTGACGAGAGCACCGCAGATAAAGTGTCTGAACATATGCGAAAAGATTTCCTGTTGAAGAATTGGTGTCAGCTGCACAAAGATAAGATTTTTAATCGCTTATTCTCTTTTCTCTTCGGCATTCCGGCGGCTCAATATGGCCGGAAGGTGCTCGAGCGCCCATTCCACCAAGGCATTCACATGGGGCATCAGGCTCTTCCCGGTCGGCGTCAGGCGGTATTCGACGCGGGGCGGAATTTCCGGATAGGCCGTCCGCACAAGAAGCCCGTCTTCGGCCAGGGTGCGCAGCGTCACGGTCAACATCCGCTGCGATATATCTCCGATGGACTTCTGTATTTCGCCGAATCGCATCGTCCCGTTCGCGTCCAGCGTCACTAACACCAAGATCGACCACTTGTCGCCGAGCCGCGCCAGGATGTTGCGCACCGGACAATCCGCCGACGGGAGAAAATGCTGCACTTTTTTTTCTATTTCCATCCGATTGTGATTCAACGATAGTTACCTCCGGATAAGTCCGTTATTCCGTTGTACGTTCTTGTTTCCGCCGCGGAAGGAGCCTATCTTTACATCGCAAAAGTAACTGACTTGCGATAAATAACCATTGTTTCATTCAAAAACACGACGATTATGGCAAAGCATGCAGCCGTCCTGGCGGTCGATCCGGTCAACGGCATGGGACTGTTTCAGTATCTGGAGGCTTTTTACGAGAACAAAATCCCGTACACGGTCTATGCCGTGGCCGGGAGCAAAGAGATCCGGACCAATTCGGGCCTGGGCCTGACAGTGAACGATGTGATAGCGAACCTGAAAGGCCGTGAGGACGAATACGACGCGGTGGTCTTCGCTTGCGGCGACGCGGTGCCGGTGTTCGGCCAGCACGCTTCGGAACCCTGGAATGTCGACTTGATGGAGGTGCTGAAAACATTCGGCGAGCAAGGCAAACTGATGATCGGGCACTGTGCTGCCGGGATGATGTTCGACCTCGCCGGGGTCGCCGCCGGGAAACGGCTGGCCGTGCACCCGCTGGCCAAGGCCGCGATCCGGCAAGGCACGGCGACGGACGAAAAGTCGGTGATCGACGGTCATTTCTTCACCGCTCAGACCGAGAACACGATCTGGACGATGATGCCGCAGTTGATCGAGACGCTCAAAGCGTAATTCCGGCCGGCAAACGACTGAATAAGGCCTTGCAGATGCAAGGCCTTATCCTTTTTATATATATGTAGGTCGCCGCGCCCCGGGCATGCCGTCCCGCCCCTGTCAGCAGAGCGGCGTGCCGATGAGCGTCGCCGACGTGCAGTCCGTAATCAGGACATGCACATAATCCCCCGGCAGGAAATTCATCTTCGGCAGGATCACCACCTTGTTCTGCGATGTCCGCCCGCACACCTCGTCCGCCGACCGTTTGGAAGTCCCCTCGATCAGCACCTCGAAATGGCGCCCCACGTCCCGCCGGTTCGACGCCAGCGACAACTCGTTCTGCAATTTGATGATCTCCGTCAGCCGCACCGTCTTCACCTCCTCCGGCACGTCGTCCGCCATCGTGCGCTGCGCTTTCGTTCCCGGCCGCTCGGAGTATTTGAACATATAGGCGAACTCGTAGCCCACCTCGCGCATCAGCGACAGCGTCTGCGCATGATCTTCGTCCGTCTCCGTGCAGAACCCCGCGATCAGGTCGGTCGAGATCGAACAGTCCGGCAGCCGGCGGCGGATTGCAGCGATCCGGTCGAGATACCACTCGCGCGTGTACCTGCGGTTCATCAGCTCCAGCATCCGCGACGACCCCGACTGAGCCGGCAGGTGGATCGCCCGGCAGATGTTCGGCCACGCCGCGATGGTCTCGATCAGCTCGTCCGAGAGGTCTTTTGGGTGCGAGGTGGCGAACCGCACCCTGAGCAGCGGCGACACCGCCGCGACCCGAGCCAGCAGCTGGGCGAAATTCAGATCGCCGTAGCGGTAGGAATTGACGTTCTGCCCCAGCAAAGTCACTTCGCGATAGCCCCGTCCGAACAAGTCCCGCACTTCGGCCAGGATCGTCTCCGCATCGCGGCTGCGCTCCACGCCGCGGGTGTAAGGCACCACGCAGTATGCGCACATGTTGTTGCACCCCCGCATGATGCTCACGAACGCCGTGACCCCGTTCTTGTCGAGCCGCACGGGGCTGATCTCGGCATAGGTTTCCTCGCGCGAGAGCAGCACGTTCACCGCCTTGCCTCCCTCCGCCGCCTGCCGCACCAATTCCGGCAGGGTGCGGTAGCCGTCCGGCCCCACGACGATGTCCACGATCTTCTCCTTTTCGATCAGCTTGTCTTTGAGCCGCTCGGCCATGCAGCCGAGAATCCCTACCAGCAGCCACGGTTTCCGTTTTTTCAATCCCCGGAACTCGGCCAGCCGCCCCCAGATGCGTTGTTCCGCATTGTCGCGGATGGCGCAGGTGTTGACCAGCACCACGTCCGCTTCGTCTATGGACGGGGTGTATTCAAACCCGCCCTGCCGCATCACTGCCGCCACGACTTCGCTGTCGTTCTGATTCATCTGACACCCGTAGGTTTCGATGTGAAATTTGCCTTGTCCCTGCCGTACCGCAAGATTGAATTTCGGACTGCCCATAACCTGCCTGTTCGTTTCGGAAATCAACGCCGCAAAGATACAATTTTATTCCCCGGAGCGGGAAACGGAAGCCCCATTTGCAATTTTTTGCGGGGCGTATATTCCCGGTTTTGCGTTTTGTTCGTATGAGCGCCCAATTAACGGCTGTCTATCAAACGGTTAATCTTTTAAAAAAAATTTATTATAGAGTATCATTTTGTCGAAAAACGTATATCTTTGCACCGGTTTTAACAACATTCAATTCATACCGCTATGAAAAAACTTTTCCAATTTGCTTGTGTAGCAGCTATCGCTGCCGGTTTCGCAGCTTGTGGCAATGGCGCAGCCAACACCGAAAATGCTGATTCTACCGCTGCTGCTGTAGTGGAAATGACCGAAACCGTAGTTGTGGATACCGTAGCTTGCGATAGCGCAGCTTGCGATACCACCGCTTGCGACTCGGCTGCTGTTGTAAAATAGTGCGGGTCCTGTCTTTAGGCAGGCTCGACGCTCTTTTTGCAACGCGCGCAGAAAAAGAAGCGCCTTTCATCCCCTAAGCTCTGTCGAGCCGGGAGGAAAGGCGCTTCTTTTCGTATCGTCGCGGCCTCTGAAAACCGCGACCGGCCCCAAAACTATTCGTCCTTATCGGTATCCGAGTACGCCTTGAGCAGCTTGTCCTGCACTTCGGCCGGCACCTGCTCGTAGCCCGCAAAACGCATCGTATAGGTAGCTCGCCCCCCCGTCAGCGAGCTCAGCGACGTCGAGTAACGGTTCATCTCGGCCAGCGGCACCCGCGCCGTCAGCGTCTCGAACCCCTTTTCGCTCGTCATCCCCTCGATGATCGCCCGCCGGTTCTGCAGGTCGCTCATCACATCCCCCAACTTGTCGCTCGGCGCCAGCACTTCGATCTGGTAGATCGGCTCCATGATCTTCGCCCCCGCATTCCGGAAGGCTTCCTTGAAAGCATTCCGCCCCGCCAGCTTGAACGAAATTTCGTTCGAGTCCACCGGGTGCATCTTCCCGTCGTAAACCACCACGCGAATATCCCTCGCATACGACCCCGTCAGCGGCCCCTCCTCCATCTTCTCCATGATCCCCTTCATGATCGCCGGCAGGAACCGCGCGTCGATCGCCCCGCCCACAATGGCGCTGCAAAAGACTAATTTCCCGCCCCATTCCAGATCGACCTCCTCGGTGGATTTGATGTTCATCACCTGCTCCCGCCCCTCGATCTTGTATTTCGACGGCGCCGGCATCCCTTCATAGTACGGTTCGATCACTAACGCCACTTCGCCGAACTGTCCCGCCCCGCCCGACTGTTTTTTATGCCGATAAGACGCCGCCGCCATTTTGGTGATCGTCTCGCGGTACGGCACCTTCGGAGCCAGATAATCCACCTCTACTTTATGCGTCCCCGCTAACTGCGCCTTGAGGATGTTGAGGTGGTGTTCGCCCTGCCCCGACAGAATCGTCTGCTTCAGCTCCTTCGAGTATTCGACCCCGATCGACGGGTCCTCGTAGGTCGCCCGAATGAGCAGTTCGCCTAACTTTTCATCCTCCGCGCTGTTCTTGGCCCGCACCGCCGTCCGGAACCGCGGTTTCGGGAAGCCGATCAGGTTGATCTGCCAGTCCGCCCCCGGCCCGTTCAGCGTGTGGTTCACCCGCGTCGCCTTGAGCTTCACCGTACACCCGATGTCCCCCGCGCAAAGCTCTGTCACTTTCGTCCGGTTCCGCCCCGCACTCACAAAAATCTGCCCGATCTTTTCCCGGTTCCCCGTGGCCATGTTCGTGAGTTCCATCCCTTCGGCCAGCGTCCCGCTGATCACCCGGAAGAATGCCACTTCGCCCACGTGCGGTTCCACCGCGGTCTTAAAGACAAAGATCGACACCGGCCCCGCCGCATCCGCCTGCACATCTCCCCCTCCGATCAAGCGGAAGTTCGGTGCCTTGAGCGGCCCCGGCGCCACGTTGATAACGAATTCCATCAGCCGTTTCACCCCGATGTCCCGCCGCCCCGACAGGCAGAACACCGGCACCAAGTCCCGCTTGGCCAGCCCTAACTTGATCCCCGACCGCATTTCGTCCTGCGTCAGCGTCCCCTTGTCGAAGTAGAGTTCCATCAACGCCTCGTCATTTTCCGCCGCCGCCTCGACCAGCGCTTTGTTGAGCTCCCGCGCCCGTTCCATCTCGCTCTCCGGAATCGGCAGCTCCTCGCGCTCGCCCGTATCCCCTTTGAAGCGGTACATCTTCATCATCAGCACATCCACGAAAGCGTCGAAGCCCGGCCCCGGATTGACCGGATACTGCACCACGACGATCGGCGCTTCGGAATTGGCTTTCAACTCTTCGATGGTCTGCTCCCAATTGGCTTTTTCGGCATCGAGTTGGTTGACTGCCGCGATCACCGGTTTTTCGTGCCGCCGCGCATATCTCGCCTGAATTTCCGTCCCCACCTCGAAGCCGTTCTGGGCGTTGAGCAGCATCACTCCCACGTCGGCCACCTTGAACGACGAGAAGAGTGCGCCGCAAAAATCGTCGGCCCCCGGCGTGTCGAGAATATTGAGTTTGTAGCCGTTGAATTCCGTATACAAGACCGTGGAAAAGATCGAATGCTTGTACTGGTGCTCTATGTCGGTATAGTCCGAGAGGGTGTTTTCCCCTTCGACGGTTCCGCGTCTTTCGACGACCCGTCCTTCGTAGGCCATCGCCTCGGCCAGCGTGGTTTTCCCGGCGCCCGAAGCGCCGAGCAGAACGATGTTTTTGATCTCGTTGGTGGGGTATTTTTTCATAACAAGCGGGTTTTATAACATGCGTTTTCGAATCCTCCGATCCGGATTCCGCCTATAAATATAGGAAATTTTTCACAAACACTCCGACAGACTTATGATTTTGTTTTCCAAACGCTTTTTCGTATATTTACGAGGACTACTAACACTTCATAGTTATGAAAAACTGTTTGCTGCTTGGGGTAGGGATGATTGTATCATTTTCTGCCTGTCAAAAAACATCCTTATCGGAACCGGAAGTTCCGCAACAGAACAAAATCACACTGACGATCGAAGAAGCGGAACGGTTGCCATTGCTTTCGGACAACCACACGATTTCACATGAAGAAGCAGTTGGTTATGCACGGTCTTTGCTCGCAGCGCGTTCGGAAACGGGAACTAAAGTTTCCGATGATAGGCCGCAAGTAATTGATTCGATCGTCGCAGTCTATCCCGCCGTAACCAAAAGCGGCGACGCTGCCGAAAAGGAGACGACTGCCAAAATCTATGTCGTTGGCATAGGAACTGACGGTTATGTGTTGGTTTCCAGCGACATCAGAACTCAGGAAAAAATTCTCTGTTATTCGGACGAGAGTTCGTTTGCCGAGGCGCAAACGAATCCGGGATTTCGTTATGCGATGTCGTGTATGACAGATTATGTGGCGGCCGAAGTCGAGCGGGTCGAGAGTTTGCGAGGCGATTCGATTTATGTGGTTTTGTGCAAGAAATTAGGGCTTGATGCCCGGGGCGGTGCGACGAAAGGCTGGGCGGAAGATCATAACGGGGAATTTACGAATATTCGAGTCGAACCGCAAGGAGAGACTTGGACGGAATTAGGGCCGCGTATCGGCCCGTTGCTGAGTACGAAATGGGATCAATACGCTCCGTACAATTCCATTATTCAACAAAATACGGGCCAAAATTATCCTGTAGGATGCGTGGCGACGGCGGTAGCCCAGATTATGAATTACCATAAAAAAGGGAGTTACAATGGGCATACTTATCGTTGGGGTGAATTTTCTACATATGGAGCTTCTACCGAAGCGGGGCGTTTGGATTTAGGGCAACTGTTCTGGGCCCTGGGATTGCCAGCCAATTTGAACATGAATTACAAAATAGGTGGTAGCGGTGCTTTTTCCGATAATGTTCCGCGCACCTTTGCCAATTTCGGTTATACTTGTGGGCAATTGACCGAATTGAGTGTGTCAGAAATCGAAGGGCCTATTTATGCCCGTGGAGAAAACAAAAACGGATCAGGTCTCATGCTTGGGTAATCAATGGGAGCGAGGCTTGGCATACTTTCCGGAACTACACGGTTTATTATTATGATTGGAGAGGCGAGATTATCCATATGGAGGTTGAAACGCGTGAAGAGGGTTATCCGGTTTACGGAATTCACTGCAACTGGGGATGGAGCGGAAGCGGAGATTGTTGGACCTCGACAAAAGTGTTCAAGCCAACGGGTTCTGATAAAGATTACAGTAAAAACAACAGAATGGTTGCCGGCATACGTCCGCTGTAGCCGATTGTCTGTAAATTCGATATTTAAACAAATTGCCTTATGAAAACTTTTCGACACTTGATATTGAGTTTTGTAGCGGTGTTGATGACGCTGCCGCTGGCGGCACAGAACGGCGGTCTTTCGGAATCGGGTAAGTTCAAACCGCGCTTTTCGGTCGGTTTCGATTTTACGCCGGAGTGGTGTTTGTCTCAGAAAGGAAGTATTGATGACTCCGATCCGGGAAATCGCTTTTACCCGACTTTCGGGGTGAATTTCCAAGCCCAGTTGTCGCGACGCGATGGAGTTGAAGTCGGAGTCTATTACCGCGGCATTAGTCAGCAGCTCAGGGAGCGACACGATTTCGTTTGGCGTAATCGGTCGGTTTCCGCGCGGTTGCTGTACCGGTTTTATTCTCGGATTTTCGACGTTTCGGCGGGATTCAACGCCGATTTCAATATTTCCAGCCAGAAACAATCCGGCGGCGGAGCAATCATTGCGTATGATGATGGACGCAATCTGTATGGCTTCGTACTGCGCTTCAGCAAGGATATTCCGCTCTACCGGGGGTTGATCCTGCAACCGGAGATCCATGTGAATCCTTGCATCGGCGACGATGGTTCGGGACATGACAAGATCACCTATCGGGGGACATTCCTCGGGTGCGGCGTGGGGTTGAAATACCGATTTTGAACTCTACAGGCAAAGTACAAGCGAAGGGGCTGCCGCATAGCAGCCCCTTCGCTTGTATTATTAAGAAACCCGATCATACCGGATAACGGATCATCGCACGCGTCAGTCAGTCCCGAAAAAACATCCGCCCTTATGCGGCCAAGCCGCAGCCGCCTCAGATCAGCCGCAGCCGGGCGAACTTCAAGAGCAGCGTTTTGGTTCCCGCCGCCTCGAACCGCACCGTCACCTTCGTATCCGTCGTCGTCTGCTCGAACGCCGTCACCGTGCCGATCCCGAAACGGCCGTGCGCCACACGCGCCCCCACTGTCAAATCGCCCGCCGAGTCGAGCGGTTTTCCCTCCGGCACCGCCGCCGGCCGCGCATCGACCCGCCGGAACCCCGCCGGCGGCACCTGCCGGCCCGCCCTGCCGGAAGAAGCCCCGTCCGCAGAGCCCGAAGCACCCGAAGCCTGTGCCGTCCGCCGTTGATAGCGCTGAAAAGCCGGCCTCGGGTCTTCCGTTACCGTTCCCGGACGCGAACCGATGCCCCCCGCCGCATTCCACCGGTTCCGCAACCCCGCATCACCGTCCGTCTCGAAACCGCCGATCGGCTCCGGCATCGCCGGCATGTCGAGGTATTTCGGGTCGATCTCCCGGATAAAGCGGCTCGCCTGCGACGGCACCACGCTGCCCCACTTGAACCGCGAAAGGGCGAAGCTCAGCGTCGCCCGTTTCTCCGCCCGCGTCAAGGCCACGTAGAACAGCCGACGCTCCTCCTCGATCTCCTCTGCCGACGAAGCACCGTGCTGGCTCGGGAAAAGGTTCTCCTCCAACCCCACGATATAGGTATATTTGAATTCCAGCCCTTTCGAGGCATGCACCGTGAGCAGCGTCACGCGCGGCGTGTCGTCCTCCTTGCTGTTGTCCATATCGGTCAGCAGAGCGATGTCCTGCAGCCACCGGTCCAACGTCACCAGTCTGGTCTCAGCACCATTCTCCGCCGGAGGATTTTCCCCGCCTGCGACAAGTTCCTCGGTCTCCTCGGCCTGCATGCCCTGGGTGTCGACAAACTCTTTGATCGAATTGACCAGTTCCTCGACATTCTGGAGCCTCGACTCGTCCTCGACCGACGGGCTGTCTTTATAATGCGCCACCAACCCCGACCGCGCCATCACTTCCATCGCTAATTCGTAGGCATCCATCTCGCCCGAGCGCCGGAACAAGTCGGTAAAGTTCTTTACGAAAGCTCCTATGCTTTTGACCGCTCCGCCGCGAATCCCGAGCTCGTCCGGCCTATGCCGCAGCAGCACCTCCCACATGGAAATCCCTTCGGCCTGCCCCGCCGCGACGATCTTCGAGACCGACGTTTCCCCGATCCCCCGCGCCGGCACGTTGATGATCCGTTTGAGGGACTCGTCGTCGCGCGGGTTGATCGCTAACCGCAGGTAAGCCAGCGCATCTTTGATCTCGGCCCGCTGGTAGAACGACTGCCCTCCGTATATCCGGTACGGTATGTTGTTGCCCCGCAAGTATTCTTCGATCACGCGCGACTGGGCATTGGTGCGGTACAGCACGGCGAAGTCTTCCGGCGAGGCCTGTCGTCCGTACAGGGTCGTATGAATGTCGGCGGCCACGCGCTGGGCCTCTTCCTTGTCGCTCAAGGCGCAGATCACCCGGATCGGCTCCCCCTGCTCGTTTTCGGAGAAGAGGTGTTTGGGCAGTTTGCGGCTGTTCTTTTCGATCACGCTGTTGGCGGCCTCGACGATCGTCCGGGTCGAACGGTAGTTCTGCTCCAATTTGAAAATTTTGGCCTCGGGGTAGTCTTTCTGGAACCGCAGGATGTTCTCGATCCGCGCGCCGCGGAATGAGTAGATGCTCTGCGAGTCATCGCCCACCACGCAGATGTTCCGCCGCACGCCGGCCAGTTTTCTGACGATCAGGTACTGCGAGTAGTTGGTGTCCTGGTACTCGTCCACGAGGATATATTGAAACTGTTCGCCGTATTTCTGCGTCACTTCCGGGTGGTCGCGCAGCAGGACGTTCATGTAGAGCAGCAGGTCGTCGAAGTCCATGGCTCCGTTCTGCCTGCACTGGCGCATGTAGGCGGCATAGACTTCCGCCAGCCGGGGCCGTTTGGCCCGTGCGTCTTCACCGGTGAAGGTGGCGTTGGCGGCGTATGCTTCGGGCAGAACTAAGTTGTTCTTGGCCAGCGAAATGCGTGCATAAACTTCGTTGGGTTTGTATTGTTCGTCGGGCAGTTCTAACTGCCGCACGATGGCTTTGACGACGTTCCGGCTGTCGGCGGTGTCGTAAATGGTGAAGGCTTCGGGAAATCCGAGCAGCTGTGCCTCGGCGCGCAGTATCCGGCAAAACAGCGAGTGGAAAGTCCCCATCCACAGCCCACGCACGGCGTCGTAGGGCAATATCTTTGCCACGCGGTCGCGCATCTCGCGGGCGGCTTTGTTGGTGAAGGTCAGGGCCATAATATGGTGCGGCGAGATGCCTTGCTGCAACATGTGGGCGATGCGCATCGTGAGCACGCGGGTCTTGCCGGATCCGGCGCCGGCGATGATCAGCGAGGGACCCTCGTAGTTTTCGACGGCGCTGCGCTGTGGGCCGTTAAGCTCTCTCAGATAATCGATCTCCATGTATTATCTTTTAAATCGTTCGTTCAATCACTACCCTATGTTTGAGGGAACTGTTCCTTTTAACTTCGCTTCGCTCGTTTTTCTCCTCGCTGCTCGGCAGAGCGTGCAAGCCCGCTTTGCTCTCGCTGGCAGCGTCGATTCTGAAGAAAAGGTACCCAACAGACTTTTGTGAAGCTACGCTACTCCTTACGCTCCGCAGTCCTCTTGCATTGCATTTGGTTCGGGGTACGGGAATCGGGCCGATATAATGAGGCTCGTACCTAACCGGCCCGATTCCCCGCACCCCGACAAATCGAAGACCAGGGTATCCGGCAGGCTCAAGAGATGCGTTAGCATCTCAAAAAGTTTTTTTGGTTCTTTTTGTTCACAAAAAGAACAGTACCCTCAAACATAGGGTAGTGATTAAACGAAAGTTCTGAATGAGGCGAAGATAGCGGATTACCAGACGATCGGTTCCTGTCCCGTCGAAACGAGATATTCGTTAGCCTTGCTGAAATGCCGGCAGCCGAAGAACCCCCGGAACGCCGACAGCGGCGACGGGTGCGGTGCCGTCAGGATACAGTTTTCCGCCGGATTCACCACCGCCGCCTTCTTCTGGGCATAGGAGCCCCACAGCATGTAGACCACATGTTTTTTCTGCAGCGCAATAGCCCGCACCACCGCATCCGTAAACTCCTCCCAGCCCCGTCCCGCATGGGACGCCGGGCTGTGCGCCTGCACCGTCAGCACCGCGTTGAGCATCAGCACCCCCTGCTGCGCCCAGCGATCCAGCTCGCCCGTAGTCGGATACGGCACCCCCGTATCGTCCGACACCTCCTTGAGAATATTTTGCAGCGAAGGCGGGAACTGTGTCCCCGCCGCCACGGAAAAACAAAGGCCGTTGGCCTGTCCCTCGTTGTGATACGGATCCTGCCCGATGATAACCACTTTGAGCCGGTCGGCCGGGCAGCAGTTGAAAGCCCGGAAAATATTCGCCGCAGGCGGGTAGACTACATGAGTCATATACTGCTCGCGCACGAAAGCGGTCAGCTGGGTAAAATAAGGTTTTTCAAACTCTCCCGACAGCAGTTTGTGCCAGGAAGGGTCTATCTTGACATTCGACATATGTATTCAGTCTCTGTAGTGCACGAAAAATGGCTTTGCACGTGGAACCACCTCGGATTTTACACTGTGCCGTGAGGACTGTTCTTTCTTTGAAAAGAAAGGCCCCACAGGGGCTTTCCGGGCTGTAACTACCCTAATCCTTAGGCTCCGCAGTCCTCTTGCATTGAGTTTGCTTTGGGGTGTGGCAATAGCGGGCATAAGGTACAGTATTCAA
>NZ_CANQYJ010000038.1 GCF_947628055.1 uncultured Rikenella sp.
GCGGACGAGACTCGAACTCGCGACCCCCTGCGTGACAGGCAGGTATTCTAACCAGCTGAACTACCGCACCGGACTGCATTCCATCCTGCGGAATGCGACTGCAAATATAAGACCTTTTTCCCTTTCCGCAAACCATCCGGCATTTTTTGCCGAAAAATATTTACTTCACACGGAAAGTCGCCAGCACCCCCTTATGATCCGTCGGCCAGTTCCCGGTCGCAGGCAGCAGGAACGGATCCTGTGACGTTTCGACCATTCGCTGCCCGCGCCGTACCGACCCTTTCGGCCCGAATATCGTAACATCTTTCAGCTTCAAGCGCTTGTCGGGCCGATAAAAAATAAAATCGATCCGCTCCCGTTCGTCCGCCTTAGGCGCCCACAACAGCTGGCTCATCCTGGCCCCCGGACAGTCGGCCGGATAGGTGTACCCCGGATGCGTCACCGGATTGGGGTACTTCACCCGGTAAGAATCCGCATATCCCGCTTCGTCGAGCAGCGTAGCGACCGTCCACGGCACCACCAATCCGCGATGATCCGCACTGTCCTTCGTCGCCTCCGTCCAATCTAAATGCGAAGGCTCGTTGAAGTCCCCGCCCAGGAAAATCAGGTGGCCGGCAGCGGCATCCCTGGCCGCATCCTCGATAAACAGACGGATGGCATCGTCCCGCTGCGAGGCCACATTATCCGCCAGGATACTCTCCAGGTTGGTGTCCGGTTCCGGCAACTCCGCCCACGTGCTCCCGTCATAGCCCCGCACCCGGTAATAGGCGCAGTTCGTATAATCTAAATGGGCAGTGTATACGCTTACTTTCCGACCTTCCGGCAAAACCGCCACCAATTTATACAGGCTGCCGTGGTCGTCCTTTTCCGGAAAGATCGTCACGCTATCCGAGACGGGATATTTGCTGAGCAGCCCCGAATCCTTGCTTTTGAAAGAATAATAAGTCTTTCCTTTCGCCTTGAGCGACTCGACGATCCGGTCGCAAAAACGGGTGTCGTTATAATTCCGCACTTCGCTGAGCATCACGAAATCCGCATCGGCATACGCGATTTCGTCGATCAGGGATTCGTAGCCGCCCGACACCGACGTCCCCTCCTGCCAGATATTGAGTTGCAGCACCTTGATTTCCCGTGCATCGGCCGTTTCCCAGGCCGCACACAGCAGGCAAACCGTCAGAACGAACAATTTCTTTACCATATTCATTTCATCAGTTTGGTTCGTCATGCCTCGGAGAGATGTTCGGCCAGCACTTTCAGACCGATCAATATCAGAATAATCCCCCCGAACAGCCCGGCCCAGTCCCCGAGCCGGCCCCGGCTCCTGCGCCCCAGAAGCAATCCCGCCAGCGACGACAAAAGCGTGACTATAGCGATAATAAACACTGCGACAAGTACATTGACTCCCTGCGATCCGCACGGGACGACCGTCAGCGGCAGCATCGCCATAGCGATTCCCGCCACCAAAGCATCGATGCTCGTGGCGATTCCCAGCATCACGTTCCGCCCCCAAGCGAACGGATTGTCCTGGCTATGTTCTTCGTCCCGGCCGCCGAACGACTCCCGCACCATCCTTCCCCCCAGGAAAAGCAAAAGACAAAACGCGATCCAGTGATCATACGCTTCGATTACCGTCCGCAGACGGGCCGCCATCATCCAGCCGATCAACGGAGTCAGCCCCTGGCACACCCCCATTACGGTCGCGAACCGGAACAATCTCCGCCGCGAACAGGCACAGCACGCCATGCCGCACGAGAGCGATACCGCGAAAGAATCGAAACAGAGACCGACGGCAAACAACAGCAGGGTGATAAAATCCATACAGCGGATCAGACTTTGGAACTGCTAAGCTACGAATTATTCGGGCGTTCCACAAATCCGGCCGCGCAAACCCCAAGGCCGGATAAGGTAGGGTCTATCCTCCGAATCGAAAAGCCCTCAACGGATGCTTCCCAAACTTCAGCCAGTTCCGGATATTCCGCCTGGGCCGATGATAAGAATACGGTGAATTGGCGTACATTTGTATCAAACACACGATAATCATGAAGATCGGTTACGACGCCAAACGCCTCTTTTTCAACGGCAGCGGTCTGGGCAACTACAGCCGCAGCCTGGTGGAAACCGTGGCCCGCCTGCAACCCGAGACCCGAATCGCTCTCTTTTCGCCCAAACCCGGCAACACGCAAGGATTCGTCATGCCGCCGAACGCCGAAGTGCATTGTCCGGCTTCGCCGTTCATCCACGGACCGCTGCGAAGCGTATGGCGCACCTCGCTGCTGGGCCGCGAACTCAAAAAGACGGGGTGCGACCTGTATCATGGCCTGAGCCACGAACTGCCGACCGATATCGGCCGCAGCGGTGTCCGGTCGGTAGTGACCATGCACGACCTGATCTTCGTCCGTTATCCGGAGCTTTACAAACCGGCCGACCGGACGCTTTACACCCATAAGTACAAACGCAGCTGCGAAGCGGCCGACCGCATCATCGCCATCAGCCGGCAAACGCGGGACGACCTGGTGGAGTTCTGGCACATCGATCCGGACAAGATCGACATCGTCTACCAGGGCTGCAACCCGATGTTTTACGATCCGATACCTGTCGAAACGCAGGAAACGGTCAGGCAACGGTACGGATTGCCGGAAGGCCCGTTCATCCTGAGCGTCGGCACGGTCGAGCGGCGCAAGAACCTGATGATCACGGTGCAAGCCATGGCCGAAGGAAAGATTGGCATTCCGCTGGTCGCCTGCGGCCGCCGGACGCCTTATCAAAATGAGATACAGACCTTTGCGGAGGCCAAAGGAATAGGGCACTTGTTCTATTTCCGCAACGACATCCGTTTTTCCGATCTTCCCGCTATTTACCACCTGGCGACCGTGGCCGTCTACGCCTCTGTTTTTGAAGGATTCGGGATACCGATCATCAAGCGCTCAACTGCGGCACGCCGGTCATTACCAGTGCCGGAGGGGTATTCCCGGAGACGGGCGGCGATGCGGCCCTTTATATCGACCCGTACTCGGTCGCCGAAATGCGGAATGCGCTCGAACGGGTGCTGGGTTCCGAAAGCCTGCGCCGCACAATGGCGGAAAAAGGGAGAAAATATGCTTTGAATTTCCGGGAAGAGGCTTGGTTTCCCAACCTGTGGGCGGCGTACACAAAAGCACTCGGCTAAGCTCAGCCGACGACGGTGGTTCCGGAAACCCGATCCCGAATACGAAAATCACTTCACCTCTTCGGCTTTGAAGCCCGCTTCGGCGACGATCCGGATAATCGCATCCGCAGCCATTTCGCTGTTGACCGTCAGCAGTTTCTCCGGAGTCGCCAGATCCAGCGACCATTCGCCCACCGGAACGCCATTCTGTTCCAAAGCTTTTCCGATCTTCGCCGAGCAACCGCCGCATTTCGCGTTCGTTCTGAATTTCTTAGCAGCCATAATTCCAATCTATTTTCAAGTTACAGTTTACTCCATTTAAGCCTCAGGCTGTTCATCACCACCGACACCGAGCTGAAAGCCATCGCCCCGCTGGCCAGCATCGGGTTCAGCAGGATTCCGTATGCCGGATAAAGCACCCCCGCCGCCAGCGGAATGCCGATCAGGTTGTAGACAAACGCCCAAAACAGATTCTGCCGGATCAGCCGCACCGTCTGCCGCGACAACACCACCGCCCGCGCCAGCAGCGTCAGATCCGAGGTCATGAGCGTGACCATCGCCACATCCATGGCAATATCCGTCCCCTTGCCCATCGCGACACTCACATCCGCCTGCGCCAGCGCCTGCGAATCGTTGATCCCGTCCCCCGCCATCGCCACCCGGCGCCCCTGCGACTGCAAATCCTTAATATATCGTTCCTTGTCGTCCGGCATCACCTCCGCCTCGAAATGACCGATTCCCAACTCCGCCGCCACCGCTGCCGCTGTCCGCCACCCATCGCCCGTCAGCATGTGCACCTCGATCCCCTTCCGCTCCAACTCCCGCACCGCTTCGACCGACGTCGGCTTCACCGGATCCGCGATAGCGGCAATCGCCAAAAGTTCCGACCCGCACCCGTACCAGATCACGCTCTTGCCCGCCTCCTGCCACAGCTCCGCCTGCCCAGTCACCGTGTCCGGCATATCCGGCACATATTCCGCCGCCAATCCCCGGCTCCCGACCCAATAATCGGCCCCGCCGACACTCGCTACGATCCCTCTCCCCGTCAGGCTCCGAAAATCGGTCGTCTCCGCCGCCACAACAACCTCCTCATCCGAAAGCGCTGCGACCACGGCGATCGCCAACGGATGCTCCGAACGCTGCTCCGCCGCCAGCAATACCGACTTCAACACCGCCCGCTCCGCCTCCGACGCAAGCCACAGCCAGTCCGTCACCGTAGGCTTCCCCTCGGTCAGCGTCCCCGTCTTGTCCAACACCACCGTATCGATCCGACAGAGGTTTTCCAGCGCAAACGCATCTTTGATCAGGATATGATATTCGGCCGCCTTGCCGATCCCCACCATCAGGGCCGTCGGCGTCGCCAGCCCCAACGCGCACGGACAGGCGATCACCAAGACCGATACCGCCGAAAGCAGAGCATAAGTCAGGCTCGACGATCCCCCTACAATCATCCATACGACGAAAGTCAGAATCGAAATTCCGATGACTGTCGGCACGAAAACCGCGCTCACGCGGTCGACAATGCGCTGCACCGGCGCCTTGCTGCCCTGCGCCTCCTGCACCATCTGCACGATCCGCGCCAACACCGTCCCGGCCCCCACCTCCCGAGCCTCCAGCACGAATGCCCCGCGTTGGTTGATCGTCCCCGCCAGCACCCGATCCCCCGCCGCTTTGCCCACCGGCAGCGGTTCGCCGCTGATCATGCTCTCGTCCACATACGAACTTCCTTCCGAGACGACGCCGTCCACCGGAATCCGTTCACCGGGCCGCACGCTGACGCGATCGCCCGGCTTGAGCTGCGCAATCGGCACTTCCCGCTCCGTACCGTCCGCCTCGACCAGCCGCGCCGATTTCGGCTGCAACCCCATTAATTTACGAATCGCCGACGAAGTGCTCCCCTTGGCCCGCTCTTCCAAGAGCTTGCCCAGCAGCACGAAAGCCACAATCATCGCCGCCGCCTCGTAATACACGTGCGGCTCCAATCCCCGCTCGATCCAGACCTGCGGGAAAAAAGTGTTGAACAGACTGAAAAGAAAGGCAATGGCGGTACTGAGCGCCACCAACGTATCCATATTGGCCCGCCCGTGCCGCACCTGCCGCCAGCCGGTGAGATAGAAACTGCAGCCGAAAACAAACAACACCGGAATCGTCAGCGCCAGCTGCACCCACCCCGACCACCGTTCGTGCATCCAGACCATGCCCGACAGCATCAGCGGCACAGAGAGCGCCCAGGCCCATACCGTCCGCCGCCGAAGCGACAAATAGTGTTTCCGCTGCTCCTGTTCCTGTCGTTCGACAGCGCTGTCTTCCTCAATGATCAGGTCATAGCCGATGGCCTGCACCGCCTCGCGCATCCGTTCGGGCGTGATCTCGGTCGGATCGTACTCGACCTGCAGAGTTTCCGCCGCAAAATTGACCGCCGCCTCCCGAACGCCCGCCAAAGCACGCACCGCGCTCTCGACACTGGCCGCACAGACGGCGCAGCTCATTTCCAATACCGGTATCGTGCGTTTTTCTGTATTTTTCATAACTTCGTGCGATATGCCCACATTGCTTTCGGACAAAAATACGGAAATTCTTCATAGCTTCGCCCCCGTAATCACTGCGGAGAGCCGGGTATTGATTCTCGGCACCATGCCGGGTGTCGCGTCGCTCGAAAAGCAGCAGTATTACGGATTCCCCCACAATGCGTTCTGGCGGATCATGGCGGCGCTGACCGGCACGCCGGCCGTTCCGGAACGTTACGATGAGCGGTTGGAGATGCTGCGCAGCCACCGGATCGCCCTTTGGGACGTTTGCCGCAGCTGCCGGCGGGAGGGAAGCCTCGACAGCAATATCTGCGAAGAAATTCCGAATGATATTCCGGGTCTGCTGGCCGCCCATCCGTCGATCCGAACGGTCGCTTTCAACGGCGGCCCGGCTTTTCGGCTTTTCAAACGGCATATCGGTCTGAAGGGAATGGGAGAGGGTAAGGAGGTGCTCGTTTTGCCGTCCACCAGTCCGGCGAACGCTTCTTGGTCTTACGAGCGGAAACTCGCCGCGTGGGCGGAACTGAAGCGGAAATTATTGTAAGTCGGTTGACCGGTGGAAATAAACAGCCGTACCAAACGGACGATCCGAAACCTGCGAAAACTGCGACAACGCTAAAAGATACCGACCCGTCCCAATAGAAAAACCAGCCCGCCGACCGTGATCCCCGCCGCCGCAGTCCCTATCGTCCATGTCAGCCAAAGCGTCCGTCGCCGCTCCCGCCGGATCGACTGCCGGATTTCTTCCTTGATCTTCGCCAACTCCTCCGGCGCAACCGGTTTCTCCGCCAACATTCCGCGACGCCGGGCATCGCCGATATACATTTTCCGCATATACGCAGCCTTCTCGCGCCTCGACCGGACAGCCGCCCGGTTCGCTTCGCTGCGCTGAATCATATCGAAAACCGTACCCGCGAAACTCATGACAAAACGATTTTTGTTAAATTTAAGCAAAATTCCGTTCTCTTCCCAATCTCCGACCCAATCCGTCACTTTTCAGTCCGGGGCGTTCCGTCCGAATGCCGATGTCCGACTCGCGGCAGCTTCGGGAAAAGTTTCCGGAACCGCACGAGATAACTCCCGATCCGGCCGCCCGATATGATCAGCGTGACGGCTAAGAGAATCAACAGAATCCCGCCGAAAATACGTATCGTAAACGGTTCGCCGAATATCGTCACCCCGAAAAAAACCGCCGTCAGCGGCTCCAGCGCCCCCAGAATAGCCGTCGGCGTGGAACCGATGTACTGGATGGCTTTCGTCGTCGATACGAACGACACGGCGGTGGGCAGCACGGCCAAAGCGACCAGATTGCCCCAATAGTATCCGTGTCCCGGAAACGACAGCGACTGGCCGAAACCGATCCGCACAAGAAAAACGGAAAGCCCGAACAGCAGGACGTAAAACGTCAGCTTGACCGTCGGAATCTCCCGTAAAGAGGGCCGATTCACCCACACCATATAAATCGCATAGGCCAGCGCCGAAACCATCACCAACGACACCCCGGCCGCATTCAGCGTGCCGTCTCCGTCCCCCTGATAAAGCAGTCCGATCCCGAGCAAAGCGAATGCGATGCAGGCCACCGTCACCATCGTCACCTTTTCCCGGAAACAGACCGCCATGATCAACGCCACCATGATCGGATAGACGAAAAGCATCGTCGAGGCGATACCCGCCGCCATATACGTATAACTCAGGAAGAGCGTAAGCGACGAGCAGGCCATCAGGATCCCGAGTGTCGCCAACGGAAAGATCTCCCGTTTGTGTATTTTGAAATCGCGTCCCCGCCACTTAATCATGCCGCCCAGGATCGCCAGAGCCAGCAAATACCGGAAGAACAACACCGAGTCGGCATCCATTCCGTCCGCGTAAAGCGGCAAGGCGAACAGCGGATTCATGCCGTAGGTGGCCGCCGATACGGCCCCGTACAGATAACCTTTAGTCTTGTTATTCATCTTTTTTCTTTCCCAACCGCAAAATTAAACGTTGTTCGGTTATGATATTCGGTCTCGCGCGATATGCCTTCCCGCAGCGTTCCTGCATTTTTTGTACCTAATTTTTCAGTTCGGCTCTGCGCCGGGGGTGCCGCTCGCCGATCTTTTCAGAGCAGAGGCCGTCCATTGGGACAGCCCCGGCCCGCTAAAAATGGGAATGAAATACGATACGGTACAGTTCATCGCGACTGGGGAAGAATCGGCAAAAACAAACGGGGTCTGCTCGAAATAATCGGCGACCCCGTTCCTGCAAATAAAATCCTCCGTTAGTCGTACGCACCCGACTTCAGAATCCCCACCTCGCGCGGCGTCAGGTAGCGCCAGAAGCCCCGCCGCAGTCCCATCTTCGTCAGCCCCGCGAAATAGACCCGGTCTAACTTGACCACTTCGTACCCCAATGCTTCAAACATCCGCCGCACGATCCGGTTGCGTCCCGAATGCAGCTCGACCCCCACTTCCAATCCTTTGTCGTCCACGAAACTGACCTCGTCGGCATGGATCGGCCCATCCTCCAGCTCGATACCATTGACTAACTTTTCCAAATCCGGCTCCGTACACGCCTTGTTCAGAAATACATGATAAATCTTCTTCTTCGCAAAGCTCGGATGGGTCAGCTCTTTGGTCAGATTTCCGTCGTTGGTCAGCAACAGCACCCCCGTCGTATTCTTGTCCAACCGCCCCACCGGGTAGACCCGCTCCCTGCACTCGCCCTTGAGTAGGTCGATCACCGTCCGGTCCGCATGCGGATCCTCCACCGTCGTCACATATCCTTTCGGCTTGTTCAGCAGAATATATACTTTCTTTTCCCCCTTGAGCAATTCGCCGTTCAGGCGCACTTCATCCGTAGCCGGGTGTATCTTCGAGCCGAGCTGATCGACCATGACACCGTTCACCGTCACCTCGCCCGCTTCGATCAGCTGATCCGCCTCGCGCCGCGAGCAAACGCCCGACATGGCGATGAAACGGTTCAACCGCATCTCGTCCGGCATCGCCGGAGCCGCCTCTTCGTACCGGCGCGGTTTCCGTTCCCGCGACTTCGGATACTCCGGCCGATCGCCTTTCTTCCCTTTTTCGGGATCGAAACGAGGTTTGTAGCCGCGATCGTCCCGTCTGTCGAAACGAGGTTTGCCCGATTTCTCGAAACGGGGCTTATACCCGCGCTCCTCCCCGCTGCCCTCCCTTTTTTCAAAACGCGGTTTATATTCACGGACTGCGCGGTTTTCACGATTTCCGTCCGACCGGTCGCTGGAAAACCGGTTATCGTCACTGCGGACAGCGCCTTCGCGGCGGATCCGGAAAAATGAGCGGCCACTGCGGTCATCCCGACCAAACGGACGCTTTTTGTTGGAGTTCTGATTATCCATTTCGTTGCATAGCGGCCCGAGTGTTAAAATTCAGGCACATTTGATTTAAACGTTGCAAAGGTATCCCTTATTTTCTAAATTTGCGTAATTTTTGACAAAACACCGCTATGAAAAGATACGATTTCGACACCTACATTGACCGGATCGGCACCGATTGCGAGAAATACGAAGACCTGCTGCCGGTCTTCGGCACCGACCAAGTGATACCGCTGTGGTTAGCGGATATGGATTTCGCGACGCCCGATTTCGTTGTCGAGGCAATGGAACGGCGGATGAAACACCCGATTTTCGGGTACACTTTCCGCCCGCAGTGCTATTTCGACGCGATCCGCGGCTGGGTGATGCGGCACAGCGGATGGGACATCGAGACTTCGTGGATCGCTTTCTCGCCGGGGGTTGTGGCCGGTGTGACTTTCGGGATGCTGAGCTGCACGAAAGAGGGCGACGGGGTGGTGATCCAGCCGCCGGTCTACCATCCGTTCGGCAACACGATCCGGGCCAACCGCCGCACGGTGCTGAACAATCCGTTAGTACAGGATCCGCAGACCGGCGAATACCGCATCGATTTTGAAGACTTGGACAAGAAATTAGCGCAGGCCAAGGCGTTCATCCTCTGCAACCCGCACAATCCGACGGGACGGGTTTTCACACGCGAAGAACTCTTGCGAATGGGCGAGTTGTGCCGCAAACACGACGTGACGATCATTTCGGACGAGATACACTGCGACTTCATTTTCCGGCCGCACGAACACCTTCATATCGCCTCGCTGAGCGACGACTTGGCGAATCGGACTGTAACGCTTATCGCGCCGAGCAAGAGTTTCAACGTGGCGGGGTTTTCGACGGCGGTGGCCATTGTGCCGAATGCAGAACGCCGGGCGGCTTATCAGGCCGAAGTGGACAAAATCCATATCGAGAACGGGAACATTTTCGGCTCGGTGGCCTTGAAGACCGCTTACGAACAGGGAGATGAGTGGATGGTGCAGGTGGTGGACTATTTGCAGGGCAATATCGATTTCGTGTACGATTTCATGACGGCGAATATTCCGTCGGTAGGGTGTTACAAGCCGGAAGCGACGTTCCTGATGTGGCTCGATTTTCGGGGCTGGGGGATGTCTCAGGCGGAGCTCAACCATTTCCTTGTCTACGAGGCGGGCTTGGGGTTGGGCGACGGCTCGATCTACGGGGTCGAAGGGACGGGCTTCCAACGCTTGAATGTCGGGACGCCCCGCTCGGTATTGCAACGGGCTTTGAACCAGCTGCTCGAGGCGGTGCGGAAACGCGGATTGTAAGGTTCTGCGATGATAGTCGTCGAGCGGATTCCTGTTTTCGGGCAGGAATCTGCTTTTTCATACTCGTGTCGCCAGTGACTGCGAGTGCTTCAGCGGAAATCGATTTTTTAATCGAAGGGTTAATCTTTCGGAGCGGACGACCTTATGGTTAAATAGTAAAGAAACTGCGACCTGCGGTCGCACGGGCCGGACGCCGCCCAACGGGAGGCCCGCAACTCGGCGGTGCTCGTTGCGTTCTCTCCCGGGCGTCCGACCCGGTACTATTCAGAATCATTCATTACCCACGCGCCGGAGGAAACTCGGTTCGGCTGCGATCTCTCTATGACAGGCCGGAGCCACCCCGGGCAGAGGCCTGGTGCCGCTCGGCACGCGAGCCGGGCTGTAACTATCCTTTCTTGGCCGGAGCCAGCGGGGCCGGATAACGAGCTCTGCGAGTTGCAGGCCTCCGCAGCGGGGTGGCTCCGGCCCATTTTGTAAAAAAACTATTTCATTCCGCGCGCTGACGGAAATCTTGTTCAAAAGCGCAAGCTGCTTTGGAACGATTTCCTACTCCAGCCGTCGCGCACAGGTGCCGTCAGGCACTCGAACCAGACTGTAACGTCCCCCAACTCCGCAGACTGCGGGTTCTTCATTAACCATAAGTTTTGTGCGTGTTCAGTATAGAACAGTTCTCTTTGTTCACAAAGAGAACTGTTCCCTCCCAAACACATGCAATAAAACTATGCGTGCCGCCTTGTATTCCAACAAGGCGGCACGCACGCAACGTCAGGCCTCCCCAAGCCCCTACATGCACTTTTTCAACAGCAGATCCATATCCCGTTTGAGCTGGGCGAGGTCTTTCATCCACGACTCGAGATCCTCCTCGTGTTCCAACTCATCGTTCAGGATTTCGACCGCCATCTGGTAAGTCGCATAATCCTTTCCGATCGTCATATCCGCCAGACTTTGGTAACGCTGGATCGCACAGCGTTCGCTTTTCAGATTCTGCATCAGAATCATCTCCACATACGGATCGGTCGGCGCCTCGTAAGCGCATTTGGCCAAGGTGAACCACTCTTTCGGATCCAGAATCGGGGTACCTTCGAGTTGAATGATGCGCGTCGCCAGTTTTTCTGCATGCCCCAGCTCTTCGTTCGCGTGAGTCAGCAGCTCCGGTTCGATCGCCGTGCGCTGCGGCCCCTCCATGATCCGCGCGCCGATCCAGTATTGATAGTAGGCCAGCCACTCTTCGGCCAGAGCGGCATTCAGTTTCGAGAGCAGTTCGTTCACGTCCAGTTTGGAAATTTCCACGGCATTTTTTCCCATGACAATCTAATTTTTAAGGGTTTGAAAGGATTGATTTTGCCGAATCACGATGCAAGACCCGTGCCGTTCCTTTCATTCTGCGGAACAATTTTTCTGGTTTTTTCCGAAAATAAGGCGTAACTTCGATCCGTTTTTTCCGACAAGACACACTAACCAACTCTATATCAAAACCAATCGACATGATCAAAACAATCCGAGCGATCTCGCTGGCCGTCATGGCGGCGGGAATCTCCTGCTGGGCAGGCGAAGCGGCGGCCAAAGCGCCGAAAATGAAACATGTGGTGATGATCGGCAGCGACGGCTTCAGTGCCGAAGTGGTCAAAGCCCACCCCGGCCAATTCCCGAATTTAGAACGCATGATGCAAGACGGGTCTTATACGCTGGAGGCACGGAGCGTGCTGCCGTCGTCGAGCGCCATCAACTGGGCCACCCTGCTGATGGGCGCCGGGTCGGAGATGCACGGATTCACGGAGTGGGGGAGTAAGACCCCGGAAGTGGAACCGGCTTACGTAGACCCGGAATACGGCCTGTTTCCCGGGATTTTCGGCACCGTGCGCCGCCAGATGCCGGATGCCGTGACCGGCGTCGTTTATTCGTGGGACGGGATCGGCTACCTGTTCGAGAAAGCGGCCGTCGATTTCGTCCGGTCTACCCAGGACGATGACGACGAAGCGACGCGGATTTTCTGCGACTTCCTCCGGGAGAAACAGCCGACTTTTTCGTTCATGTATATCAGCGAACCCGACCACACCGGCCATACGCAAGGCTGGATGTCGCCGGAATACCTCAAATCCTGTCAGAAAGTCGATTCGTTAGTAGGGGTCATTTACGACTGCGTGCGGGAAAATATGGACATGAAATCGACCGCCGTTATCTTCACCTCCGACCACGGCGGCAAAGGGACGGCACACGGCGGGAAATCCATGAACGAGATGCAGGTGCCGTATATCATCGTCGGGCGCGGTATTCCGGCCAACCACAAAATCGAACGCATCGTCATGAAATACGACAACGCACCGACGATCGCGGATATGCTGCGGATCGAAGCGCCGGAACAGTGGTACGGCAAATCTATCCTGCGGTAATTCATTCCCCGCTCGATACGAAAAGGCCGGAGCAATGAAATGCTCCGGCCTTTTTTGCATTTCCGGCTTGGTTTGTTACTCGGCTTTGAGTGAAATCGGCCGGATGGGCTATTGCCGCCCTCTTTGTACCCCACATTGCGGCCATGCGCCGGCAAGCTCAGTCCCTTAAAACATATATTAAAGGTATTGCTCAACAGCGGTGAAGCAGGTGTCCCAAAAGGAGATAAAAGAGTCTGATTTATAAATACTTTTGGCCGGACAGCATGCTGTCCGGCCAAAAGCAGGATTGTACCGCAATAGAGCGGAAAAGTTAGAAAATCGGATACTTAACGAAAACCTCGATCGCCTGGTATTCCGCCATCCCGAGCTTATCGTACAGCTGCGCCGTGGCCTGCGTCCGATCCTCTGCCCGTTCCCAGAACTCCCGTTTGTCATCCCCCGGGAACGGCACAATATCCTTCTGCGACAAATGCCGATAGATCGCATGCCGTTTCTTGATCACTTCGTCCGGGCTCAGCGGCACGGCCATGTCCACCATATCCAGATCCCACTCCTGCCATGCCCCGCGATAGAGCCACATCACGCAGTCGTTCAGCCATTTATCCCCTTCCTGTTTAATCTGGTTCACAGCAGCCAGCACGATCTCGATGCAAACCCGGTGCGTGCCGTGCGGGTCCGACAGGTCGCCGGCGGCATAGATCTGATGCGGCTGAATCTTCCGCAGCAGGTCGATCACAATATCGATGTCCGCCTGAGAAATCGCCCCTTTCTTCACCGAACCGGTTTCATAGAACGGCAGGTTCAGGAAATGCACATTGGTATCGTCGTTCAAGCCGAAGCTGCGGTCGGCCGCCCGTGCCTCGCCCCGACGAATAGAGCCCTTGAACTTCCTGAGCTCCAGCGGTTCCGGCTGCCCCTTCACCTTGCTCTGGATCAACTGTTTGAAGTGTTCGTACTTGTCCTCGAACCCGCATTCGCGCGCCGTATCCAAAGTCTGAAGCACCACATCGTCATGTACCGCGATATTCCCCGAGGTCTGATAAGCCACGTGCACATCATGCCCCTGATCCACCAACCGAATGAAAGTCCCCCCCATGGAAATCACGTCGTCGTCCGGGTGCGGACTGAAGATCACCACGCGTTTCGGGAACGGGAACGAACGCGCCGGACGGGTCGAATCGTCCGCATTCGGCTTTCCTCCCGGCCAGCCCGAAATGGTGTGCTGCAAGTCGTTGAACACCTGAATGTTGATCTTGTCGTAGGTCTGTCCCGTCTCTTCGATCAACTGCCCCAGACTGTTGTCGATATAGTCCTGGTAAGTCACCTTGAGAATCGGCTTGTTGACTTTCCGGCACAGCCACAGCACCGCCTTGCGAATGAACCGGTTCGTCCACACGCAAGTCCCCACCAGCCACGGCGTAGCCACGCGTGTCAGGTGCGACGCTGCGTCCTCGTCCAGCACCACTTCGACATTGCTGTGGTTCTGCAAGTAAGAAGCCGGAATCGCCGCATCCACAGTGCCTTCGATGACCTTGGCGGCCACCTCCGACTTGTCCTCGCCCCAGCCGATCAGCATGATGCGCTTGGCCTGCATAATGGTCGCAATCCCCACCGTCAAAGCCCGCGCCGGCACATTTTCAATCCCGTAGAACAACGACGCCACCATTTTCCGCGAAGCATTGCTCAAAGCCACCACGCGCGTCCCGGTGTTCTGATATGTCCCCGCCTCGTTCAAAGCCACCTGCCCCTGGTCGCCCATCCCGAGCAGCAGGATGTCGATACCGCCCGCTTCATGGATAGCCGCCTCGTATTTCTTGCAGTATCCGCTCACCTGATCCGCCGGCACGGTTCCGTCCAAAGTATGCACCTGCGCAGCCGGAACGTCCACTTGGTTGATGAGTTCCTCGTACAGCGAATAGGTGTAGCTCTGCTGTTCGGTCGGATTGATCGGATAGAACTCGAACAGGGTGAAGATCACCACATTTTTGAAGCTCAACCCTTCATTTTTATGTCTGCGCACCAATTCGCGGTACACGCCGATCGGCGATTTGCCCGCCGTCAAGGCCAGCACACATTTCTCGCCCGCGGCAGCTTTTGCCTTGATCGCTTCGGCGATCTCCGCCGCCACGCGGAATGCACCGTCCTCTGCCGTTGCAGCGATGTAGGTCGGAATACGCTCGAACCGAGTGATAATATCCAGCGGTTCGGCCCCTTTCTTAAGGCCCCCTTCGGTTTTGAGTTTGTAGTTCGTACTCATAATAGCGGTTATTTTGTTTATTTTTTTGATGTTTCGTCGATAATCATCCCGAAAGCCTGGCCCATCGTCAGCCCCGCCGCACGCCACTGCTGCGGCACGATACTGGCCGTACTCATCCCCGGCGTGGTGTTGACTTCGATAAAATACGGCTCTCCCGTTTTCCGATCGACAATGAAATCGATCCGCACCACCCCCCTGCACCCCAACGTATGGTAAGCCGTCGCCGTCGCTTGATTAAGCGCGCGCACGGCCTCCTGAGGCAGTACCGCCGGCGTCACCTCGCGACACGCCCCCGCCGTATATTTCGCCTCGAAGTCGAAAAATTCGTTTTCCGTAATCAACTCCGTCACCGGCAGTATCCACTCTTTCCCGTCGATCACCATCATTCCGCAGCTCACCTCGCGCCCGTCCACGAACTGCTCCAGCATCACCGCATCGCTCTCCCGGAACGCCGCCTCGATAGCCCGCATAACGGTTTCCGGAGAAAAAGCATCCGCCTTGATCTTGGTCACCCCGAAGCTGCTCCCGCTGGCATTCGGCTTGATAAAGAACGGCAAACCGAGTTCCTTGACGATAACCTCCGCCGCCGGTATCGGTTCTCCTTTGTGCAGGAGGATTTCCCGCGCCAAACGGATCCCCGGTTTACCCCGCAAAGCCAGTTTGCAGAGCGACTTGTTGAACGTCAAAGCCGAAACCTCCGCCGAACAAGTGGAGTAGGGTATCCCCATGAGTTCGAAATACCCCTGCAAAATTCCGTTCTCGCCCGGCGTCCCGTGTATCTGGATCAAGGCATAATCGAACTTGACGCGCCGCCCCGTATGATCGGTAAAGCTGAAATCGTTCAGGTCGACCGGCAGCACCGCCCCTTCCGGAGAGGCATCCGACGGGTTCACCCGCCACCTCCCGTGCCGGAGCACTACCAAATAAGGGTCAAACAGATTCCGGTCCAAACAACCGTAGACCTGCGCCCCGCTCTTATACGAGATCACATCTTCGGAAGAATCCCCTCCCGCAATGACGGCAATAATCTTTTTTCGCGGCATATCTGAAGTTCAGTGTCCCTCCGAGACAACATGCCTCCGATGAGAGACCTTGTATTCTACAAATTTATAGATTTTTTATTATATCTTTATCCAATATTTGACCAAAATCGGCAACAAGGATGGAAACGCCTGTGACAAAACTCTTTAACATAGAATTCCCCGTCGTCTCGGGCGGCATGGTCTGGTGCAGCGGGTGGCGGTTGGCCGCAGCCGTGTCGGCCGCAGGTGGACTGGGACTGATCGGGGCGGGGTCGATGCACCCGGAGACGCTGGCCGAACATATCGCCAAAACCCGTGCGGCACTGGCCGGGACAGGCCGGCCGTTCGGGGTGAACGTGCCGCTGTTTTACCCGGAGATCGAGAAAATCATCGGAATCCTCATAAATGAAAAGGTACCGGTCGTTTTCACCTCGGGCGGTAATCCGGCCCTCTATACGGAACGGCTGAAGTCGGCAGGGATTACCGTGGCGCACGTGGTAGCTTCGGCCCGTTTCGCCCGCAAAGCGGAAGCGGCGGGGGTGGATGCTGTCGTCGCCGAGGGGTTCGAGGCGGGGGGACACAACGGGCGCGAAGAAATCACGACCATGACCCTGATCCCTCAGGTTCGGGCTGTGACGAAGCTGCCTTTGCTGGCCGCAGGGGGGATTGCGACGGGGCGGGGGATGCTGGCGACTATGGCTTTGGGCGCCGACGGGGTGCAGATGGGAACCCGGTTCGCACTGTCGCAGGAGTCGTCGGCTCACGAAGCGTTCAAAAATCTCTGCACCACGATCGGCGAAGGAGATACCATGCTATGCCTCAAAAAGTTAAGTCCGGTTCGGATGATCCGGAACGACTTTTACCGACAGGTGGCGGAGGCGGAGGCGCGGGGGGCTTCGGCGGAAGAGTTGCGGGAGCTGTTAGGTGCAAAACGCTCGAAACGAGGCATTTTCGAGGGCAATTTGCAAGAAGGAGAACTGGAGATAGGACAGATCGCCTCGCTGATCCGCAAAATCGAGCCGGTAGCGGACATTATGCAAAACATCGCGAATGAATTGCGCGAAGCGGTGAAGGAGGTGCGGCAATGGGAAATCTGACGCGCCAGGCGCTGGAATTGTATATAGTAACCGACCGGATTTTGTCGCTCGGGCGGCCGCTGACCGAAATCGTCCGCGCGGCGGTGGAGGGGGGAGCGACGATGGTGCAGCTGCGCGAGAAGGAATGCGACACGCGGCAATTTATCGAACTGGGGCGAACGATACACGCACTCACACATGCGGCAGGGATTCCGCTGATAATCAATGATCGGGCGGATATTGCTCTCGCGGTCGGCGCCGAGGGGCTGCACATCGGACAACACGACATGGCTTATGCCGACGCGAGGCGCATCATGGGGCCGGAGGCGATTATCGGCCTTTCGGTCGAAAACGAGGAACAAGCGCAGGAATGCCTGTCGCTCAGCGGATTAGACTACATCGGAGCCAGTCCCGTTTTTTCGACGCCGACCAAAACGGATACCGCACCGGCACTGGGGTTGGACGGTCTTCGGAACATACGGCATAGGGTCGGGCCGGAAATGCCGGTCGTGGCGATCGGAGGGATTAACCTTTCCAATATTCGGGATGTGATCCGCGCCGGAGCGGATGGGGCGGCGGTGGTGAGCGCCATTTGCTCGGCGGCTTCCCCGGCCGGGGCGACTGCGGAACTGCTGTCCGCCGTAAAAGAAGCGAAACGATGAAAATCAACGAGATAGGGGAATTCGGGCTGATCGGGCGGATCGCAGAGCGCTTTAAGAGCCTGATTCCGCAGGGGTGGGAGGGGATCGGCGACGACTGTGCGGTGATCCCGTGGGGAAACGACCGGTCGCTGGCGGTCACCACCGACCTGCTGGTCGAGAATGTTCACTTCCTGCGTGAACGGATCACGCCTTATGACTTGGGGTACAAATCATTGGCGGTCAATTTGAGCGACGTGGCGGCGATGGGGGCCAAACCGGTCGCTACCTTCCTGAGCCTCGGGCTGCCGGCCGGCACGGTCGGAGTAGAGTGGTGCGACGCTTTTTTCGAGGGGTATCGTTCATTCGGGGTGCCGCTGTTGGGAGGGGATACTACCTCGTCTCCGGAAGGGATTGTCATTAACATCACGGTCTTGGGCCTGGCAGAGAACTGGCGCATCAAGCGGCGAAATGCGGCACGGGCCGGAGATCTGATTGCCGTGACGGGACCGCTGGGGGATTCGGCGGCTGGCTTGCAGGCCATTTTGCAGCATCTGCCGCCCGATGCCGATACCGAAGAGCTGATCCGGCGACACCACTGTCCGCGGCCCCACTTGGCGGAAGGGGAATGGCTGGGAGCGCAGGAAAGCGTCCGTGCCATGATGGATGTGTCGGACGGCGTGGCCTCGGATTTGCTCCATATCCTGCGGGCTTCTTCGTTGGCGGCGACGGTGCGGGCGAACGACATTCCCGTTTCGCCTCTATTGCGGAAAACGGCGGCCCGGAAAGGATGGGACGTTCTGGAAATGGCCTTGGCGGGAGGAGAAGACTATGTGCTGCTGCTAACGGTCGATCCGGCCCATATAAACGACCTGCAAAAACGGTTCGCGGAACGTTTCGGCCATCCGTTATATGTAATCGGAGAGTGCCGGACGGGAGACCCGGAAATCAGTTATCGGGACACTGCCAGTCATTTTACAGGCTTTAAACACTTCTGATTCCGAAAAAAAGATGAAAAGGATTCTGACTATAGCAGGCTCGGACAGCGGCGGAGGCGCAGGCATCCAGGCGGACATCAAGACCATTTCGGCCTTAGGCTGCTATGCGTCGAGCGCCGTCACGGCTGTGACGGCACAGAACACGCTCGGCGTTACGGCGGTGGAGCCGCTTTCGACGGATATGATCGAGAAACAGATTCGGGCGGTGCTGGACGACATCGGTGCGGATGCGATCAAGATCGGCATGCTGGCCACGGCGGAGATCGTGGAGCTGGTCGCTTCGCTGATGAAAGAGTACGAACCTCCTTTTATTGTGCTCGATCCGGTGCTGGTCGCGACTTCGGGCGACGTGCTGACCGGCGGAAGCGCAGCCGAGGCGATCATCACCTGGCTGATGCCGTTGGCCACGGTCGTCACGCCCAACATTCCGGAAGCGGAGCGGCTTACCGGTCTCCACATCGTTTCGGAGGCGGATTATGGGCCGGTGTGGGAGGCGTTTCGACAGCAGGGGGCCAGAGCCTTGCTGCTCAAAGGGGGACACCTGTCGAGTGACGAGCTGACTGACACGCTGTTCACCGTCCGGGAACAGTCGCCGCACATTTATACGCACCGAAGGATCGACACGAAAAACACCCACGGAACAGGCTGCACGCTTTCTTCGGCCATCGCCTGCCATCTGGCGCAAGGCCATCCGCTTGCCCGTGCGGTGGGGCATGCCACGGACTTTATCCATCGGGCGATCGAGGCGGGGCAAGACCTGCACATTGGCGAAGGACACGGCCCGGTAGATCATTTTTTCCGCTACCGCCAAAACCGATAAGGGAAATCATGCAGGCATGACAGATACCCCGGCAAATAGCTTATCTTTGCAGGGCAGGTTATGATGAAAATCGACCGACTCTTTTCCAACCGGAACCTTATTATCCTCGCGACATTGGCTTTTGTCGCGTGGGTGCTTTTTTTCGACCGGAACAATTACCTCGATTCCCAGGCACTGGACCGGAAAATCCGGGAATTGGAAAGCGAAAAAGCTTTTTATCTTCATAAGCTCCGGGAAGACAGCACCGTGATCGCAGGGTTGAAAGACAGTGCGTTTTTGGAGCGTTTCGCCCGCGAAAACTTCCTGATGCGCCGCTCCGGCGAAGAGATTTACCTGATCGACGAACTCTAACACCGTACTCGCGACCGGAAACCGGAAAGACAACCTTACGCCAGCCGGTTAACCTTCGGTGCATTCCCAGTTTCCCAAGCCCCGGCCCCGGTGCCGCACACGCCGTCTTATACCAAAAGACGTCCTCCCACGATCGTTTGCCGGATTTCGATATCGTCGTCGAAAACAATCAGGTCGGCATCCATCCCCCGCCGGATCATCCCCTTCCGATCGTCGATCCCCATGATCCGCGCCGGCGTCCCGGAAGCCATCCGCACCGCATCCGCGAGCGGCACCTCCGCCTCCCGCACCATCGTCCGGAGCAGCCGAATCCCCGTCGCGATACTCCCCGCAATCGCCGACCGGTCGGCCAACTTGCACACCCCGTCTTCGATAATCAGCCGGGAATCCAGGACATCCCCCGTACCGCCGCCGCAAGCCGCCGCCGACATCGCATCCGTCACCAACGCCACCCGTTCCGGCCCCTTGATCCGATACACGAGCTGCAAGATAGCCGGCGGCACGTGGATCCCGTCCGCAATCACTTCGACCGTCATCTCCGGCACCAAGTAAACCCCCTCGACCGTCCCCGCCCGCTTGTAAATCCCCTCCTTGTGCACCGCCGTCATCGCATTATAAAAATGGGTCGCATGACTGAAACCCGCCTCCCGCGCCTGCTTCACCACCGGATAGTCCGCCGTCGTATGGGCCAGCGAGACCACCACGCCCCGCATGGAAGCATACCGCCCGA
>NZ_CANQYJ010000039.1 GCF_947628055.1 uncultured Rikenella sp.
ATTCCGCACCAATATCCAAAGGATCGTCGGCCGGAGGGCGCTAAAATCATACGCAAGGGGATACGGGAGAGAACGCTACAACCCGAGCAGGAACTCCATCGTATCCACCCCGTCGGCATAATCGCGCCAACCGGGGAACTGCGTTCTTCCCAGCGCCGCTCGGCGCGGGAAACTTTCCGGTACGGCCCCCGCCGCGCATTGCAACACTCCCTCGTGTCGCGCCAACCATCCGGCCGTCTCGTCCGCGGAGCCGTACTCCGACCACAGCACTTCGGCCACTCTCGGCGCAACGGGGCCCGTGTGCATATCGACCTGCCGCAGCACAAAAAAACCGCCGTCCGCCCACCGGTCTGCACCCATCGCCGCCATAGCCCGCGCGTAGCGATAACATTCCGCGTATTTCGGATGCGATTCGGGAGCCTGCCGGGACATTTTCTCTGCGAAAGCCTCCATATCCCAACCGCGCGGCACGAATAGCCGAGTCACACTCCGGCATCCCAAGCCCCAATAGAGGAACATATCGTCGGCCAGACTTTTTATCTCGCCGTCGGTCTCACGACCGGTGAGCACGGCCACGCTTTGCCTGTTCCCGCGAAGCAATGCGGGAATCCCGGAGAATCGGCGGGCAAAATGTGCCCGTGCCGCATCGCCGCCTGTAGCGATCACCCCGTCCAGCTCCTCCGGTTGCAGCTCCTCGGCGCTTTCGATTTCACACCCGCTTTCGCGAAGTTTCTTTATGACGAATCGGGTCAGCGCCCGGTCTTTCGAGGAGGGCTTGACCACTGCCCGATGTCCTGCAACCACCACGGCGGCCAGGTCGGCAAAACCCACGAGCGGGAGATTCCCGGCCATCACGATTCCGACCTGGCGTGTCTCGAAGTCTGCCGGTTTCCGATACCCCGAAAGCCATTCCCGAAGCCGGGCGGGTGTCAGCATCTCTCTGCGCAATGCGCTGATGGCCTGTCCGATCTGTATAGGGGTGAACCATTCGTTCTCTTGTCTGGCTATTTTTACTGTCTGTTCCCATTCCGGCCCGGTAAATTCCTGGGCTAACTCCTCCAAGGGCTCCGTATACCAATCTCCCATCTTTTTTATACTTTTATCCGTTCGTTTAATCTTTACCTTATTGGATGGAACCGTTCTTTCTTTGAAAAGAAAGAACCAAAGAAACTTTCAGATAGCTGCGCTACTCCTTAGGCTCCGCAGTCCTCTTGCATTGCACTTTCTTTGGGGTGCGGCAATAGCGGGTATAAGGTAATCACTCGATAACCCGCTATTGCTCACACCCCAAAAGGATCAAAGACAAGGGTACCCGGCAGGCTCAAGAGATGCGTTAGCATCTCAAAAAGTTTTTCTGGTTCTCTTTGTTCACAAAGAGAACAGTACCCTCAAACATAAGGTAGTGACTAAACGAACGGATAAAAATAGATAAAAGCGATGAGATTTTTGGCATTGATTCCGGCGCGGTACGCCTCGAGCCGTTTTCCCGGCAAACCCTTAGCCGACATACACGGCAAGCCCATGATACAGCGCGTATACGAACGCAGCACCACCCTATTCGGCACCGCCTGCTACGTCGCCACCGACGACACCCGCATCGAAGACACCGTCCGGACATTCGGCGGACAAGTCATTATGACCTCCGCCGCCCACCGCTCCGGCACCGACCGCTGCGCCGAAGCCCTCGACACCGCCGAAAAAATCACCGGACACCCCTTCGACATCGTGGTGAACATCCAAGGCGACGAACCCTTTATCGCCACCGAACAATTGGAACAAATCCGTCGCTGCTTCGACGATCCCGCGACCCAAATCGCCACACTCGTCAAACCATTCGCCCCGGACGAAAACATCTTCAACGAAAACTCCCCCAAAGTCGTTCTGTCAGCCACCGGCGACGCCCTCTATTTCAGCCGCAGCGCGATTCCGTTTCTGCGCGGCGTGCCGCGAGACGAATGGCAGGCCCGCCACACCTATTACAAACACATCGGCCTCTACGCCTACCGCAGCGACATACTGCGGGCAGTAACCAAACTGCCCCCGTCGCCCTTAGAGAAAGCCGAATCGCTCGAACAGCTGCGCTGGCTCGAGAACGGCTACCGTATCCGCACAGCCGTGACCACACTCGAAAGCCACGCCATCGACACCCCGGAAGACTTGCAGCGCATACTGGCATTGTTTCCGTCAGACAACTGATTTTCGGCACCGGATTTGCACTGTAAGAAAAAATGTTTATCTTTGGGACGCAGTTTTTCGTCGCACAGCTGCGTAATTCCAACGAAAACATAAATTCTTAAACTTTACGGACGGCGCATTCGACCTTTATGCACAAAGGGTCAGACCGTTATTGTGCGTCCCCCTATACGTCCGCACTATACCTTATACTCTTTTACATGCAAGACAAAGAGACTTTGAAACGCCTGACCCTCGGTCAGTTGCGTTCGATGGCCGAAGCCGCCGGTGTCGTGACCGGCAAGAGGTACGTCAAGAAGCAGGAACTGATTTCCCGACTGCTCGCCGCCGGGGGAACCATGCCGGATCAAATGCCGGAACCCGCCTCCGACCCGGTCGAAACGGAGCGCCCCGCTCCGGCACAGATGCAACCGCAACAGACAGTCGGAAACAATATCCGCCGCAGGAGACGCAGAATACCCGGCGAATACGATGCCGCGAATCCGGCGAACAATCCGGGTCCGCAACCGGTTACGGCCAAACCCGAAATGGCGGTTTTGTCGGCCGAAGAATATACCGATACGCAACATCCGACCGGGCAGATTTACAGCGCAAGCCCCGAGAAAATGGCGGAAAGATATTCGGGGCTGCCCGGACAGGGACGTTATGGAAACCGGGGACGGCATGCGGCCACGAACATGCAGACGGCTGTTCCGGCTGAAGAAAGCATGGGGGGGGCAGCGCGGCAGCAAGCCCCGCAGTTCCAGTCCCGGAAGATCGACCCCCAGAACGATTTCCTGGGAGTCATCAACTGCGAGGGGGCTTTGGAGACCATGCCGGACGGCTATGGCTTCCTGCGGTCGGCGGACTACAACTACCTCAACTCGCCGGACGACGTCTATGTATCGCCGGCGCAAATCAAGAGCTACGGGCTCAAACAGGGGGATACGGTCAAAGGGATCATCAAACCGCCGCGGGAGGGGGAAAAATACTTCCCGCTGGTGAAGGTGGTCGAAGTCAATGGGCTGCCGCCGGAAATGGTGCGCGACCGGATCCAGTTTGAATTTCTGACGCCGCTTTTCCCGGAAGTCAAGTTCAATATTACTTCAAACGGACACAACAACCTGTCCACGAGAGTGGTAGACCTCTTTGCACCGATCGGCAAAGGGCAGCGGGCGTTGATCGTGGCCCAGCCGAAAACGGGGAAGACGATGCTGCTCAAAGCGATTGCGAATGCCATTGCGGACAATCATCCGGAGGCATACATGATCATGCTCCTGATCGACGAACGGCCAGAAGAGGTGACCGACATGGCGCGGAGCGTCAAGGCGGAAGTGATCGCCTCGACGTTCGACGAACAGGCGTCGCGACATGTGAAAGTGGCCGAGATGGTGCTCGAAAAGGCGAAGCGGATGGTCGAATGCGGGCACGACGTGGTCATTTTTCTCGACTCCATTACCCGGCTGGCGCGGGCTTACAATACGGTTCAGCCGGCTTCGGGGAAGGTTTTGTCGGGGGGGGTGGACGCCAATGCGCTCCACAAACCGAAGCGGTTTTTCGGGGCGGCCAGGAATACGGAGGAACGGGGGTCGCTCACGATTATCGCCACGGCCTTGATCGACACGGGATCGAAGATGGACGAGGTGATCTTCGAGGAGTTCAAGGGGACGGGAAATATGGAGTTGCAGCTCGACCGGAAATTGTCGAATAAACGGATTTACCCTTCTGTGGATATTACCGCTTCCTCGACGCGGCGGGATGACTTGTTGCTGGAGCGGGATACCTTGCAGAAGATATGGATTCTGCGCAGGCACCTGACGGACATGAACTCCGTCGAAGCGATGGAGTTGGTCAAGAAACAGATGGAAGGGACGGTCTCGAACGAGGAGTTTCTGGCGACGATGAACAAGTAACGTTTGGGGATCGGAACGCCCGGAGACGGACGATTTGCCTGGAACGAGACGCGTTCGCCTGCACTTCGGCATTGTTTCGTCCGGCCTAAACGATTCTACATAAAAGTCCGGAATATCCTATGCACCGGACGGACGGCGATTGCTAATAGTTTCTACGCAATAAAAGTCCGGCAGAGGAAGCGTTGCTTCCTCTGCCGGACTTTTTCATAAGGCTGCCCGTGTTTTGCCTTCACCCGTTCCGGCCCGACCGCAGGTCGTCCCTGTCGGAAAGCGCCCGTTTGCCGTCCCGCTTCCGACGCAAGCACACACTTTCGTCTTCCGGAACTGCCCAACCGGTTTCCCGAAGCTACAGGATGCCGAGCATGCGGTTGCGGGTCAGCAAGGCCGCCCCCAGCACCCCCGCCGTATCGCCGAGGGTCGAGAGGCGCAGCGTCGTGTCCCGGGTCACCAATCGCAGCGAGTATTTGTTCAGCGCGGTACGGATCGGCAGCATCAGATAATCGCCCACCTCGGAGAGCGGCCCGCCGATCACCACCAACTCCGGATTGAACAGGTTGATGAGCACGCTGATCCCCCGGCCGAGTTTCTCGCCGATACCGGTGATCAGGTCGATCGACAATACGTCGTCACTTTTGGCCGCCTCGATGATGTCGTGCATGGTGATCGGCTCGCCGGCGCGGAAACGGTCGGAGAGGATCGACGAGGCACCTTCCTGCAGCCGCTCGGCGAAGAGCGTCTCGAGGGCCATCCCCGACGCTTCGGTCTCCAAACACCCTTTTTTGCCGCATTGGCATATCTTTTCGTTGTCGAAGAAAGGGATGTGCCCGAACTCGCCCGAGAATCCCGACTTCCCGTAATAGAGCTTGCCGCGCACGATGATCCCCACACCGATCCCCCGCCCCACGTTGATGAACAGAGCGTTCTGAACCCCTTCGCTGTCGCCGGTCAGATACTCGGCGTAGGTCATGGCCCGGGTGTCGTTCTCCACGATGGTTTCGATCCCGGTCTTCTCCTGAATGATCCGCGCCAGCGGATACCCGTCGGTGTTCATCGCATTGTAAATCACACCCGAAGAGGCGTCCACGCGCCCCTTGACCGTGATCCCCATCCCGAGGATCTTGTCCCGCGCACTGCCCAGCGTGGCGATAAACTCCCGAATGCGTTCGGCTAAGGTTTCGACGAACTGGGTGGGCGTGTTGTACGAAAAGGGAATGTCTTTCTGGACGGTCACGGTGTTTTTGTTCAGGTCGATCAGCCCGAAACAAAGCGTGTTTTCCGAAATGGTGCCCCCCAGAAAATAGCCCGAGTCCGAGACCAGCCCGAAAGCGCAGGGGCGGCGCCCCCCGCCGGTCTCGATCTTGCCCAGGTCGCGCACATACCCCTCCCGGATCAGCTCCCCGATCAGTTTGGTGATCGTCGGGTTGCTGACATTCAGGATGCGCGACAGGTCGGCTATGGTGCAATCCCCTTCGGTAGCGAGGGCCAGAATGATACGCCGTTTGAGCATAAATGCCTTGTAGGCCACTACGCTCATGTTCTCGTCGGTGATGGAACCTAAAATAGAAGTGTTGATAGTCATCATTCGGAATCTGAATAAAATATTCGTGGTGTCCGGTTTTGTCAGTTTAACGGCGCAAGTTACGGAATTTTATCTTCAGGACGAAATTTAATTGTCAATTATTTGCATAATAGGATATAGTTTAGGGAAAAATATAAGACGCCCGAAAAAAAAGTTTTTTGTATGCGATTTTTTCTATACCTTGCACCAAAATTGTACGGACAGCCTGGCCTGCGGCCTTCTGCCGGAGCGGCATTTTCAGCCGGCCGACGGAGTTTTCCGGGGAGGGATGTGTCCGGAAAACTGACATCTCCCGCTGCGGATTCCGTTTTGGGCATGTTATTTGCGGGTTGAAACGAAAAAAGAACTACTGCTTTACTTAAAAACAGAGGTTATGGAATATAACGAAAACGACTACGACTACAATGACTATCCCCAGCAGGAGAGCGGCAGTTCGGTCAAGGGGTTGAAAATCGCCATTATTATCCTGCTGGCCGTGCTGGCCGTCATCTCGTTCTTCTTCTGGCGCCAGGTCCAGGAGCTCAAGAGCAGCGAAAAGGAACTGCTGGTCGACAAGGATACGCTGACCAACCGGCTGACCGTGCTGCTGGGGGAAATGGGGGATTTGAAGGTGGACAACGATACCATGAACGTGGCGCTCATGCAGCAGCGGCATATCGCCGACTCGCTGCTCGACCGGCTCAAGAAGGAACGCAGCTGGAACTATTCCAAGGTCAAGAAGTACGAACGCGAATTGGGGACGCTGCGGACGGCCATGCAAGGATTCGTGCGGCAGATTGACTCGCTCAACCGGCTCAACCAACTGTTAGCGGGGGAAAACCTACGCTACAGGCGAGAGGTGACTTCACTGCGGCTGAGAACGGAACAGGCGGAGGAGATGAATCAGGAACTCAACAACCAGATCAAGCGTGGCTCGCAGATCCGGGCGCGGGAAGTGGTACTGCTGGCGTACAACAAACGGAACAAGGCGGTAATCCGGGCGAAACAGACCGAAAGATTAGTGACGGAGTTCGTGTTGTCGGCAAATGATATGGCCATTCCGGGCGAACGGACGGTGTATGTGCGGATCATTACGCCGGATGCGGATATTCTGGGGTCGCCGGACAACGGACGGTTCACTTTTGAGGGCGAATCGATTCCCTATTCGGCCAAACGGGCGGTCGACTATCAGGGTGAAGACTTGCCGGTGAGCATTTACTACGATACGGCGGGGCTCTATGCGGGACAGTATACCGTGATGGTCTATGTGGACGGGCTGATGGTGGGACAGAGCGACATGATTCTCAAGTAATTCGCGGAGGCGGAGACGGGCGCGGAGGCGGAGACGGGCGCGGAGGCGGAGGCGGACGCAGAGGCGGAGGCGGACGCAGAGGCGGAGGCGGACGCAGAGGCGGACGTGGCGAAAATCGCGGGGCATGCACCTTTTCGGGAGCATGCCCCGCTTCTTTTTTGGAAGCCCGGTTATTTGGGACTATTTTTGTCCCCGCCATTCAGTGCCCGTATTATGAAAATCAGAGACCTCGACCTGGGCAGCCTGCCCCTTTTTCTCGCACCGATGGAGGACGTCACCGACCCTTCGTTCCGCTACATCTGCAAGCGGTTCGGAGCCGACATGATGTACACTGAATTCGTCTCCGCCGACGGGCTGATCCGCGACGCCCGCAAATCGCTCGAAAAGCTCCGCATCGACGACACAGAACGGCCCATCGGCATCCAGATCTACGGCAGCGAAATCGAACCGATGGTCGAGGCCGCCCGGATGGCCGAGGCCGCCGGGCCGGAAGTCATCGACATCAACTTCGGCTGCCCCGTCAAGAAGATCGCCGGACGCGGAGCCGGATCGGGCATGATGCGCGACGTGCCGAAGATGGTCGAAATGACCCGCCGGATCGTGCAGGCGGTGCGGGTACCCGTGACCGTCAAAACGCGCTTGGGCTGGGACGACGAATCGAAGAATATCGAAGAGATCGCCTGGCGTCTGCAGGACGTCGGGATCGAAGCGCTGACCATCCACGGACGCACGCGGGCGCAGATGTACCGCGGCGAGGCGGACTGGACGCTGATCGGCGCCGTGAAGAACAATCCGGCGATCCATATTCCGATCATCGGCAACGGGGACATTACGTCGGGCGAAAAGGCGGCCGATTTTGCGGAACGGTACGGGGTGGACGGCCTGATGATTGGGCGGGCGACATTCGGCCGGCCGTGGATTTTCCGCGAGGTGCGACACTATTTAGATACGGGCGAGACTTTGCCGCAGCCGACGGTGCGGGAGCGGGTGACGCTGGCCCGGGAACATCTGGCGAAGTCGGTGGAGTTGAAAGGGGAGCGAACCGGGGTCTTGGAATTGCGCCGTCATCTGAGCAGCTATTTCAAGGGGCTGCCCGATTTTCGGGAAACGCGGGCCAAATTAGTAACGGAACCGACGGCGGAAGGGGTGGCGAGGATACTCGACTCGATCTCCGCGCGTTGGGGCGACTGGGACGCTACGGCGACTGTGCCGCCGTTCATCTACGATCGCTCTTGAGGGGATAAATGACAGGGAGGAACTTTTTCGATTTTTTTGACCCCATTTTTTGGAGGTAAAGGATTTTTGATTACTTTTGCATCGTCAAACGGCGCAGGGGAGCCTCGGTTCCGGGGGCGGCGCGAGACGAAATAGATTCCTCGATAGCTCAGTTGGTTAGAGCACCTGACTGTTAATCAGGGGGTCCAAGGTTCAAGTCCTTGTCGAGGAGCTTCTGATTCAAAGAGTTGCAACGGCCGTTGCAACTCTTTTTCTTTTTCTGCACAGGCCGGTGCGTGGTGCAGCGTGCGGTGATCGGATGGATTGTATCTTCCGTTTCCGAACATAACATAGGGATATGCCCTGTTTCCCAAATTTCACTAATTGTAACCACTTGCCGGGAACAGACCGGAGGCAGGGAACTCCCTTGCGCAAAAAAGAGCCGGGCTTAAGGACGGATGCTTGGAGGCACCGCACCTGAAAGGCGTAAGTACGGTAATTCGCATTCTCGGGTTTCATGCTCGAGCAAACGAACATCAATCGGAAGGCGTTCGTGCTCCCGCTGTCCGCCGTACCAGACCAAACCGTACCCTCATTGCCGACGTTGGTCAACGCGCCGGTACCGTAGTAGCGGTAGCCCGGGGCGGGCCTGCCTGAAAAAGCGACCGCTTGAGTCGGTACCCTGTGCGAATCCGTGCGCGCGGGGTACGCCAGAGAATAACTAACCGCCGAAAGAATACGGTCAGCGGGCCGCTGAATCCGCCCATACACCCCCTGCCTGCAACCGTGGCCGCAGACACTCCGGAACCCGGCTCCGTAAACATTTGGAAACGGAAACGATCCTGCGCGATAAATGCTTGGAGGCACCGCACCTGAAAGCCGTGGCCGCGGTAGCTCACATTGCGGGGAGTAAGGGACGTCACCTTAAGGTCAAGAACACGCCGTTCGTCCCGCTGACTGCCGACGACCAGCTGTACCCATAGTTGCCGACAGCGTTCAGTGCACCGTCCGGATACTTACGGTAGCCCGGGGCGGGAACCGCGCACTGCCGGCAGCGGCACGAGCAGCCGCTGGATTGAAGCCTCCCGAAACTATGTTCGCGGAACTTCGCATGAATAACTAAATTTTGGAATCAGTGGGCTGCTGAATTTATCGTTTCGCTCTGTTTGCAGCTCCAGTCGGGCCGAAAACACTCCGGAAAAACGCAGGCCGTTTCCGTTGTTCCAAAGATAAGTAAATCCGTTTCGAGTAAAAAGAGGAAACGATCCTGCGCGATAAATGCTTGGAGGCACCGCACCTGAAAGCCGTGGCCGCGGGTAACCCCATTCTCGGGCACCATACTCGTACAAATGAACAACAATCGGAATGCGTTCGTGCTTCCACTCTCCGCCGTACCGGACCAAACTGACCCCTCGTTGCCAATGCTCCTGACATCGCCCTCATATCCGGTGCGACCGTAATCGCGGTAGCCCGGGGCGGGAACCGCGCTGCCGGCAGCGGCACGAGCAGCCGCTGGATTGAAGTCTCCCGAAGTTCTGTTCGAGGAGCTTCGCATGAATAACTAAATTTTGGAATCAGTGGGCTGCTGAATTTATCGTTTCGCTCTGTTTGCAGCTCCAGTCGGGCCGAAAACACTCCGGAAAAACGCAGGCCGTTTCCGTTGTTCCAAAGATAAGCAAATCCGTTTCGAGTAAAAAGAGGAAACGACCCTGCGCGATAAATGCTTGGAGGCACCGCACCGGAAAGCCGTGGGCGCGGCCATGCGGGACGCTGTGCTGGACGACCGTCAGATTGAAGTGCAAGTAGTACGCATAGGGCGCGCTGAACGAGGACGACCAACTCTCCGAGTAATTGCCGACATTCAGCAAATCGCCAAACTTGCCGACATCGCCTGCGTCGCGGAAGCCCGGGGCGGGTACCGCGCTGCCGGCAGCGGCACGAGCAGCCGCTGGATTGAAGCCTCCCGAAATCCTGTTCGCGGAACTTCGCATGAATAACTAAATTTTGGAATCAGTGGGCTGCTGAATTTATCGTTTCGCTCTGTTTGCGGCTCCGACCGGGCCGAAAACACTCCGGAAAAACGCAGGCCGTTTCCGTTGTCCCAAAGATAAGCAAATCCGTTGATTCGAGTAAAAAGAGGAAACGACCCTGCGCGATAAATGCTTGGAGGCACCGCACCTGAAGGCCGGCAGCCCGGCCCGCCGCATAGCTGGAAGAGACGAGTGCCAGACGAAACTCCAGCCACATGCCATCCGAGCCTTTGACGGACGACGACAAGCTGTACCCGTTACTGCCGACGCCACCCACCACGCCGCTGTTGAGGTCGCGGAAGCCCGGGGCGGGAACTGCGCACTGCCGGCAGCGGCACGAGCAGCCGCTGGATTGAAGTCTCCCGAAGTTCTGTTCGAGGAGCTTCGCATGAATAACTAAATTTTGGAATCAGTGGGCTGCTGAATTTATCGTTTCGCTCTGTTTGCGGCTCCAGTCGGGCCGAAAACACTCCGGAAAAACGCAGGGCCGTTTCCGTTATCCCAAAGATAAGCAAATCCGTTGATTCGACAGGTAAAGAGAGGGAACGGGACGTCACGATAAATGCTTGGAGGCACCGCACCTGAAAGCCGTGGGAGCGGTAGCTCGGATAGCTGGGCTGAAGTGCAGTCAAAACGAACCGCAGGTAGACACCGTAAGTATCACTGACAGCAGACGACCAGCTGGCTCCGTGGTCGCCGACGCCGTTCAGTACACCGTCCGGATACCAGCGGTAGCCCGGGGCTACGGAGTTCATAAGCAGTCACTCGTTCGGTGCCCGATCGAATCTATGCGATCGGAACCGGGAGACGCATAACTAACGGTCAGCCGACCGCCAGTGGACTGCTGAATTTATCGTTCGCTCTGGCGTTCACCGGCTGCAGCCGGCTGGCACCACTCTGGAAACGCCGCGTTCCCTTGTTATGTAAAAACAGGATGGGGTAAATGCTGGAGGCACCGCACCTGAAAGCCGTGGGCGCGGTTGTTCGCGTTGCTGGGATTGAGCCACGTCGCGTTGAAGTCCAAGTTCATACCGTTGGTGCCACTGACCGACGATGACCAGCTGTACCCGTTGTTGCCGACGCCGCCCAGTGCGCCGTCCGGATACCAGCGGTAGCCCGGGGATAATCCCGATCGGCGGCCGCTCCTTGAAACGCCCTGCAAAAAAAGTCGCAGAACGTCCTGTCCATAGCTAATCCCGCTGCAAGGGGACCAGCGGGCCGCTGAATTTACCGTCCTCACTGCCGGACAGTCTTTGCTCAAGGCCGTCCGGCACTCCGGGACACACATCCTGTTTATGATGATTTATTTTTCATGTAAGTGCGGAACAACCTGACGGTTTCGACCGCCTCGCGCACGTCGTGCACCCTCAGGATAGACGCGCCCTGCCGCAAAGCCTCCCAATTCAGCACCGAGGTGCCGTTCAGCGCCTCCTCCGGCGTGACCCCCAATGTTTTCCAGATCATCCTTTTGCGCGACAATCCCGCCAGCACCGGCAGACCGAACACAGCCAGTGTGTCCATCCCGCCGAGCAGCTCGAAATTCTGTTCGGCAGTCTTGGCGAAGCCGAAGCCGGGATCGAGGATCAGATCTTTGATGCCGGCGGCCCGTGCTTCCGCCGTTTTGCGCACGAAATAACGCAGCACCTCGCCCGTCACGCCCCCCGTTTCCGCCGGATAGTCCGTGAGCGCACTCATCGTCCGGGGCGTCCCGCGCATGTGCATGGCGATGTACGGCAGGCCCAGCCGTCCGACCGTCGCCATCATCTCCGGATCGAGCTCGCCGGCCGAAATGTCGTTCACGATAAAGGCTCCGAATTCCTCATACAGCCGTGCCACGACATTTGCCCGGAAAGTATCGACCGAAACGGGACAGGCCGCCCCGGCAATGCCCCGCGCCGCGCGAAAACCGTTCTCGAGCCTCCGCAGTTCTTCGTCCGCCGGAATATCCGCTGCTCCCGGCCGCGACGAATATCCGCCGAGGTCGATGATCCCGGCTCCGTCGCGCACCGCGGCTTCAACGGCCGAGGCAATCTCGGCGTCGCTCTGCCGGCGGCTGCCGGTGAAAAACGAATCGGGAGTGACGTTCACGATGGCCATCACCTGTTCGCTGCCCGGGCCGAGGGGAATCATAAATCCGCCTGTATTGATCTCCATCTCTTTTTGGTTTTGAAAGGAAGCCGGCCTTCCTATAATACATTGTTCGGCATCATCCGCCGCAGATCCGCCTCCGTGCGCCCCGACCGCCGCGCATAGTCCGCCAACTGCTCGTTATCCACCACTCCGACATGGAAATAGGCCGCCGCTGGATGCGCGAAAACGATCCCCGACACCGCCGACGTCGGCTCCATCATCAAATTCTCGGTCAATCGCAGCGGGATTTCCGCCTCCACCTCCAGCAGGTCGAAGATCAGCCGTTTGCCGCTGTGATCCGGCGCGGAGGGATACCCCACTGCAATCCGGGCGCCGTCCGACCCCGCCGGGAATCCCCACAGTTCGTCCCGGAGCAACGCCGACACCTCCACGGCGAAAGCCTCCGCCAACCGGTCGCACAAGATGCGCGCCATGATATTTTCGTAGTCCGAATCCCCCCGATAGTCGCACGTCACCCCCAGCGCAAAGAGCGCCACATGATCCTGCGGCAATCCCGCCGCCGGCCCCGGCGACACGAAATCCGCCAGGCACCGATTGAATTCGTCGCGGGGATTCTGGCTGCGCAGACAGGCGAACCGTACCTCCGGCGCCCCGCATCCGCAGGAAGTGCCGTCGCCGTGGAAGCAGCCCCGCAGCCAGATGTCGTCCCCCTCGCCGCGGGCCGGCACGATACCGATCACGGCATCCGCCCGCACTTTGCCGGAACGGATCAATTTCCGAAGCACGGCCTGCGCGTCGTCGAACAGCCGCCGCGCCTCGACCCCTTTGGTCGGATGATCGAAAATCTCCGGATACCGTCCCCGCAAGTCCCACTGGATGAAAAAATAAGTCCAGTCGATCCGCTCCGCAATTTTTTCCAACGGATAGGCGGTCAGCACTTTTTTCCCTGAATATTTCGGCTGCGTGATCGTAGTTGCGTCGAATGCGAGCCGGAGTTTGTGCGCCCGCGCCTCCGTCAGAGACCGCAGCTCCCGGGCCGCGCTCAACTCGGCGTATTTCAGGCGGATCGCCTCCTGCTTCTCCCGGTACTGCTGATGGAAACCGTACTCTTTCAGTACGTTGTTCACTAATTTGGCACAGTTCGACGCGTCGGTCGAGTGGGCCACCAGCCCGCTGTACGACGGCGCGATCTTGACCGCCGTGTGCAGTTCCGACGTTGTGGCGCCCCCCACGCAGATCGGAATCCGCAGCCCCGCCCGCTCGAACTGCTCCGCCACGACGCGCATCTCTTCCAACGACGGCGTAATCAGCCCGGAAAGCAGCACTGCATCGACCTTTTCCGCCACCGCCGCCTCGACGATCCGTTCCGGCGGGGTCATCACCCCCAAGTCCACCATGCGGTAGCCGTTGCACGCCAACACCACCGAGACGATATTCTTCCCTATGTCGTGCACATCGCCCTTGACCGTGGCGATCAGCAGCTTGGCCCCCTGCTCGACCGTCTCGCCGCTTCGGATGAACGGCTCGAGCACCGCCACCGACTGTTTCATCACCCGCGCCGACTTGACCACCTGCGGCAGGAACATTTTGCCGCTGCCGAACAGATCGCCGACCTGTCCCATCCCCACCATCAAAACACGATCTATGACGTCAATGGCAGAACCGTATTTTTCGTATGCCTCCAAAGTATCGGCCTCGATATGGGTCGTGATCCCCTTGACCAGCGCATGGATCACCCGCTCCTCGACCGTCCCTCCGCGCCACGCGTCATGCTTCGCCGCCGCAGCGGATCCGCTCCCCGCCGCAGCCATCGCCGCATGAGCTTCGGCCCATGCCGTCAGCCGCTCCGCCGCATCGGCCCGCCGGTTCAGAATCACATCTTCGCACAAGGTCAGCAGCTCCTTGTCGATGTCGTCGTAAATCCGGAGCATCGACGGATTGACGATCCCCATGTCCATCCCCGCACGCGCCGCATGGTAGAGGAAAACCGAGTGCATCGCCTCGCGCACCGGGTTGTTGCCCCGGAACGAGAACGAGAGGTTGCTCACCCCGCCGCTCACCTTCGCCCCCGGGCAATGGGCCTTGATCCATGCCGTCGCCTCGATGAAAGCCCGCCCGTAGTCGTCGTGCGCCTCGATCCCCGTGGCCACCGCCAGCACGTTCGGGTCGAAAATGATGTCCTCGGCCGGAAATCCGATGCCGCGCAGCAGCCCGTAAGCCCGCTCCGCCACCTCGATCTTCCGTTCGTAGGAGTCCGCCTGCCCCCGCTCGTCGAACAGCATCACCACAGCCGCAGCCCCGAAAGCCCGCACCGTCCGCGCGTGGTCGAGGAACTTCGTTTCGCCCTCCTTGAGCGAGATGGAGTTGACCACCGCCTTGCCCTGCACCACGCGCAGCCCTGCCTCGATCACCCGCCAGTCCGACGAGTCGATCATCACCGGCACCCGGGCGATCTCCGGTTCGGCCGCCACGAGGTTCAAAAATTCGGTCATCGCCTCCGCCGCCTCGATCATCGGCGCATCCATGCAGACGTCGATCACCTGCGCTCCCCCCTCGACCTGCCCGGCGGCCACGGCCAACGCCTCGGCGAACCGCCGCTCGCGGATCAGCCGCGCGAATTTCGCCGATCCCGCCACATTGGTCCGCTCGCCCACGTTCACGAAATTGGCGGCCGGTTCGACCCGCTGCACCTCCAGCCCCGCCAGCACGGTCGCCCCGCCGTTGTCCTGCGGAGCACGGTAAGCACGGGGGCTGTATTTCCGGGCCACCTGCGCAATGGCCCGGATATGCTCCGGCGTCGTCCCGCAGCAGCCCCCCACGATATTGAGCAGTCCGGCCCGCAGATAGTCCTCGATCAAGACGGCCATATGTTCGGCGCTCTCGTCATAGCCGCCCATCACGTTCGGCAGCCCGGCATTGGGGTGGGCCGAAACCGCCCCTTTCGCCACCCGCCCGAGCCGCTCCACATAAGGCATCATCTGCCGCGCCCCGAAAGCGCAGTTCAGTCCGATGCTCAACAGGCCGCCGTGTTCGACCGAGGCGTAGAACGCTTCGACGGTCTGCCCCGAAAGCAGCCGCCCGCTGGCATCCGTAATCGTGCCGCTGACCATCAGCGGCATCGTCCCGTTACCCAAGATTGTCCGCAAAGCATAGATCGCCGCTTTGCAGTTGAGTGTGTCGAATACGGTCTCGATCAGGATCAAATCGGCTCCGCCGTCGACGAGCCCCCGGATTTGTTCGGCATATCCATTCGCGAGTTCATCGAAGGTGACATTCCGAAAGCCGGGATTATTGACGTCCGGCGACATCGATGCGCTCCGGTTGGTCGGCCCCACGGAACCGGCCACAAATCGCGGTCTCCCGTCCTGCGCCTCGAAGCGGTCGGCCACGCCGCGCGCCAGCTGCGCCGCCGTCCGGTTGATTTCGTAAACGCGGTCTTGCAGTGCGTAATCCTTGAGCGACACCGGATTGGCGTTGAACGAGTCGGTCGAGACGATATCGGCCCCGGCCTCGAAATAGGCGGCGTGGATTTCCGCAATCACATCGGGGCGGCTGACGGCTAAGTAGTCGTTGCACCCGGGATGGCCGCCGTAATCGGCTTCGTCGAGTTTGCGCGCCTGGATCAAGGTGCCCAACCCGCCGTCGAGCACCAATATCCGTTTCCGGAGCTCCGCCGCGATATTCCGTTCCATACGTTTTTAAAATATCTTGCAAAGATAACGATTTGACTGTTCGTTCGGGTGTCCTGCGGCGGCATTCCGGTTCCGCTTTCTGCTCCCGGATCGGAAAAACGTTTCTCTGCACGCCTGGCAAGCGGTTCCCGGGCCTATTACAGAGTATAATTTCTGTCGGTTATGAATTACGGCATCCGTGTATCGTTATGCTGCATTTTATCCCTTTTTCTTTTCTCTCGGATTCGGTTCTACGGGGGAGCGCCCGGCACCCGAACCGGGCCTGCCGCTTGCCGAGCTTTTAGGGTAAAGTCTGCCCATTGAAAGTACGGCACAGGCCTGAACCGGAAAACGGCTGATAAAGGATGCGGATACAATATTGCGTTTTTTTCGCCGGGGATTTGGAGGTTCGGATTTTTTGCCTACCTTTGCAACGCAATCGCAAAAACACGGTGCCATAGCTCAGTTGGTAGAGCAAAGGACTGAAAATCCTTGTGTCCCTGGTTCGATTCCCGGTGGCACCACCTTGTAAATCAACCACTTGTGCTAATACAGGTGGTTTTCTTTTTGTCTTTTTCGTAGCGGTTTTATGCACGTTTGAACAGGTTGTTTAAACCATGAGTGCCACAATCGAGGTCGTTTGCTACAAGTCTAAAGTATTGGCAAACAATGAATCGCCGCTAATGCTCCGAATCACGAAAGACCGCAGACTGAAGTATTCCAGTATCGGCGTCTCGGTTCGTCCTGAATGTTGGGATTTCGAGAGGAATAAACCCCGCAGAAACTGCCCGAATCGTCTGCATATCGAACGTCTTATTGCAGATAAGATAGAAGCCTATCGCACAAAGATGATTGAATTACAGGCCGAAAACAAAGAGTTTACCGCAACATCATTACATGAAAGGGTTGCGGACAAGACTTCGAAACGCACTGTTGGCGAGGTATTTCAAGCTCAAATCGAGAATTTGAAGCGAATGGGGCGAACGGGCTATGCTCTTTCGCATCAAGAGGTCTGCAATTCCTTGCTGAAATTCAACGGACATCTGAATATCTGCTTTTCGGATATCGACACGGTGTGGTTGAAACGCTATGAAACCTGGCTGCGGGGGCAGGGCTTTTCTGAAAATACGATAGGCCGGCGATTCCGCACCTTACGAGCGGTCTATAATGTAGCCATTGAAGAAAAGTGTGTGAAACCGGACTGTTACCCGTTCAAATCTTACAAGGTCTCCAAATTGCACCGGGCGACGGCCAAACGTGCTATCCGCAAAGCTGACATCATGCGGATTATTGAGTATCGTTGTGATGATTTCTACCGCCAATTTGCCGTCGATCTGTTTGCGTTCGGTTACTTCATGGGGGGAATCAATTTCGTGGACATAGCCTATCTCAAAACCGATAATATCGTAGCCGGACGGCTGATTTACACACGGCGTAAAACGCACAAGTTAATAAGGCTACCTTTACAGCCCAAAGCACAGGAGATTATAGAACGTTACAGACAGGACGGCACGTCTTTTTTATTCCCCATTCTTTCCGCATTTCATAAGACCGAACAACAGCAACGGAATCGCATTCACAAGGTGATTACCAAAGTGAACCGTGCATTGAAAGAGGTCGGGCGAACATTGAACATCCCTATCGATCTGACGACCTACGTGGCCCGTCATAGTTTTGCGACGGTGTTGAAGCGCGAGGGAGTAAGCACCTCGATTATCTGCGAATCTTTGGGTCATAGCTCGGAAAAGGTCACGCAGATTTACTTGGACAGTTTCGAGAACGCCCAGATCGACGAAGCGATGAAACATTTGCTGTAAGAAGATGACACTATTCGGAAGATTTTCCTTTGATATACCCTTTACGAATTACGTCACTCATTCCAAGAGATTATCCCGTTAGGGATAGTCTCTTTTTCTTTATTAAACAGAGATTTCGCATTTTTAACCCACCTAAAGGATGAAATTATGGTTAAATTCGATGCCAGTCGGCTTCCAAAGCTATCCAACAGTGAAAAAATCCCGTTCTATACGTTACAGGCCTCCGACAATGCCCGTCATTGGCATACCTTTAAACTGTTGATACGGGATGGAGTAGCTTTACATGGGTCTTTACAAACCGAAGACAATTTGCCATCCTATCACTTGATTCCATATAGCCATCGGTCATCCTCACCCTTTATTTGGCTGACACCGCCAGTCGAACGCTTCTTGTTTACCTATCTTTTGACAGGTAAGATAACCGGCTTACCCTCTGCACTCTCGAACTGGAAATTACCCGATTTTATAGAAGAAGACTATATTCTCAAACATCTCCGACGTGAGGTTCAGCACAATGCACTCTACTTTACTCCGACCGAACAGAACGAAACGCAGGGTGTCCTCGTAAAAGCCTATTATCCATACGGCAGTATCGATTACGGATTCTTTCCCTGTTCGATCGACGAGCTGTTGGCCCGCCTCGAAAATGTTGAAGCTTATCCACCTGTCGCTTCTTGCGGTGACATCCCCGACCTGCATAGCCACCCCTTACCCGTTGTCTGTAAAGATTTAGTGGCTGGTCAATATCTGGAGAGTATTTTTCCCGAAAAACACATACCTTCCCATATCATTCTGGATAAAACCATCTGTGGCGTTGGAGCGACTACCCTTGAAATCAATGCCGCCCGTCATTCCATTATCATAGAGCCGAATGTACCCGTGATTATTGGGAAATGCCAACAACAAGAATCTCTGATCGGCGTTTTCGGTTCAAAGACTCCCAAAGAGATTGCCCAAACCATCCAGAACAGGATAAAGAAAAAACAATGGGTCAAACTGATGACCACTCCCGACAGTTATCCCAAAGTGGTCAGAGCCTTACAATCCCTTAAACAGCCTTATAAAGAGGACTATTTTTTGCTTTTCGACGAGTGCGAGAAACTGATCTCAGAGGTCGATTACCGGCCTAATATAGCGTTACCGATCGACGATTTTTTCAGCTTTACCCATAAAGCCATGGTCTCGGCTACACCTATTTTGATTGATGCCCCCCGGTTCAAAGAACAAGGTTTTCAGGTAATCAAAATCCGACCGATATTCGCCTATCAGAAACCGTTGGAACTGAAACCGACCAATAACGTCTCCGTGATGGTTAGACGCACATTGAAGCAGTTGGATGAAAATATCCCCGTATGCTTATTCTATAATTCAATCGCAGACATCCAGAGTTTGATCACAGATTTGAAAATTTCAGACCGTGCGCATATCTATTGCAGCACTGAGTCTGCGAAAGAGCTGAGGAAAGCTAAATATAATGTATTCGATACCGTCACGAATGATAACGGGGCCTCGAACCTGAACCGGTATAATTTCTTTACCAGCCGTTTCTATTCGGCCGTGGATATTAAACTTCCTCAGAAGCCGGTGGTCATCCTGATCTCTGACGTTTATAAAGTATCTCACGATATGCCCTATACCTTGATCGACCCGCAGACCGAAGCCATCCAGATTGTCGGACGATTTCGCAATGGTGTCGAGCGACTGATTCATATCACCAATACAGACTGGAAACTGAAATATCAAACCCGGGAACAATTAGAAAGATTCCTGTTGGAAGAACATCAAGGCTACCAGGAGTTGGTCAAATTACAAAAACAGGTCATATCGAAAGGCGAAAAACATATCCTTACCCAAGCCATCGATAGAACCGATTATAAAATGCAGGGATTCATCACCGCTACAGGTGCTCCCAACGATTTCCGATACAACAATGCTTATTTGGATGAACGCCTGAAGATGCTGTATCGGACACCGGCTGCATTAAATAAAGCTTATCGTCGATCCGGTGCATTTGATGTGCATACCGAATCGGAATACCTGGCTTACACGGATGAAGAACGTCGACAGTTGGCCGATAAAAATACGTCCAAAGCCGAACGTATTCAGCTATTATATGCAATCTATCAACGCCGAACGCAGAAGGACAGACTAGCTTATGAAGGTCTGAAACAGGAATATGCACTGTATTTCGAAGCCTTCGATACGATAGGCTATGCGAAAGTCAAGGAACTCGGCTTTAAGGAGCGTGACATTCGTGCAGAAATAGATCGCTTTCAGTTTACCCGTCAAATCATCCGACCGGAAGTAATCGGAGCGGTATATCGGCATTTTCAACCGAATACGACTTATTCCACCGAGGAGGTCAATCGACACTTGCAAATGATATATGATACCTATGGTATTAAGTATGATCGACGAGGTGTCGGTAAAAACATCACCTACTCGTTGGTTGAATTAGAATTTTAAGGATATATAAATGAAAAAGTTGCGCAATATGCAGATTTTTAGTAAATTA